>JAEWBU010000134.1 GCA_023390985.1 Pseudomonadota bacterium
GTGCCGCCCAGACCGCGCTGCACCGGCAGGCCCAGGGCCTGCAGCCAGGCGGCCACCTCGCCGGCGGTGCGAGTCTCTTCGAACCTCAGTTCGGGATGGATGTGGAGGTCGCGTCGCAAGCGGATGAGCTTGCCGATGTAGGGGGAGATGTCCGGTGGTGGCCGCATGAGGCTCGGGCGGCGCATGGGGCACGACCCGGATCGACGATGTTAGCGGCCCGCGTGCCCGGATGCCGGCTGGTGCGGCCTCCAGCTCTGCGTTGGAAACCGCGTACAGCGCGATGGAGCCTTGTCCGATCCGTCCAGCCGCGGGCGGCGCCCACAGTCTCCCAACCGCCGTGATCGTGATGAAGCCCGCCCACCTGCTCCTGATGGCGATGCTGGCCGCTTGCGGCGGCGGTGGCGGCGGGGACGGCGGTCCGGCTCCGTCGCCCCTGCCGTTGCTTCCCTTGGTCGCATCGGTGGCCGTCACCGGCTTGAATGCGCCCGTGTTCGCGACGGCCCCCGAGGGGGATGCGCGTCTCTTCATCGTCGAGCGCGCGGGCCGGATCGTGATCGCGCAGGGCGGCGTCCCGTCGGCCACGCCGTTCCTCGACATCACGTCCCGGGTCGGCGTGGCAGGCGAAGGCGGCCTGCTGTCGATGGCCTTCGATCCGCGATATGCCGTCAACGGCTTCTTCTATGTGTATTTCACGGAGGTCAGCGGCGACATCGCGATCGAGCGCTTCCAGGTGTCCGCCGGCAATCCCGACGTGGCGGACCCGGCGCCGCTTCGCATCCTGACGATCACCCACCGCACCTTCCCCAACCACAAGGGCGGGCTGGTCCGGTTCGGTCCCGATGGCTTCCTCTACATCGGGACCGGGGATGGAGGCGGTGGCGGCGATCCGTCCGGCAACAGCCAGAACCTCGACTCGCTGCTGGGCAAGCTCCTGCGCATCGACGTGAGCAATGCCAGCGCCGCCACGCCGTACACCATTCCCTCGACCAATCCCTTCCAGGGGCAGCCGAACCGGCGCGGCGAGATCTGGGCCTACGGCCTGCGCAACCCGTGGCGCTTCGCATTCGATCCGCCCGCGGGTCGCCTCTACATCGCGGACGTCGGCCAGGAGCGCATCGAGGAAGTGGACGTGAGCGCGGCTGACGGCGCGGGGCTGAACTACGGCTGGAACGTCACCGAAGGAACCTCATGCTTCTCGTCGAGCCCCTGCAGCACGAGCGGCTTCACGTTGCCGGTGCTGGAGTATTCGCACGATGCGAGCGGTGGTTGTTCCGTCGTCGGCGGTTTCGTCTATCGCGGGAGCGCGCTGCCCGAACTTCAGGGGCGCTATTTCTATTCCGACTTCTGCGGCGGGTGGCTGCGCAGCTTCGTGTTCAGCGGCGGCTCCGCCACCGACCAGCGGCAATCGATAGCGAACATGGGAACCGTCCAGTCCTTCGGCGAGGACGGCCGCAGGGAGCTCTACGTCCTCACGGCGGAAGGACAGGCGCTGCGGATCGGCCGGGTGGGGCCGTAGCTAGATGTGAAGAGTCAAGAGGTTCTTTCGAGGAACTGAGAGACGCGACACTGGCGGCATCAGGTCGATGCCGTGGTGCGGGCGGTGCCAGTTGTAGAAGTGCGTCCAGGCGGGCAACGCTTGGCAGCGTTGCTCTGAGTTCTCGTAGATTCGTCCGTAGGCCCATTCCCGTAGAGCCGATTGGATGAAGCGCTCAGCCTTGCCGTTGGTTTGGGGACGGTAGGCACGAGTGAACTTCTGCGTGATGCCCAGCTCCAGGCAGGCCTGTGCGAACAGCCCTGAGCGGAACGACATGCCGTTGTCCGTCATCACCCGTTGCACTGGAACGTTCCAGCGCTTGAAGTGGTTCACGGCAGCACGCAGGAACGCCTCGGCGCTGTAGCGGCTTTCGTCTGGATGGACCTGGGTGAAGGCCACCCGGCTATGGTCGTCCACCGCCACGAAGACGTAGTCCCAGCCGATCTGGCGAGCGCGCTGGCGGCGATCGCCGGTGATGCGATGGCCTACCTTGTCGAAGCGCCCCAGTTTCTTGATGTCGATGTGCAGCAGCTCGCCGGGATGCTCGCGCTCGTAGCGTTGAACCGGCTCGTCGGGCCGCAAATTGCTTAACCGAGACAGCCCGGCGCGGCGCAGCACTCGGCTCACCGTGGCCTTGGACACGCCCATGTACGAGGCGATATGCGCCTGCAAGAACAGCTTGCGGCGCAGCTCGACGATGGTCAGCGCCACGCTTGGGGCGATGGCGCGCGGCGACTTCTCAGGCCGGGAAGATTTGTCCAGAAGGCCGGCCGCTCCGTCGGCCAGGTAGCGGCCCAGCCACTTGCGCGCGGTCACGGCACTGACGCCCTGCTTGGCAGCAGCTTCTGAGGCCGACAGGCCACCTTCGGTGATGTCTTGAACCAGCTCCAGGCGGCGCAGGTACGTCAATCGGGCATTCTTATGGGTGTTCATCCGGTCTGGAAAAGTTGAGTGGGCTGGGGGTTTGGCGATTTCCAGTCTCTCAAAACCTCTCCGGGTGAACACCCGCAAGAACCTATTGAACCTTCACAGCTAGATCAGGCCCCACGCATTCGCGCAGCTCACCGCCTGGGCGCGCGAGCGCACGTGGAGCTTCTGGTACATGTTCTTCACGTGCGAGTTGACGGTCGTGCAGCTGATGGCCAGGCGCTCGCCGATCTGGATGCTGGTGAGGCCGCACGCGATCATGCGCAGGACTTCCGTTTCCCGCGACGAAAGCCTGATGCGCACGACCTCGTCCGCAGGTTCGGGCGCGCTCGGGACCGCCTGAACAGCCGGGGAACGGTCCTTGAGCAGCAGCTTGCGAGAGAGCGCGGGCGAGATCGCCGCGCCGCCGTTGGCCACCTGCAGCACCGCCTGCACGAAGCTGACGAAGAGCGAGTTCTTCACCAGGAAGCCGGCGGCCCCGAGGTCGAAGGCCTTCAGCGCGACCTCTTCCGCCTCGTGCCTGGCCAGAGCCACCACCTCCGCGTCCGGCTGAACGCTCCGCGCGAGCTTGATCAGCTCGAACGTCGATTCTTCCTCATCGGAAACTTCCATGAGAAGCACGTCGAAGCGGGTGCAACGGATGAGGCGCGGCGCCTCGCGCAGCGATCCGGCCTGGCCGGCCACCACCGTCCGGCTGTCGCTCATCAGTTCCTGCGCGATCACGCCGCGCAGGTGCGCGTCCCTGTCGACCAGGTGGACCCGCACCGGCGCACCCGGTTGTCCGACCATGCTCTCCGGCCACACGCACGGAGGGTTCCTGAAAGTCGAGAAGCCGCCGGCCTGGCCGCGCGCAAGCACGATCGGCTCCGGGCCACTCCTGTGGCATTCGATGCTCACCATCCCTGTGTCCTCACTCCTAGGCAGGAGCGAAGATAAAGGGAGGCCCGCGGCCTGTCTGTACGCATGCCAACGTTTATCGCCGATAACGTTCGAACGTCGGCGACATGCCACGGCCGGGCACGGTGCTGCCTCTTGCATACGGCGCCGAGGCGATGGGCGCGGCGCTAAAGTGCGGGGCATGAGTCGTACCCAAGCCCTTGAGCGCGCGCAAGCCGTCCTCGATTCCGGCGCGCTGGCCGCCACGCTGGCGCGGCGCGTCCGCTACGCGTCCGAGAGCGAAGAGCCGCAGTCCGCGCCGGTGCTGCGCGCCTACCTCGAGGAAGAGATGGCGGGTTCGCTGGCGCCGCTCGGATTCCAGTGCCGCCTTCACGAGAACCCGGCCGCGGCCGGATTGCCGTTCCTCGTCGCCGAGCGCATCGAGGCCGCCGACCTGCCGACCGTGCTCATGTACGCGCACGGCGACGTGGTGCGCGGCCAGGCGCCGCAGTGGCGCGAGGGCCTCGCGCCGTGGGAGCTGCGCATCGAAGGCGAGCGCTGGTACGGACGCGGCACGGCCGACAACAAGGGCCAGCACACCATCAACCTCGCCGCGCTCGAGCAGGTGATCGCCGCGCGTGAAGGACGGCTGGGCTTCAACGTGAAGCTGCTGGTGGAGACCGGCGAGGAAGCCGGCTCGCCGGGCCTGGGCGAGTTCTGCGCGCGCGAGCGCGAGGCGCTGCGGGCCGACCTGTTCCTGGCCAGCGACGGCCCGCGCCTGCACGCGCAGCGGCCCACGCTGTTCCTGGGCTCGCGCGGCGCGCTCAACTTCGAGCTGCGGCTGCAATGCCGCGAGCGCGCCTACCACTCGGGCAACTGGGGCGGCCTGCTGGCCAACCCGGCCATCGTGCTGGCGAACGCGGTGGCCTCGATGGTGAGTCCCCGCGGCCGCGTGCTCGTCGATGCGCTGCGGCCGCGCGAGGTTCCCGCGCCGGTGCGGCAGGCGCTGGTCGACATCGAGGTCGGCGGCGGCGAGGACGACCCGGCCATCGACGCCGATTGGGGCGAACCGGGGCTGACGCCGGCCGAGCGCGTCATCGGCTGGAACAGCCTGGAGGTGCTGGCCATGGTCGCGGGCAATCCGGCCCAGCCGGTGGGCGCCATCCCGCCGGGCGCGCGGGTGTTCTGCCAGCTGCGCTTCGTCGTCGGCACCGAGCTCGACCGCATCGTTCCCGCGCTGCGCGCGCACCTGGATGCGCAGGGCTTCGAGGCGGTGCAGATCCATCCCGGCGCCAGCGGCGCGGCCACCCGGCTCGATCCGCAGGACCCGTGGGTGCGCTGGGCGCTCGAATCGATGGAGCGCAGCACCGGCAAGCGGCCGGCGCTGCTGCCCAACCTGGGCGGCTCGCTGCCCAACGACATCTTCGCCAACACGCTGGGCCTGCCCACGCTGTGGGTGCCGCATTCCTATCCGGCCTGCGCGCAGCACGCGCCCAACGAGCACCTGCTGGCGCCCGTGGCCCGGGAAGGCCTGGCCGTGATGGCCGGCCTGTTCTGGGACCTCGGCGAGCGCGCGGCCGCCGTGCGCGCGGCGCGGGCCGCCTGAACCGTTTCCACTTTCCTTTTTACCGACCGATGAAGTTGCTTCGATCCTTCCTGGCCGTGAGCGCCACGTGCCTGGCTTTCGCCGCCCCGGCTTTCGCGCAGGAGTGGCCCACCCGCCCCGTCACGCTCGTGGTGCCGTTCCCGCCCGGCGGCGGCACCGACATCGTCGCCCGTCGGGTCGCCAACCGACTTTCGCCGAAGCTGGGCCAGCCCGTCGTGATCGACAACCGCCCCGGAGCGGCCACCGCCATCGGCGCGGCCGCTGTCGCACGCGCTACCCCCGATGGCCACACGCTGCTGCTGTCGGGCTCGTCCACCTATTCGATCCTGCCCGCGCTCAAGCCCGGGCTGCCCTACGACCCGATCGACAGCTTCTCGCACGTGGCGGTGGTGGCGAAGGCCCCGCTGGTGCTGGTGACCGGGGCCTCGACGCAGATCACCTCGGTGGCCGAGCTGCTGCAGCGCGCGCGGGCCGATGCCAACGGCCTGATGTACGCCACCTTCGGAAGCGGCTCCGGTCCTCACCTGGCGGGCGCGATGCTGGCCGAGACGGCCCAGGCCAGGATGACGCCCGTCCCGTACAAGGGCAGCGCACCGGCGCTGACGGCGCTGATCTCCGGCGAGCTGCCGATCGGCTTCGACACGGTGGCCGCCGCGGCGCCGCAGGTGAAGGCGGGCAAGCTGCGCGCGCTGGCCGTCACCGGCGACCAGCGCGCCGCGCTGCTGCCCGATGTGCCGACCTATGCCGAAGCGAAGATCCCGAAGGCCTCGCTGGTGAGCTGGTACGCGGTGGCGGCGCCCGCGCGCACCCCGGAAGCCGTGCTGGCCCGCCTGAACCGCGAGCTGGCCGCCGTGATGGCCGAGCCCGAGGTGCGCAAGACGCTGGAGAACGCGGGCCTGGAGCCGGTGGTGCTCGGCCCGGACGCGTTCCGCCGTTTGATCCGCGACGAGGTCGGCGCCTTCAAGGCCGTCGCGCAGCGCGCGCAGATCAGTCTCGACTGAGGTCGCGGGGCCCCGGCAGCGTTCGCTCCCGCAGCACGCCGTTGATCTCCGCGCCGAAGATGAGCGTGGTCGCGCTGATGTAGAGGAACACCAGCGTGCCGACCACGCCGGCGAAGCTGCCGTAGATCAGCGCCAGCTTCCCGGCGCTGCGCAACGTGTACGACAGCGTCGCGGCCGCCGCCACCCACAGCGCGGCGCCCACCAGCGCGCCCGGGATCACGGTGTACAGCCGCTGGGGGATGTCGGGCAGCCAGCCGTAGAGCAGGGCGTACAAGGTCACCAGCACCAGATAGGCCAGGCCGTAGCGGACGCTGAGGTGGACGAAGATCGTGTCCTGCCCTCCGCCCGTGGTCGCCTCCACCAGCTGCCACACGTACGGCATGATGACCACGGAGCTGAACGCCGCCAGGATCGCGCCGCCCACGATGATGGTGAACAGCGTGACCTTGATGCGGGCCTTCCAGAAAGGAAGACCGCGATCGATGCCATAGGCGCGGTTCAGCGCCGAGCGGATGGCCTGCACGCCCGACGAGGCCGTCCATACCGTCACCAGCACCCCGATGGCCAGCAAAGCCTGGCTGCGCTGGGCCAGCACCTGCTTGATGACCGGTTGCATCGCGTCGCGCACCAGCTGCGGCGCGTACTCCATCACGCGATCGGCCAGCGCCGCGGCGTCGCCGGGCTGGCCGAAGAAGCCGGCGGAAGCGGACAGCAGGAGCAGCAGCGGAAACATCGCCAGCACCGACGAGAACGCCAGGCTGCCGGCCTGGTTGGCGCTCTGGTGCAGGATGTAGTTGCGCATGGCCCGGAACGTGACGTGCAGGCCGGGGATGGACAGCACGGCATCCCGGACACGGGGCAACGCTTCGCGAATTCCGCTCATGGGCGGAGTGTGATCGCGCTGCCGCGCAAGTCGCGTCGGCTCAGCGCTCAACGTGGTGCGGGCGTCAGGAGCGCGGTCTGCATCTCGCCCGGACCGACCGAGCTCAGCGGCTGCCAGGTGATCGCGACGGCGCCGCCCGGAAGGGCGAGTCGCGCGGCGCTCCAGCCGTGGGCGGCGCCGCCGAGTTCGATCGGCGCATCCAGCGCGGTGCCGTCCGCGGCGAAGTGCTGGATGCGCAGGCCTGCGCGCAACGCTTCGGTCAGCCCGAACTGCAGGTAGCCGCCGCCCAGCGCATCAACACGCGCGTCCCGGCTCGCGGACAGGTCCTCGGTCGGCACGTCGATGGCCGTCTCGCCGCCCACGCGCCGGCCTGCCGCGTCGTAGCGCTGCTCGAAGTAGTCGCGCTGGACGGCGCCGGCGGCGTCGAACGTCGCGGTGAACCACACGATGCGATAGCCGCCGTCGCTGGTCGCCGACATGCCGACCAGGGTCTGGAAATCGGCCGTGGTGTCGTTGGCGGTCGAGGAGGGACCGAGCGTGTAGCGGACCTCGGCCGCCGGGCTGGACGGCGCAGGGGAGACCGGGTCCGCAGGCGCTCCGCCCTGTCCCAGTCCGGATGCCGGACCACCGGATCCGGATGCGATGCCGGCAGGCGCCGGCTGACCGGCGGAAGTGCTGGCCAGGGAGGTCGGGTCGGCGCCCGTGCCTCCACCCCCGCCACCACAGCCCGCCAGTGCGAGCACGAGCCCGACAAGAAAAGGTGCAACGGTGCCGCGAACCTGGTACTGCATGTGAACTCCCTGAGCGTTCAGGTCCACGTTGTAGAAAAAGGCCGAGCTCCATGGGCCTCCTGCGGCCCGGCATCCGCAACCGAGTGTTGGACGCGGATACGCCGTCGCGTTCAGGAGCCGCGCGGATCGTCGCGGCGGGTCGGGCGATGCAGGGCGCCAGTTACGCCTTGGCACCGGAGCGGGTCACTCGACCTTGAGGCTGCTCAGCAGGGGATCCCCGTCGGGGTAGCGCAGGTCCAGCGACCGCAAGGTGTCGCGCAGCGCGAGCGCGATCATGAGGTTGCGGTGCGTCTTGGAATCCGCCGGGACGACGGTCCAGGGCGCCCACGCGGTCGAGGTGGCGGCCAGCAGCTGTTCGTACGCGAGCTGGTAGGCGTCCCATTGCTTGCGCACGTCGAGGTCGCCGCGCTGGAATTTCCAGCGCTTGTGCGGGTCGTCGATGCGGGCCTGCAGGCGCTCGCGCTGCTCGTCGCGCGAGATGTGCAGCATGAACTTGAGCACGACGGTGCCGGTCTGCGCCAGCAGGCGCTCGAAGTCGTTGATGTGGGCGTAGCGGCGCTCCTTCTCCTTGGCCGTGATCGCGCCGGACACCACGGGCACCAGCACGTCCTCGTAGTGGCTGCGGTTGAAGCAGACGATCTCGCCGGCGCCCGGGACCTCGTGGTGGATGCGCCAGAGGAAGTCGTGCGCGCGTTCCACCGGGCTCGGCGCCTGCCACGCGACCGTGCGCACCCCGATCGGACTCATCCGCCCGAGCACCGCGCGCAAGGTGCCGTCCTTGCCGCTGGTGTCCAGCCCCTGCAGCACGAGCAGCAGCTTGTGGCGGCGGTCCGCGTAGAAGAGGTTCTGCAGTGCGTCCAGCTCCAGCGCGAGCTCGTCGACGCGGGCGCGATCGGCAGCCTTGTCGCCCGAGGAGAAAGGCTTGTCGCCCGGGTCCAGCGCGGCGAGGGAGAAGCGCTCGACGGGCGCCTCGATGCGCCAGCGCGCCCACGGATCCTGGCCCTTCTTGTTCTTGCCTGCCATCGGCCCAGTGTAGGGCGGCCTCGGGCGCCTGCGTACCATGGCGACCATGTGCCGGAACATCAAGACCCTCTTCAATTTCGAGCCGCCGGCGACGGAACTCGAGATCCGCGATGCATCGCTGCAGTTCGTCCGCAAGCTCAGCGGCTTCAATGTCCCCTCGAAGGCGAATGAGGAAGCTTTCGAACGCGCGGTCGAGGAGGTCGCGGCAACGGCGCGGACGTTGATCCGCTCGCTGGTGACGAGCGCCGAGCCCCGGACCCGCGAGGCGGAAGCGGCCAAGGCCCGCGAGCGTGCCATCGCCCGCTTCGGCGCGAGGTGAGCGATGGACGATCCGAACCAGATCGAAGTGCCGCCTTCGTTCACCGCGCTGTTCACCTCGCCGGCCGGCCGGCTGACCGAGACCATGTCGGTGGTGCGCGAGCGCTACGAGCTGTGCGAAGACCTCGCCCAGATGCTGACCGAGCAGGCATCCACCATGCAGTTCAGGACCGGCGCGCCGGAGGTCGAGCTGCTCAAGACCATCCGGATCGGGCTCTCCGAAGCGGAGGGGCCTGTTACGCCGGCCGAGGCTCAGTGGGTGGTGATCCGTCTCGCGGAGCTCCTCACCTGGGAAGCCCCCGCGCCGGACTGATCACTTAGCCGCCGGCCCGTTCAGCACCTCGGCGAGCTGGGCCTTGTACCACCTCGCGTTGCCGGTGGTGCCGTGGCCCGCGGTGTCCGCGCTCGCCGGGATGAGATAGAGCTTCCCGTTCTTCACGCGCTTCATCTCGGCTTCCATCACGCCGGTCTCGGGCGGGTTGCGCTCGTCGTCCGCCGCGTTGATCGCCAGCACGGTGGCCTTGATGCGATCCAGGCCCGGCGACGGGTTGTAGTCGCCGGACGAGGACCACTGGTAGAGCGTGTCGTTGGCATCCGCGCGGAAGGGCGCCTTCATGCGCGCATCCAGCAGCGCGTCGGCCTTCTCGCGCGTGGGCGCGGCCTTGGCCAGCGCCTGGTTGCCGCCGCTCGTGCCGAAGCCGTAGAAGACCGAGGCGAACTGGGCGGAGCGGGGCTGCTTCGTGTAGTTGCCGCCGTTCCACTCCGGGTCCTGCGTGATCGAGTCGATGATCAGCCTGCGCATGATCCAGTTGCGGCTGGACATCGCGCTGGGCTGGCTGGCCATGGGCACCATCACGTCCATCGCGTCGGGGTACTTCACGCCCCAGATCCAGGTGTGCATGCCGCCCATGCTGTTGCCCATCACCAGGCGCAGGTGCCTGATGCCCAGGCCTTCGGTGACGAGGCGGTACTGCGCTTCGACCATGTCGTCGTAGTCGTACTTCGGAAACTTCGCGCGCAGGCCGTCCGAAGGCTTGCTGGACTGCCCGTGGCCGATGCCGTCGGGAATGATGATGTGGTAGCGGCTCGCGTCCAGCGGCTGGCCCGGCCCGAAGAGCTCGCCCGCGAAACCGGGCGTGAGCATGGATTGCGCGGAACCCGTCGTGCCGTGCAGCACGAGGACCGGGATGCCCGTGGGCGCGCCGACGGTGACGTAGTGGAGGCGCAGTTCGGGCAGCACTTCGCCCGAGCGGAAGCGGAAGTCCTTGAGGGTGAAGACGCCGTCCCTGGGCGCCGGATAGTCCGCCGCGAGGGCCGACAGGGACAGGGCACAGAAGGCCAGTGCGGCCAGGAAGCTTCTCGCGACGCGCATGCATGTCTCCCGTGATCGTGACGTTGGCAAGCTAACGTGCGGGCCGCGGCCGCGCAAGGGGGCTTGCGCGGGTCCGCCTAGACTCGCGCGCATGAAGTTCCTGCGCTCCAGCTCATCCGCTGCCGCCGCGATGGTCCTGGTGCACGCCTCCTCGATCGCCCAGCCCGCAACCCCTCCCGCGACTTCCTTCGAGGTCGCCTACCGCGCGTGGGACGTGGTGACGGAGCTCGCCCGCGACAACGGCGACCCGGGCATCAGCGGCGAGTGCGGCAAGACCTTCCGGCCGTTCGTGATCCCGGGCCTGCGCCGGCAGACCAAACCGGAGGAGGACGTGTCCGCCGCCGCGTGCGTCAAAGCCGCCCGGGCCGCCTGCGCGAACACCGGCTTGCGAAGGTCCGTGGAGACCGCGAAGAAGTGCGGGGAGTTCAGGTAGGCGCTGCCGCGGGCCTCAGGGCCGCAGCAGGTTGCGCTGCACCCGCAGCAGGTGCTCGGTGGCGACGGCGCGCGCCTCGTGCACGTCGCGGCGCTTGAGGGCCTGCACCAGCTGGCGATGCTCGGCCTGGTACTGCAACCGGCGCTCGGGGGTAACGCTGCGCTTCTTCAGCACGCCCCACTCGCCCTGGTTGCGCACCTGGTTCATCAGCTGGAACACGTTGGACACGAAGCTGTTGTGGGCGGCCACGGCGATCGTCTCGTGCAGCATGCCGTCCCAGTGCTCGAACTCCTCGAGCGTGGTCGCGGCCTCCGCCCGGTCGCAGCAGGCATCCATCTGCTCGAAGTCCGCCGCGGTGGCGTTGCCGATCACCATCTCCAGGATCGCCGGCTCCAGCGACAGCCGCGCCTCCATCAGCTCGGCCGGGCTGGTCTGGCGCACCGGGTCGGCGGCCGCCATGCCGTTCACCACCGTGCCGGCCTGCTCCGTCACGTAAGTGCCGCTGCCCACGGTCTGGCTGATGGCGCCGAGTTCCTTCAGCTCCTGCAGCACGCGGCGCACGCTGGTGCGGCTGATGCCGAACTGGTCGCACAGCGCCCGCTCGGTCGGCAGGCGGTCGCCGGCCTGCCAGCGGTTGGCGCGCAGGCTGGCGAGGATGTAGTCGCGCAAGCCCGATGCGGTGTTCAACGGTGTTCCCTCCTTGGTTTGAACCAAATCATACCAATTCGGCCTGGCAGCAATTCCCCAGCGACCCGCTTGACGGCGGCAGCTATCGGCCTATCATCGCAGACCGTTTTGGTTGTTATTGGTTCGGCGTCAAGACCAATTGACGCGAACGCTTTGGAGCTTCGATGCGCATCGCTACTTTCGTCGCCGGCGGCCGCCGGCAAGTGGGCCAGGTTTCGGCCGATGGCCGGCTGGTCACGCCTTTCAAGCTGTCCCCCGAAGCCGCCCAGCGTGGCGCTCAGGCCCTGGTCGAAGCGGCCGTCCGTGGCGAGCCGCTGCCCGCGCTGGAATCCGCCGGCGTGCCCGTCGCCTCCGTGAAGCTGGAAGCGCCCATCCCGCTGCCGCGCCGCAACGTCTGGTGCGTGGGCCGCAACTACCACGCCCATGCCAAGGAGCTGGCCACGTCCGTGTTCAAGGACAACGCGGCCAACGTGCAGGAATGGCCGATCGTCTTCACCAAGGTGCCCGAGACCGTCAACGGCCCGTTCGACCCCGTCGCCCTGCCGGGCGCGGCGGTGTCCTCGCAGATCGACTACGAGGCCGAGCTGGTGGTCGTCATCGGCAAGGGCGGCAAGAACATCGCCAAGGCCGACGCGATGCGGCACATCTTCGGCTACACGATCTGTAACGACGTGACGGCCCGCGACGTGCAGATGCGCCACCAGCAATGGGACATGGGCAAGTCGTTCGACACCTTCTGCCCGATGGGACCGTGGATCGTGACGGCCGACGAGATGGACGGCCGCAAGACCCACGTGCGCTGCTGGGTCAACGGCGAGCTGCGCCAGGACGCGCCCACCGAGAACATGATCTTCGACATCCCGACGCTGATCGAGACCGTGTCGCGCGGCATCACGCTGCTGCCGGGTGACCTGATCGCCACCGGCACCGCCGCCGGCGTGGGCATGGGCTTCAAGCCGCCGCGCTATCTGGCCGCCGGCGACGTGGTCCGCATCGAGATCGACGGCATCGGCTCGATCGAGAACAGGTTCGCCTGACAACCGACGACGAAAACGCGAAAACAAGGAGACAACGATGACCCTCGCCCGCCGCCCCGTCCTGCGCCTGCTGGCCGCAGCCGCCGCCCTGGCCGTCGCCACCGGCGCGTTCGCCCAGAGCGACTATCCCAACCGGCCAGTGAAGGTCATCGTGCCGTTCGCCGCCGGCGGCCCGGCCGACAACTACGCGCGCTTCATCGCGCAGCGCCTGGGTGACTCGCTCAAGCAGCCGTTCGTGGTGGACAACAAGCCGGGCGCGGGCTCGGTCATCGGCACCGACCTCGTGGCCAAGTCGCCGGCCGACGGCTACACGCTGCTGCTGATGTCCAACACGCACACGGTGAACGAGACGCTGATCCCGAACAAGCCGTTCAGGCTGATGTCGGACTTCGTCGGCGTCGCGCCGATCAACTCGTCGGACCTGCTGCTGGTGGTCCACCCCTCGGTGCAGGCCCGGACGCTGCCGGAGCTGATCGCGCTGGCCAAGTCCAGGCCGGGCAAGATGAACTACGCGTCCTCCGGCAACGGAACGCCGTACCACATGGCCGGCGAGCTGTTCAAGCACCTGGCCGGCGTGGATATCGTGCACGTGCCCTACAAGGGCAGCTCGGGCGCCCGCACCGACGTGATGGGCGGCCAGGTCGACATGATGTTCGACGCGGTGACCACCATGGTGCCCGTGGCCAGGGAAGGCAAGGTGCGCGCGCTCGCCACCACGGGCCTGACGCGCACCAGCGACCTGCCCACCGTGGCCGAGACCGTGCCGAACTACGAAGCCACCATCTGGCTCGGGCTGATGGCGCCCAAGGGCACGCCGCAGGCCGTCGTGGACAAGCTCAACGCGGAAGTGCGCAAGATCGTCGCGCAGCCCGAGACCAAGGCCGCGTGGACGAAGCAGGGCGCGACGCCGATGTCCATGAACCCGGCGGAGTTCGCCGACTACCTCAACAAGGACATCGCGAAGTGGGGCGCGATCGTGAAGGCGTCGGGCATCAAGCCGGAGTGACGGCGTGCCCGCCGAGTTCGCGTTCACGCTCAACGGGCAGGCGACCACGGTTCGCGCGGAGCCCACGCAGTCGCTGCTGGAGATCCTGCGCGACACCTGCGGCCTGAAGGCGACGCGCCTGGGTTGCGGCCTGGGCCAGTGCGGCGCCTGCACGGTGCTCGTGGACGGCGAGGCCCGGCACGCCTGCGACACCTCGATGGAGGCGGCGGCCGGGCGCGACGTCACCACGCTGGAAGGCCTGGGCACGCGGGCCGATCCGCATCCGTTGCAAACCGCGTTCGTGGAGGAGCAGGCGCTGCAATGCGGCTTCTGCACCACCGGGATGCTGATGTGCGGCGCGGCCCTGCTGCGGCGCGATCCGAAACCCGGCGAACAGGCGATCCGGGAGGCCCTGGACGGCAACCTGTGCCGCTGCGGCGTGCACAACCGCATCGTGCGCGCGGTGCAGAAGGTGGCCGGGGCATGACGCGGCCCCCCGTTCCCGAAGGCCTGCGTGCGCATCCGCGCCTGGGCCAGTGGCTCACCGTCACGGCCGATGGCCGCATCGGTGTCACCTCGGGCAAGGTCGACATCGGGCAGGGCATCTCGCACACGCTGCGGCTGATCGTCGCGGAGGAATTGCAGGTCGCGCCCCTGCTGGTGGACATGGAGCCGCCCTCCACGCGGAACAGCCCCGACGAAGCGGTCACCTCCGGCAGCCTGTCGGTGCAGCATTCCGGCGCCGCGCTGCGCTTTGCCGCCGCGCACCTGCGCGAGGCCTGCCGGGCGCGGTTCGCGCAGCGGGTCGGTCTGCCGACGGCGGCGGTGACGCTGGCGGGCGGCTTCTTCCGTGCGCGTGGCGAACGCGCGGGCTACGGCGAACTGGCCGACGCCGGCTTGCTGGACGCCGCGGTGGACCCTTCGTACCTGGCGCCTCGCGGCGGGCAAGCTTCCACGCTCGGTGCGCTGGGGCGGGCCGACGTGGCCGCGAAGGTGTTCGGCGAGTTCCAGTACATCCAGGACCTCGCGCCCGAAGGCATGGTGCACGGTGCGGTGTTCCGCCCGCGCACGCTGCAGGCCCAGGTCCGCGAAGACGCCTGGATCCGTCTGCTGCCGCGCCTCGAAGCGATCGAAGGCGTGTCGCAGGTGGTGCGCGACGGCCTGCTGGTGGGCGTGCTGGCCGAGGGGCAGCATGCGCTGGCCCAGGCGGCCGGGCGCGTGGCGCTGGCGGGCCTGTGGCAAGGCGAGGCCGAGGTTCCGCAGCCGCACGAGATCGCAGGCTGGCTGAGGTCGCAGCCCCTGGACAGCGTGGTGATCGAGCAGCGCCAGGGCGAGGCGCCGGCCGCCGTGCGCACCTTCCGCGCCGAGTACGGCCGGGGCTGGCTGCAACACGCGTCCATCGGGCTGTGCTGCGCGCTGGCGCAATGGACCGACGGCGCGCTGCAGGTGTGGAGCCATTCGCAAGGCATCTTCAACCTGCGCCGGGACCTCGCGCTCGCCTTCGGGCTGGCGGTCGATGCGGTGACCGTGTCGCATGCCGAAGGCGCCGGCTGCTATGGCCACAACGGCGCGGACGACGTCGCCTTCGACGCGGCCTGGCTCGCGCGGCATGCGGGCGGTCGCCCGGTCCGCCTGCAATGGACGCGGCAGCAGGAGATGGCGAACTCGCCGCTGGCCCCCGCGATGGCGGTGCGTGTCGAAGCCAGCGTGGATGCCGACGGCTGCCTCGTGGCGTGGAAGCAGGACGTCTGGAGCCAGGGCCACGGCACGCGCCCGGGGCGCGGCGCCACGCCGGCGCTGCTCGGGGCCTGGCAGACCGCGGAGCCCGCGCCCGTCCCCATGGCCGTGAACCAGCCGCCGGCGACCGGGGGCGGCTCCGACCGCAACGCCGTTCCGCCCTATGCCGTGCCGCGGCTGGATGTGCGCAACCACCGCGTGCTCGCGATGCCCCTGCGCGTTTCGGCCATGCGCGCCCTCGGCGCCCACGTCAACGTGCTGGCGGCCGAATCGACGATCGACGAGATCGCGCGGGCCCTGGACCGCGACCCGCTCGCCTACCGCCTGCAGCACCTGGCGCACGACGAACGCGCGCGCGCCGTGCTGCTGGAGGCCGCGCGCATCGCCCGCTGGGAAGAGCCCGGCGAGTACGAGCCCGGCGTCGGCCGCGGCCTGGGCTTCGCCCGCTACAAGAACACCGGCGCCTGGTGCGCGGTGGTCGCCGAGGTCGAGGTGCAGCAGCAGGCGCGCGTGCGCCGGCTGTGGATCGCCGCCGACCTGGGCCTGGTCGTCCATCCGGACGGCGCGCGCAACCAGATCGAAGGCGGCGCCATCCAGGCCGCCAGCTGGACGCTGCTCGAGCAGGCGGAGCTGGGGCCCGAGGGCGTGCGCTCGGAGGACTGGGCGACCTACCCGATCCATCGCTTCACCGACGTGCCCGCGGTGGAGGTGGCGCTGGTCGACCGGCCCGACAGCCCGTCGCTCGGCGCGGGCGAGTGCAGCATCGGACCCACGGCGGCGGCGATCGCGAACGCGATCCACGATGCGCTGGGCATCCGCATGCGCGTGATGCCCTTCAGCGCCGACAACCTGATGCGCGAGGCGCAGCGGCAAGGCGCCTGACGTTTCGATCGATCAATCAAGCAGGAAGGAAGACGAGTGAGCGTGGTGAACGTACTGAGCGGCGGTGCCGCGGCGGCGGTGGTCAAGGGCGTGCAGGCGCAGTTCGAGCGCGAGAGCGGCGCGACGGTCCAGGCCACCTTCAGCGCGGTGGGCCAGATGCGCGACCAGCTGCTGGCCGGCAGCCCCTGCGACCTGGTGATCCTGACGAAACAACTGGTGGCGCAGCTGGTGGCGTCCGGGCATGTGGTGGCGGGCAGCGAACGGTCGCTGGGCCTGGTGCGCACCGGCGTGGCCGTGCGCGCGGGCGCCAGGCACCCCGCGATGGCCGATCGCGAGCAGCTGGCCGCGGCGTTCCGCGCCGCGCGCGAGATCTACTACCCGGACCCGCAACTGGCGACGGCCGGGATCCACTTCATGAACGTGCTGAAGGCCCTGGGCCTGGACCAGGAACTGAAGGCCGCTTTCCGCCCGTTCCCCAACGGCGCGACGGCGATGGCCGCCATGGCGAAGTCCAGCGAAGCCGCGGTCATCGGCTGCACGCAGGAGACGGAGATCAACTACACGCCGGGCGTGGAACTGGTCGGGTCGCTGCCGAAGGAGTTCGAGCTGGCGACCGACTACACGCTGGGCATCTGCACCGGCGCGCGCGAGCCGAAGCTGGCGGCGCAGCTGGCGGAGCTGGTGGCGGGCCCGGCCTCGGCGCAGATCCGGCGGCAGGGCGGCTTCGCCTTCTAGCCAGGCCCACCGCGCCGGGTCGACCCCCAGCACAGCAGGGAGCCGGCGACCACCATCGCCACGCCCTGCCAGAAGCTGGGGCCCGGCCGCACGCCCAGCCACAGGCTCGCCAGCAGCGTGGAGAAGACGGGCGTGAAGTACGACATCGCGGCCAGCACCGTGAGGTTGCCGCGCTGGATGCCGATGTTCCAGCAGGAATACGCCATCGCGGTGAACGCGCCCAGCACCAGCACCAGGAGGGCGCCGGACCCGGTGATGCGTATCGGGCCCTCGCCGGCGAACGCGTACTTCACCCACAGCACCGCTCCGGTGACGAGCAGGAACAGCGAGACGCCGCTGCGGCCGCCGCCATACGCGCGCGTCAGCACGGAATAGGCGCCCCAGGTCAGGGCCGCGCCGCCCGCCAGGCTGTAGGCCACCGGGTTGTCGCGCATGTTCCCGGCGAGCGTCGCGAACGACCAGCCGCCCTGGCCGGTCATCAGCCAGACCACGCCACCGAAGCAGAGCGCGACACCGGGAGCGAGCAGGAGCGAACCTCTCTGCTGCTTGAACACCACCGCCAGCACGATCGTGAGGCAGGGCCAGAGGTAGTTGATCATCGCGAGCTCGAGCGCCTGTCGGCGGTCGTGGGCCAGGCCCAGCGACAGCGCGAAGCACATCTCGTATGCGACGAAGAGGAAGCCGCCCGCGTAGAGGTAGACCGGGTTCAGCGAACGCGGACGCGGAATGCCGAGGGCGGCGGCGGCGAAGAGGCCGCTGACGGTGAAGATCGTGGCGGCGCCGCCGGTGGGGCCGAGAAGTTCGGAGACGTTGCGGATCAGGCCGACCGAGGCGCTCCAGAGGACCACCGCGACCAGCCCGACCAGGGTGTTCGTCGCGGTGGAGCTGGGGTGCATGGGGAGGGATTCGGGCGCGTGAAGAGGCGCGCCATGGTACCGAGTCCCCGTCTCGGCTCTTACTCAGCGCAGGCGCACTTGCCGGCCGCGTCGAACTCCATCGTGCGGCCCGACAGCGGGATGTGCACCGGCATCTTCGCCGCCTTCCGGAAAGCCTCGGTCTTGCTGCCCGGCCGGACCTTGCCGTTGACCGTGCCGGCTTCGTTCGCGTGCGAGGCGATGACCGAGGCGGGCCTGACCTGCTCGTTCATCACGTACGCCGCTTCCACGGGGCCGGTGGTGAAACCGTCGCCGATGTTCATCACCGCCAGCTTGGCCTGGTACAGGGTGCGGATCACCTCGTGGTCGGCGCTCACGCCCGTGTCGCCGGACAGGTAGGCGACCAGCCCGTTGCTGAAGCGCAGCACGAAGCCGGTGGCCGGGCCCGCGTCGCCCGCGATGCCGCCTTCCTTCATGTGCCTGGCGAGATCGGCCGCCAGGTAGTCCGGATCCACGCCGTTGCTGTGCAGCGCCGTCACCGTGGCGATGCGGACGCCGCCGAGCGTGACGCTGCCGCCGAAGCGCGCGAGCACGGCATCGGCCGGGTTGCCGCCGGCGGCCTTGAGCTTGGCCGCGAAGAAAGCGGGCATCTCGCTGCCGGAGACGATCTTGGCTTTCTTGGCGATCGCGATGTTCACGGCGCTGGAGTTCGGCATGGCCGACACCGACACCTCGGGCTGCTGGCAGGTGCCCGCGTTCGGCGCCTTGATGTGGGCGTTGCCGGCGTGGTCGCCGTGCAGGTGGCTCACCAGGATGAGGTCGATCCTGCCCAGGCGCGGGTCCGTCGGCCCGGCCACCGTGCGGCCGGGGTCGTACAGGATGCGCGTCCCGTTCGGGTCCTCGAAGATGAGCGCGCGGTCCTGCGCGCAGAACTCGCCTTCCAGGCTGCCGAGCGGCGTGACCTTGACCGTGGGGCTTTGCGCCAGGGCTGCGGCGCAAGCGGCGCTGAAGGCGGCCGCGGCCGCGAGCCGGAGCAGTTGTCGCATGGGATGTCTCCTTCTTCTTCGCTGGTTGAGGGAAGTTCACGCGCCTCGACGCGGCGCCACGGCGGCGCCCTCGATGCGGTGTCGCTGCAGGGCCGCCGCCACGAAGCCGCTGGCCTTCATTTCCTCGATGAACCCGCTCAGCCAGGCCTGCGCCGCGGTGCGGCCCTTGGGCACGCCCATGGCCTGCTCGATCACCATGAACCGGCCGGGCAGCAGGCGCACGCCGCCCACGCGGCGCGCATCGGCCTCCAGCTGCTGCTTCACGCCCGCGGCCACGTCCAGGTTCTGGGCCAGGAACATGTCGGTGACGGCAGGCGAGGTGGGCGCCCGCACCAGCGTCGCCTGCTTCAGCTCGCGCGTGAGATACAGGTCGTAGGCGCTGCCGCGGCCCACCACCACCTGGGTGCCCGGGCGGTCCACTTCCGCGTTGGCGCGCAGCGGCGACGCGTTGCGCACGAGGTAGGCGCCTTCGATGATCACGTAGGGCGCCGTGTATTCCATGTCGGCGGCGCGCACCGGATCGATCGCCACGAAGGCCATGTCCACCTCGCGCGCCTTGATCGCTTCGACCACCGCGCCGGCGGAGTTGAAGGTCACCAGTTCCGGCGTGAGCCCGAGGCGGCGCGCGGCTTCGCGCGCGAGGTCGACGGACACGCCCGTCGGTTCGCCCGAAGGTCCGCGGGTGGCGAGGATCGGGTTGCCGAAATTGATCGCCGCGCGCATGCGGCCGGTGGGCGACAACTCCGCCGCGGCTCCCGGGTTGAAGGGCTTGGAAGCGCAACCGCCCAACAGCAGCGCGCCGGCTGCGCAGAGCCGGCGACGTCGGGAATCAAGGGGTCCAGGGGGATGCTGCATGGCGGTTCTCCTTTCTTGGTGGTTCTTGCGCTCAGCCCGTCGGAATGCGCAGCACGATCTTGCCCACGTGCGCGCCCGACTCCATCGCCGCCTTGGCCTGCGGCAGCTGGTCGAAAGGATAGACGCGATCCACCAGCGGCTCGATGCGGCCGGCGGCCACGTGGGGCAGCACTTCCGCCACGAAGCGCGGCACCGCGGCCGCGCGCTGCGCCTTGCTGCGCAGCTTGTTGGAGACGCCGAACAGCGTGAGCCGCTTCGCATGCAGCGCCGCCAGGTCCAGGTCGGCGTGCAGCTGGCCGTCGACGTAGCCGACGGTCGCCAGCCGTCCTTCGAAGGCCATCGCGCGCAGGTTCTCCGCGAAGACCGAGCCGCCCACCGCGTTCACCACGAGGTCGGCGCCGTGCCCGCCGGTGACGTCCATCACGCGGGGCGCGAAATCGGCGGCACGCGTGCAGATCGCGACGTCGAGCCCGAAGGCCTTCAGCCGCGCGAGCTTCTCCTGGCTGCCCGAGGTGCCGATCACGCGGGCGCCAATCGCCTTGCCCAGCTGCAGGCTGGCGAGGCCGACGCCGGACGACACGCCGTTGACCAGCAGCCAGTCGCCCGCGCGCAGCCGGCCCTGCAGCACCAGCATGTCGAAGGCGACCAGGAAGGTGAGGGGGAGGGCCGCCGCCGCTTCCCACGACAGCGAAGGCGGCATGGCCATCGCTTCCGCGGCCTCCATCACCGCCACTTGCGCGAAGGCCCCGGCGCAGCGGCCCATCACCCGGTCGCCCAGCTGGAAGCCCTGCACGTGGGGGCCGATGGCCACGACTTCACCCGCGCCTTCGCCGCCGGCGGCTTTCCATTCGCCCTGGTTGCCGGACTGCCCATGGGCCGCGACGAACTCGCCGCGGTTGAGCGAGGCCGCCTCCAGCCGCACCAGCAGTTGCCCGGCGCCGAGCCGCGGCGCAGGCACGTCGCGCTGCTCGAGCTCGCTGCCATCGGCCGTGAACCGCATCCACCAGGACTGCATCCCTCAGGCCTCCAGCCGCCGCAGCACGGCCTGGGTGAAGCTGGCGGTGTCGCCCTGGCCGCGGATGTCGCCGGTTCGCGCCTTCGCATCCGCCAGCGCCGAGGTGATCGCACGCGACATCGACGCCGCCATGCGCACCGCGCCGGGGTTGCTTCGGCTGTGGCCCAGCCAGTCGAACATCATCCGGGTCGATTCCATCATCGCGTACGGGTTGGCGATGCCCTTGCCCGCGATGTCTGGAGCCGAGCCATGCGTGGCCTGCGCCATCGCCACGTTGCCGTCGCCGATGCACAGCCCGGGCGCCATGCCCAGGCCGCCCACCAGGCCGGCCGCTTCGTCCGAGAGGATGTCGCCGAACATGTTGGTGGTGACCACCACGTCGAAGCTCTGGGGATCGCGCACCAGGCGCATCGCCATGGTGTCGACGATCACGTCGTCCAGCAGCACGTCGGGGTACTCGGGCGCGAGCTTGCGGCACTCCTCCACGAACATGCCGCAGCCCAGCTTGAACACGGTGTCCTTGTGCACCATGGTCAGGTGCTTGCGGCGCTGCCGCGCGAGTTCGAACGCGGCGCGGGCGACGCGGCTGCTGCCGGTGCGCGTGATCACGCGCATCGACAGCGTCACTTCGTCGTTGGGCCGGAACTCCGCGTTGCCCACCAGCATGTTGCGGTCCGGCTGGAAGCCCTCGTTGTTCTCACGAACGATGACCAGGTCGACGCCGTCGTGCAGGCAGCCGATGTCCGGGTACGAGCGCGTGGGCCGCACGTTGGCGAACAGGTTGAACTGCTTGCGCAGGATCGGGTGCGGGTTGATCGCGTTCGGCGATTTCGGGTAGGCCCGGTGGCCGATCGGTCCCAGGATCCAGCCGTCCAGCGTGGGCAGCGTCTCCATCGTTTCCGGCGGCAGCGTGTGGCCGTGCGAGCGGAAGGCGGTGGCCCCGATGGGCAGCGGCCGCCAGTCGATCGCCACGCCGTGCAGCTCGGCGGCCGCGCGGGCGATGGCCACCGAGGCGGGCACGATCTCCAGGCCGATGTCGTCGCCGTCGAGGATGCCGATGCGAAGGGGGGCGGGATTCGTCATGCCGTCCCCCTTCACGGGCGGCACAGGGCCGCGAGGCGCCGCACGTCGTCCAGCGAGCCGAGCGTCCAGCAGGCCTGCGTGATCTCGCGCGAGCGCACCTCGCCCAGCACGGGATCGACCAGCTGCGTGAACTTGGCCTCGAGCTGCGCGTCCGTCAGCGGGTTCTGCAACGAGCCGATGGCGTGCTCCACGTGCACCTGCACGCGGCGGCCGTCCTTCAGGTGGGCGGTGACGTGCACGGCGGCCTCGTCGATCGAATCGTCGACCGTGGCCTGCACCTTGTTGCGCAGCGCGACCACGCGCGGATCGTTCACCACTTCGTCGGCGAACTCCGCCTCGCCCGCGCGGCCGTAGATCAGGCCGGCCGCGCAGCCGTGGTAGACGCTGAACTTGCCCTGCAGGCCGTCCTTCGGTTCCTTCTTGCCCGTGAGTTCCAGCACCAGCGAGTGCACGCGCAGCTCGATGCGCTCGACCTGTTCCGGCTGCACGCCCTGGGCCTTCAACTGGCAGCAGGCATCGATGCTGGGATGGATCACGATGCCGCAGGCGAACGGCTTGTAGGTGTTGAACGAGATCTCGAAACGCTCGCCCAGCTCGTCGGTGACCTCGTTCCAGGCGCGCTTGTCCGAGACCACCTGGACGAAGCCGCGCGGCGCCTCCAGGGCGCGCGGGCTGGCGGTGAAGCCGCGGCTGGCCAGCAGCGCCGACATCAGGCCGGCGCGCGCGGCGCCGCCCGGGTGGAACGGCTTGGTCATGGTGCCGAACTGCTCGCGCAGGCCGACCGGCTGAGAAGCGGCGATGCCCAGCGCCATCGCGGTCTGGCCTTCGTCCAGCTTGAGAAGGCGCGCGCAACCGGCGGCCGCGCCCAGCGTGCCGGTCGAACCGGTGATGTGCCAGCCGCGGTCGTAGTGGTCCGGGTACATGGTGTTGCCGATGCGGCAGGCCACGTCGATGCCGAGGACCAGCGCGTCGAGCACATCGCGCCCCGACAGGCCGCGCTGCTCGGCCAGCGCCAGCACGGCCGACGCCACGGGGCCGGCCGGATGGATGATGGTCTTGAGGTGGGTGTCGTCGAAGTCGAAGGTGTGCGAGGTGATGCCGTTGACCAGGGCGGCGCTGGCCATGTCGACCTGCGCGCTGCGGCCCAGCACCGTGGCCTGCGCCGCCGGTTCGAGCAGGCCCACGGCCGCGATCGCCGCGTCGGCGGCCTCGTGGCGGGCCGCGCCGATGGCGCAGCCCAGCCAGTTGTAGAAGGTGCGGTGCGCTTCGCGCTCGACGGCGTCATTCCAGCCGCGCGAGGGATGGGCGGCGACGAAGCGCGCCAGGATCGAAGTGATGGGAGGGGCCGCCAGGTCGGCGGCGACGTGCGTGTTGCGTGCCACGGGTTACTGCTTCTTCGTCGTGTTGGGAAGAGAGGGGAAGAGGAAAGGGCCTACTCGTCCAGGTGGATGTTCCTGGCCTTGGCGAGCGCGGTCCAGCGCGAGATTTCCGCGCGGATGTAGTTGCCGAACTCGGTGGGCGACATGGGCCAGGGCTCGACCGCCTCGCCGGAAAGCTTCTCGGCCAGGTCGGGTGCCTTCAGCACGGCCACCTGGGTCTCGTTCAGGCGCTGGACCACGTCGGCAGGAAGCCCGGCGGGACCGACCGAGCCGTACCACTGCATCGCGTCGAAGCCCTTGAAGCCGATCTCCTCCATCGTCGGCACATCCTTCAGCTGCGGGCTGCGCGCCTTGCCGGTGACGGCCAGGGCCCGCATGCGGCCCGAGCGGATGTGCGGCAGGGCCGCCGCCAGGCCGGGGAACATCGCCTGCGTCTGGCCGCCCAGCAGGTCGTTGATGGCCGGTGCGATGCCGCGGTAGGGGATGTGCAGCATGAAGGCGCCGGTCTCCTGCTTGAAGAGCTCCATCGTCATGTGCGTCAGCGATCCCGCGCCGGCCGAACCGTAGTTGACCTTGCCCGGGTTCTTCTTCACGTAGTCGGCGAACTCCTTGACCGTCTTGACCGGCAGGCTGGCGGTGACGGCCAGCACGTTGGGCGTGGCGCCGATCATGCCGATCGGGGTGAAGTCCTTGATCGCGTCGTAGGCCACGCGGCGCGTCGCCGGCGTGGTGCCGTGCGTGGCGACATAGCCTTGCAGCAGCGTGTAGCCGTCGGCCGGCGCGCGGGCCGTGGTCTGGCAGGCCACCACGCCGCCGCCGCCGCTCTGGTTGTCCACCACGAAGCTCTGGCCCAGCGCCTTGCCCCAGCGTTCGGTGACCACGCGGGCGATCATGTCGTTGCCGCCGCCGGCCGAGACCGGAACGATGTAGCGGATGGGTTTGCTCGGGAAGCCCTGGGCGAACGCGAGGCGCGGAAGGGCGATCGCGGCCGCGACCGACTGCACCAGGTGGCGTCGTTTCATCGCGAATGTCTCCTTTGTGGGGCGCATCTTGTCGGCGCCGGCTATTGCTGTAAATTGCATCTTTCGGAAGCCTTGATGCAACGACTGCAATAATCATGAGCACTCCCCAGCCGACCTTCGCCGACCTGCGCGCCTTCGTCACCGTCGGCGAACTGCAGAGCTTCGCGGCCGCCGCCAAGGTGCTGCACCTGTCGCAGCCGGCCCTGTCGCGGCGCATCTCCCACCTGGAAGACCTGCTGGGCGTGCGCCTCTTCGATCGAACGACGCGCAGCGTCGCCCTGACGCTGCTGGGCCGGCGCTTCCTGGGCGAGGTGCGCACCGTCATCGACAACCTGGACCGCTCGGTGGTCGGCCTCCACGACGTGGCGCACCTGGAGGCGGGCGACGTCACGGTGGGCTGCGTGTTCTCCGCCGTGCACCATTTCCTGCCGCCGGTGATCCGCGCCTTCCGCGAACACCATCCCAACGTGCTGGTGCGCATCGTGGAAGAGGGCGCCGACGAGGTGCTGGCCAGCGTGAAGGACGGCGAATCCGACTTCGCCCTGAACTACACCGGCATGCAGGACCCCGATGTCGAGTTCACGCCGCTGCTGAAGGAGCCGTTCGTGCTCGCCTGCCCCAGTGGGCATCCGCTGGCCAAACGGCGGTCGCTGCGCTGGGAGGAGCTGGCCGACCATCCCTACGCCCTGGTCTCGCACGCGAGCCGCAACCGCGTGCTGATCGACCAGGCCCTGGCCGGGCTGGGCCGCCTGCCGCGGCCGATCTGCGAGGTGCAGCACGTCTCCACCCTGATCGGGATGGTGGAGAACGGGCTGGCCCTCGCGGTGGTGCCGCAGCTCGCGCTGCCCTCCAAGCCGGGATCGGTGGTCGGCGTCCAGCTCGAGAAGCCGGCGATCACGAGGACGATCGGGATGATCCGGCGTTCCGGCCGCAGCCTGTCACCGGCCGCGGCGGCCTTCGCGCGGCTGGTGATGCATGCGGGCAAGGGCGTGGAGAAGCGCGGTCGGCGCACCTGATCCATGGCGTAACGCAACCGTTCCCATGAACGTCCTTCGGATATTCCCGCGGGTGCTCGGTGTTTCCCCGATTGCGGATAGGACCTTCGGCGGATTCTGATGGCCCGCCGGTGATGCGGCCCCGCGGGGGCCGCGCCGGCAACGCTCGGGGACGCGATGGCTTCTGTTCAGATCCGGCGGGTCGAGAAATTCTTCGGTGCGGCGCACATCATCCGTGGCGTCGACATCGACATCCAGGACGGCCAGTTCACCGTCCTTGTCGGGCCCTCGGGCTGCGGCAAGTCCACGCTGCTGCGCATGATCGCGGGGCTGGAGGAGATCAGCAAAGGCGAGGTGCTGATCGGCGGCCGGGTGGTCAACACCATGCTGCCCAAGGAGCGGGACATCGCCATGGTGTTCCAGAACTACGCGCTGTACCCGCACATGACGGTGCGCGACAACATGGCGTTCAGCCTCATGCTGGCCAAGCAGCCCAAGGCGCTGGCCGACGAGCGGGTGCGCAAGGCGGCCGGCATCCTGGGCCTGGAGCAGCTGCTCGATCGCTATCCGCGGCAGCTGTCGGGCGGCCAGCGCCAGCGCGTGGCCATGGGCCGCTGCATCGTGCGCGACCCGCAGGTGTTCCTGTTCGACGAGCCGCTGTCCAACCTGGACGCCAAGCTGCGCGTTCAGATGCGCACCGAGATCAAGGAGCTGCACCAGCGGCTGAAGACCACCTCGATCTACGTCACGCACGACCAGATCGAGGCGATGACGATGGCCGACACCATCGTCGTGATGCGCGACGGCGTGGTCGAGCAGACCGGCTCGCCGCTCGAGCTGTACGACCAGCCGGCCAACCAGTTCGTGGCCGGCTTCATCGGCTCGCCCGCGATGAACTTCCTGCCCGGCGTGGTGCGCCGCGCCAACGGCGCCGCGCGCGTGGAGTTCGAAGGCGGCCTGTCGCTGCCCGCGCCGTCCAATGCCGTCTCCGCCGAGGACGGCCGCAGCGTCATCTACGGCACGCGCCCCGAGCACATGGAGCTGTCCTCCAACGGCGAGGGCGTGCCGACCGAGGTGGTGGTCGTCGAGCCCACCGGCGCCGACACCCAGGTCTTCACCAAGATCGCCGGCGTGGACGTCACCAGCGTGTTCCGCGACCGCCATGCGTTCCGTCCCGGCGAGGTCATCCGCCTGCGTCCGGACGTGCATCGAGCCCACCTGTTCGACGCGGCCACCGGCGTGCGGCTGGCCGCCTGAACTCCCTCAGTTCCCTTGCGCTTCCTCACCAACGAAGGAGACAACATGTCCGACAACCGTCGCAAGTTCCTGAAGAAGGCCTCCGCGGGCGCCGCCGCGGTCTCTCTGCCCATGCTGTGGCCGGGCGTCGCCCACGCGCAGTGGAACAACCAGCCGGAGAAGGGCGCCAAGCTTCGCGTGCTGCGCTGGAAGCGCTTCGTTCAGGGCGACGAGGACGCCTACATGGCGAACGTGAAGAAGTTCAGCGAGAAGTACGGCATCGACGTGCGCGTCGACAACGAGGGCTGGGAGGACGTGCGTCCGAAGGCGGCCGTGGCGGCCAACACCGGCGGCGGTCCCGACATCATCCTGTCGACCAACGACGACGCGAACCTGTACCCGGACAAGCTGCTCGACGTGACCGACCTGTCCGAGTACCTGGGCAAGAAATACGGCGGCTGGTACCAGGGCGCGCAGGCCTACTGCCGGCCCGACGGCAAGAAGTGGATCGCCGTGCCGCTCGGCTGCGCCGGCTCGATGATGGTCTACCGCCAGAGCATGGTGAAGGCCGCCGGCTTCGACGCTTTCCCGAAGAACACCGACGACTTCCTCAAGCTGTTCAAGGCCCTGAAGGAGAAGGGCACTCCCGGCGGCATGGCGCTGGGCAACGCGACCGGCGACGGCCTGTGGTGCAACTGGCTGGTGTGGGCCTTCGGCGGCATGCTGGTCGACAAGAACAACAAGGTGGTGATCGACAGCCCGGAGACCGCCAAGGCGCTGGAGTACGGCAAGGAGCTCTACGCCACCTTCATCCCCGGCACGCTGTCGTGGCTGGACCCGAACAACAACAAGGCGTTCCTGGACGGCCAGGTCTCGGTGACCAACAACGGCATCTCGATCTACTACGCGGCCAAGAACTCGCAGGATCCCAAGGTCAAGGAGATGGCCTCGGACATCCAGCATGCGACCTTCCCGGTCGGGCCGGTGGGCCAGCCCACCGAGTCGCACCTGTTCTTCAACCAGATGATCTTCAAGTACAGCAAGTACCCGAAGGCGGCCAAGGAGTTCCTGCGCTTCATGATGGAGCAGGAGCAGTTCGAGCCCTGGCTCACCGGCGCCGGCGGCTACGTGGCGCCCCCGCTGGACGCGTACGCCAAGATCCCGGTGTGGACCGCCGACCCGAAGAACACGCCCTACCGCGACGCCGTCAAGAACATGCGTCCCGCGGGCTACGCCGGCAAGCTGGGCTATGCGTCCGCCGGCGCGGGCGCGGACTTCATCATCGTGAACATGGTGGCGGAGGCCGTCAGCGGCTCCAAGTCGCCCAAGGAAGCGATGCAACGGGCCCAGCAGCGTGCAGAGCGCTACTACAAGCTCTGAGGCCCGGCCCGCCGAGCCGCCCCGGCCCGGCGCGCTGCACCGCCTCCAGAACAGCCGCAACCTCCTCGGGCTGGCATTCATGCTGCCCGCGGGAGTGTTGCTGCTGCTGTTCCTCACCTATCCGCTCGGGCTGGGCGTCTGGCTCGGCTTCACCGACACCAAGATCGGCCGCGGCGGCGAATGGATCGGGCTGCAGAACTACCAGTTCCTCTGGGGCGACAGCGTCACCCGGCTGGCCCTGTTCAACACCCTCTTCTACACGGCGGTCGCCAGCGTCATCAAGTTCGCGCTCGGCCTCTGGCTGGCGATCCTCCTGAACGAGCGATTGCCCTTCAAGACCTTCTTCCGCAGCGTGATCCTGCTGCCGTACATCGTGCCCACCGCACTGTCGGCCATCGCGTTCTGGTGGATCTACGACTCGCAGTTCTCGATCATCAGCTGGGCGCTGGTGAAGATGGGACTGATCGACCACTACATCGACTTCCTCGGCGACCCGTACAACGCGCGGCTGGCCACCATCGTCGCCAACATCTGGCGCGGCGTGCCGTTCGTGGCCATCACGCTGCTGGCGGGCCTGCAGACGATCTCGCCGTCGCTCTACGAGGCCGGCGCCATCGACGGCGCCAGCGGCTGGCAGCGGTTCCGCTACATCACCCTGCCGCTGCTGACGCCCATCATCGCGGTGGTGATGACGTTCTCGGTGCTGTTCACCTTCACCGACTTCCAGCTGATCTACGTGCTGACTCGCGGCGGCCCGCTCAACGCCACGCACCTGATGGCCACGCTGTCGTTCCAGCGCGCGATCTCCGGCGGCGCGCTCGGCGAAGGCGCGGCGATCGCGGTGGCGATGGTGCCGTTCCTGCTGGCGGCGATCCTGTTCAGTTACTTCGGACTGCAGCGCCGCGCGTGGCAGCAAGGCGGCAGCGACACATGAAGGCCAACGACACCGACACCCAGGGCATGCACTACCTCGCGTCGCTGCCGCGGCGCACGGTCACCGTCTACATCCCGCTGGCGATCTTCGTCTTCGTGCTGCTGTTCCCGTTCTACTGGATGGCCGTGACGTCGTTCAAGCCGGACAACGAACTGCTCTCGCGCACCGGCAACCCGTTCTGGGTGATCGCGCCCACGCTGGCCCACTTCAAGAAGCTGCTGTTCCACACCTCGTACCCCGAGTGGATGTGGAACACCGTGTTCGTCTCGGTGGTCGCCACTTTCGTGTCGTTGCTGGCGTCGGTGCTCGCCGCCTACGCCATCGAGCGGCTGCGCTTCCGCGGCTCTCGCCAGATCGGCCTGTCGATCTTCCTGGCCTACCTGGTGCCGCCGTCGATCCTGTTCATCCCGCTGGCCAGCATCGTGTTCCAGCTGGGGCTGTTCGACACCAAGTGGGCGCTGATCCTCACCTATCCGACCTTCCTGATCCCGTTCTCCACCTGGCTGCTGATGGGGTACTTCCGCTCGATCCCGTTCGAGCTGGAGGAGTGCGCGCTGATCGACGGCGCCACCCGCCTGCAGATCCTCTGGAAGATCGTGCTGCCGCTGTCGGTGCCCGGCCTCATCTCGGCCGGCATCTTCGCCTTCACGCTGTCGTGGAACGAGTTCATCTACGCGCTCACCTTCGTCTCGTCGTCCGAGTCCAAGACGGTTCCGGTGGGCGTGGTGACGGAGCTGGTCGAAGGCGACGTCTACCACTGGGGCGCGCTCATGGCGGGCGCGCTGCTGGGCTCGCTGCCGGTGGCGGTGGTGTACTCGTTCTTCGTCGAGTACTACGTGTCGGGGCTCACCGGGGCGGTCAAGGAGTGACCCGACTGGAGAAGCTGCGCAGCCAACGCTGGCTGGCGCGTGACGATTTCCGCTCGTTCAACCATCGCTCGCGCGTGATGCAGATGGGCTACGACCCCCAGGACTGGGAAGGCAAGCCGGTCATCGCGATCCTGAACAACTGGAACGACTACAACCCCTGCCACCAGCACTTCAAGCACCGGGTCGAGGAGGTCAAGCGCGGCGTGCTGCAGGCCGGCGGCTTTCCGCTCGAGCTGCCCACCGTGTCGCTGGGCGAGAACCTGATCAAGCCGTCCGCGCTGCTGTACCGCAACATGCTGGCGATGGAGGTGGAGGAGATGATCCGCGCCTACCCGGTCGACGGCGTGGTGCTGATGGGCGGCTGCGACAAGACCACGCCCGCGATGCTGCTGGGCGCCACCAGCGCGGACGTGCCGGCGATCTTCCTGCCCGCCGGTCCGATGCTGCGCGGCATGTCGCGCGGCCAGACCCTGGGCTCGGGCTCGGACGCGTTCAAGTACTGGGACGAGCGTCGCGCCGGAACGATCAACGAAGAACAGTGGCAGTCGATCATCGGCGGCATCGCCCGCAGCTCGGGCACCTGCATGACGATGGGTACGGCCAGCACGATGACCTCCATCGCCGAAGCCATCGGCATGACGTTGCCGAGCGCCTCTTCGATCCCCGCCGTGGACGCCGGCCACCAGCGGATGGCGACGCAGGTGGGCCGCCGCATCGTGGAGATGGTCCATGAGGACCTGCGGCCTTCGAGGATCCAGACCCGCGAGGCGTTCCTGAACGGAATCACGGTCGCGATGGCCCTGGGCTGCTCGACCAACGCGATCATCCACGTCATCGCGCAGGCGCGCCGCGCGAAGCAGGACATCTCGCTGGACGACTTCGACCGCCTGAGCCGCAGGATCCCGGTGCTGGCCAACATCCGCCCCAACGGCACCAGCCAGTACCTGATGGAGGACTTCTATTACGCCGGCGGCCTGCCCGCGCTGATGCAGCGGCTCACGGCGTTCCTGGACCTCGGCCAGCTCACCGTCACCGGCAAGTCGCTGGGCGAGAACATCGCCGGCGCCGAGTGCTTCAACGACGACGTGATCCGTCCGCTCGACCAGCCCGTGTACTCGGAGGGTTCGCTCGCGGTGCTCAAGGGCAACCTGGCGCCGGACGGCTGCGTGATCAAGCCCTCGGCGATGAGCGGGAAGTTCCTCAGGCACACCGGCCCCGCGCTGGTGTTCGACGACTACCCGACGATGAAGAAGCTGCTCGACGACGAGCACGCCGACGTCACCGAGGACCACGTGATCATCCTGCGAAACGCCGGGCCCAAGGGCGGGCCGGGCATGCCCGAGTGGGGAATGATCCCGATGCCGGTCAGGCTGCTGAAGGAAGGCAAGCGCGACATGCTGCGCATCAGCGACGCTCGCATGAGCGGCACGAGCTACGGCGCCTGCGTGCTGCACGTCGCGCCCGAAGCTTTCGTGGGGGGCAACCTGGCGCTGGTGCGCACGGGCGATCGGGTCAGCGTCGACGTGCCCGGCCGGACGATCCGCGTCGAGGTGTCCGACGAGGAGCTGGCGCGGCGCCGCGCCGAATGGAAGCCGCTGAAGCCCCGCTTCGCTCGGGGCTACGGCTGGATGTTCACCGAGCACATCCTGCAGGCCAACGAGGGCTGCGACATGGACTTCCTGCAGGCCCAGTTCGGCGAAGACCCCGGGGAGCCCGCGATCTACTGAGGCGAAACGACCTCAGGCCTGCACTTCGATGTGGTACAGGCCCCAGGGGCACTGCGCGAAGCGCTGGTCCACCGGCTTGGCCGCCATGTCGGGGAACCTGTCCGCTTCGTAGATCGCCCACAGCGGCCCCAGTCCGCCCAGCGGCATCGGACGTCCGTCCAGCTGGGGCGCGACGATGAAGCGGTATTTCTGCGCGTCGGCCAGGCTGATCGAGGGCGCATAGCCGTCGCATCCGGTCGAGCACGAGATCGAGCAGGCCGCGGTTGGTCTTGCTGATCTGGCCGGTGACGGTGAGCAGCGCCGGGCTCCTCGAAGCCTTCGCGGATTCCGACTGCGCGAAGCCGGCGAGCGGCAGGCTCGCGCCGCCGCCTGCGAGCGCACCGAGGAAATGTCGCTTCTTCATGAGGGGTCCCCGTTGTTGAGCCGGTCCGGCGATGGCCCGCCGCCGCCGCAGCTTACCCCTCGCTATGACCGTCGGCTATAACCGTCGCGAACGCGCCCGCGGGGCGGCTGGACGAGGAGACACGATGCGTATCGGGATCATGGGTTCGGGTGGGCTGGGCGGCTACTTCGGCGCCCGGCTCGCGGCGGGCGGGGCGGACGTGCATTTCATCGCAAGGGGCAAACACCTGGAGGCGATGCGGCGCGACGGCCTGCGCGTCGAAGGACCGCAGCCGCTCCACCTGCCCCGCGTGCAGGCGACGAATGAACCGGCCGAGGTCGGCCCCGTCGATTTCCTGCTGCTCGGCGTCAAGCTCTGGGACACCGAGCAGGCCATCGCGCAGATGCGCCCCATGGTCGGTCCGCGGACCACGGTGATCTCGTTGCAGAACGGCGTGCTCAAGGACGACTACCTGCGCGCGGCCTTCCCCGCGCAACAGCTGATGGGCGGCGTGGGCTACGTCGCCACGACCATCGAGGAGCCCGGCGTCATCCGCCAGACCGGCCCGATGCAGCGGCTGATCTTCGGCGAGTTCGACGGCACACGGTCCGAGCGCGGCCAGGCGCTGCTGGCGGCTTGCCTCGCGGGCGGCATCCAGGCCGAGCTGTCGACGAACATCCTGCGCGAGATCTGGCAGAAGTACGTGTTCCTCGTGGGCCTGTCGGGCACCACGACCTCGATGCGCAACACGATCGGGCCGATCCGCTCGGATCCGCAGACGCGCGCCTTCCTGTCCGACGTCATGGCCGAGGTGATCGCGGTCGGCCGCGTGCACGGCGTGGACCTGCCCGAGGACCAGCTGCGCATCTCGATGGAGCGCGCCGACACCGTCGCGCCCGAGATGACGTCGTCGATGCACCACGACCTGCAGCGCGGCAATCCGCTGGAGGTGCGCTGGCTCTCCGGCGGCGTGGTCGAGCTCGGCCGCGCGAAGGGCGTGTCCACGCCCTGCAACCGCGCCATCGCCGACATCCTGGCGCTGCACGCCGCGGGAGAGCGCCGTGGCTGACGCGCCGCGCGTTCGCTCCGTCACCTGCACCGCGGTGGAGGTGCCGATGCGCTTCGTGCTGGGCACCAGCGCGGCCACCGTGCGCAGCGCGCCGCTGCTGCTGGTCGACGTCCTCACGGAAGAAGGCGTCACCGGCCGCGCCTACGTCTTCTGCTACCGGCGCAGCGGCGCCCGGCCGATCGCCGCGCTGGTCGAGGATGCGGCGGAGCTGGTGCGCGGCGAGCGCATCGCGCCGGTGGAGATGGCCGCGAAGCTGCAGCGCCGCTTCGCCCTGATCGGCGTGACCGGCCTCGCGCGCATGGCGCTGTCGGTGTTCGACATGGCGCTGTGGGACGCGCTGGCCGTCGCCGCCGGGCTGCCGCTGGCGACGCTGCTCGGCGCCAGCCCGCGTCCGGTGCGTGCTTACAACTCCTGCGGCCTGGGCCTGATGGCGCCGCAAGCCGCGGCGGACGAAGCCGGGAAGCTCCTGGAAGGCGGCTTCCAGGCCGTGAAGCTGCGCCTGGGCTACGCCACGCTGGCCGAGGACCTCGCGGTCACGCGGGCCGTGCGCGGGCGGCTGCCCGGCGCCGTGCAGCTGATGGTCGACTACAACCAGGCCTTGTCGCGTGCCGAAGCCTTGCAGCGCGGCCGCGCGCTGCAGGACGAGGGCGTGGCCTGGCTGGAAGAGCCGATCCGCCACGACGACCTGGCAGGCAATGCGCAGATCGCCCGGGAGCTCGCGCTGCCCTTGCAGCTGGGCGAGAACTTCGATGGCCCCAAGGACCTGCTGCGGGCGCTGCAGGCGGATGCGTGCGACCTGGCGATGCCCGACGTGGCCCGCATCGGCGGCGTCACCGGCTGGATGCAGGCCGCGGGCGTCGCCGAGGCCCACGGCATCCCCATGAGCTCGCACCTGATGCCCGAGGTCAGCGCCCACCTTCTCGCAGCGACGCCGACCTGCCACTGGCTGGAGTACGTGGACTGGACGGATGCGATCGCGCAGGAGCCGGCACCTGTCGTGGACGGGCACTGGCGGATCCCGGAGCGGCCGGGCATCGGCCTGGCCTGGGACCCGGAGAAGGTGGCGCGCTGCAGAATGGCCTAGTGGCAACCATGTCCAAGATCGACGCGGCGGAAGGCCGCACCGTAGCCCTGTACTGGGACTTCGAGAACATCCACGCAGGGCTCTGCGAGGAGAGGGAGCCGGGCGCATACGCTCGAGGCGATTTCCGCTTCAAGCCGCAGGAGCCCCTCGTGGACGTGCAAGCGGTCGTGGACCTCGCCGCGTCCTTCGGTCCGATCTCCATCAACCGGGCGTACTGCAACTGGCAGTTCTTCGGGCGCTATCGCGATGCGCTGCTGGTGAACGCGGTCGAGCTGGTCCAGCTGTTTCCCCCTGGCGGGGCAGCCAAGAACGGCGCCGACATCAAGCTGTGCCTGGACGCCACCGAAGACATCGGACGGTTCGGCCACATTGGAACCGTGATCATCGTGGGCGGCGACAGCGACTTCATGCCGGTCTCCCAGAAGATCAAGGCGGCAGGCCGGACGCTGATCGGGGTCGGCACCCGAAAGGCCACCAATCGCCATTGGGCCGGGAGCTGCCACGAGTTCCGTTACTACGAGAACCTGCTGCAGGTGAGGGAGGAGCCCGCTGATCCCCCGGCAACGCCGGTGTCCGATGCTCCGGGCGACTGATTCGGCGAGCGAGTTCGCGGCCCGGATCACTTCGCGCGTGGAAGCTCGATGCCCGGGAAGATCTTGATCACCGCGGAATCGTCCTCGCGCCCGTGGCCCGCGCTGGAGGCCTGCATGAACATCTGGTGCGCGGTGGCCGTGATCGGCAGCGGGAACTTGGTCGCGCGGGCGGTGTCGAGCACCAGACCGAGATCCTTCACGAAGATGTCCACCGCCGACAGCGGCGTGTAGTCGCCGGCCACCACGTGCGGCATGCGGTTCTCGAACATCCAGCTGTTGCCCGCGCTGTGGGTGATCAGGTCGTAGATCGCCGCGGGGTCCAGTCCCTCCCGGATGCCCAGCGCCATCGCCTCGGCGGCGGCCGCGATGTGCACGCCGGCCAGCAGCTGGTTGACGATCTTGAACTTGCTGCCGTTGCCGGCCCGGTCGCCGAGCCGGTAGACCTTGGCGGCCATGGCATCGAGCGCGCCGCCGGCCTTGGCGTAGGCCTCGGCGCGGCCGGCGGTCATCATCGTCATCTGGCCTGAAGCGGCCTTCGCCGCGCCGCCCGAGATCGGCGCGTCCAGGTAGAGCAGGCCTTTCTCCGCCAGGCGCGCTTCCAGTTGCGCGGACCAGTTCGGATCCACCGTCGAGCACATCACGAACAGGCTGCCGGGCTTCATCGCGGCGGCGGCGCCGCCGGGGCCGAACAGCACCTCCTCGGTCTGCGCCGCGTTCACCACCACGCTCACCAGCACCTCGCAGCGGCGCGCCATCTTCGCCGGGCTGGCACAGCCCACGCCGCCGTCGGCGACGAAGGCCTCCACGGCTTCGGTCCGGACATCGAAGACATGCACGGGATGACCCGCACGGCGAAGCGATCCGGCCATGCCGCGCCCCATGGCGCCGAGGCCGATCACGCCGATGGGGGCGAGCTTCGTGGATTCATTGCGGTCTGCAGGCACGGGAATGTCCTCCGGTCCGCGCGCCGGGCGCGGTCACGGCGCATTCTTGCAGGGACCGCGGGTGCTAGGCCGTCGGGGAAGCCAGCAGCTTCTTCTGCGCGCGGGACTTGACCGGCAGCGGCTTCGGGGGCACGAGGAGATCGGCGAACTGCCTGTCCGCCTCTTTCCGCAGGCGCTGGGCCTCCAGCTGCAGCAGGCCGGCGCGCGATCCGGCGACGGCGGCGGCCAACTCGGCCTTGCACGCGTCGCTCTCCGCCTGGCGCCAGGCGATCAGCATCAGTTGTTCCATCGAGTCCCCATCCTCCAACGCCTGTCGGTGAGCATCTCGCATCCGCGGCGCCGACTTCAATCCCCCATTTGGAGTAGCCGCCGCCCGGCGCACCCGGGCTCAGACCTTCCCGCGTCCCGACGCGACGATGCAGGCCAGCGAGATCAGGGCCGCGGCGAACAGGTAGTAGCCGACGTAGGCCATGCCGTGGTTCTGCTGCAGCCAGGTCGCCGCGTAGGGCGCCAGCGAAGCGCCGAAGATGCCGGCGAAGTTGAAGGTGATGGACGAGCCGGTGTAGCGCACGCTCGTGGGGAACGGCTGCGCGAGCGCCGCGCCGATCACGCCGTAGGTGAGCCCCATGAGCACCAGGCCCAGCGTGACGAAGAGATAGATGCCGCTCTCGTTGCGGCCATCGCCTCCCATCAGCGGCGCCATGCTGAACGAGAACGCCGCGATGAGCACGGTCACCACGATCAGGAACGCGTAGCGCCCGAAGCGGTCGGCCAGCTTGCCGGCGAACGGGATCGCGAGGCCGAACACCACCGAGCCATAGATCTGGATCAGCAGCGCGTCGCGGAACGGGATCCGCAGCGACCGCACCGTGTACGACAGCAGCCAGGCCGTGCAGATGTAGAACAGCACGAAGGTGACCAGCGCCGCGAAGGTGCCCAGGAACACGCTTCGCTTGTGGTGCCGGAACAGCTCGGCGAGCGGCATCGCGACCCGCTCCTTGCGCTGGATCGCCTGCGCGAACTCGGGCGTCTCCGTGATCGACAGGCGCACCCAGAGGCCGATGACGATGAGGAAGATCGAAGCCAGGAAAGGAAGCCGCCAGCCCCACGCCAGCAGGTCGTCCTGGCTGATCCAGTGCAGCAGGATCCAGAAGAAGCCGGACGAGAGCAGCAGCCCGATGGGCGCGCCCAGCTGCGGGAACATGCCGTACCAGCTGCGCTTTCCTTCCGGCGCGTTCTCGGTCGCGAGCAGCACCGCGCCTCCCCACTCGCCGCCGAGGCCGAACCCCTGACCGAAACGGCACAGCGCCAGCAGCGCGGGAGCCAGCAGGCCGATCTGCCCGTAGGTGGGCAGCAGGCCGATCGCGACCGTCGAGATCCCCATCGTCAACAGGGCTGCCACGAGCGTGGCCTTGCGGCCCACCCTGTCGCCGTAGTGGCCGAAGACGACGGCGCCCAGGGGCCGCGCGAAGAAGGCGATGGAGAAAGTGGCGAACGAGGCGAGCAGTGCCGTCGTGGGAGCCGAACCGGGGAAGAAGAGGGCGGGAAAGACCAGTACCGCTGCCGTGGCGTACACGTAGAAATCGAAGAACTCGATCGTCGTGCCGATCAGGCTGGCCGTCAGCACCTTGGCGGGTGTGTTCCTGGACCTCGGTGGCGAGGCGGCGCTGACCGGACTGGATGCACGCCCTGCGCGAGCATCATTCGTTGTCACACGTCATTGTCGCGCGGACCGAGTGTCCGGGTGGGGCGTACGGTCTGCCGGGACGACACGCGCGCACACGACCGCCGCGGTTTCGCGCGCCTCGCGCAGCACGCGATGGCCGGCGGGACGCAGGGCCACCACGGTCCGGCCCGCGTCCGCGCCGCGCGACAGCAGTCCGAGCTTCTCGAGCGGACGGATCTGCATCAGCAGCCTGGAGCCGCGCAGGCCCAGGCGCGTCGCCAGCTCGGGCTGCGGCAGCGGTTGCCCGTCCAGCGCATGGAGCAGCACGAAGTCGGCCCATGACAGGCCGTGGTGCGTGCCGAGCTCCTCGTCGAGCACGAAGGCGGCGGCGGCGCGGTCCTGCTCGGTCCGCAGGAAGGATTGGAGCGGCGCGGAGTTCATCGTGGGCTCCCGAGTCCCAGTTCCTCGCTGTGCAGCTGCAGCAGCGTGCGCAGTTCCCCGGCGTAGTCGAAGCCGGGGTCGGTGCGTTCCTTGACGAGCTCGAGCACCTCGAACGAGAACCGCGCGGGGTCCTGCCGCCACTGCGACTGCAGCGCCTTGTCGGGATGCGAGCCCAGTCGCAGCTCGAACTGGATCCGGTTGAGCGCGGCGTACACGTCGCGGCTGGACCCCAGCCGCACCGGGCCCGAAGCGATGTCACGCACGACGTACAGCCCCATCGGCGGGAACGCGTCGCGCGCCTCGCGCGCGAGCCGGCGACGCTCGGTGGCCGACTGCTGCCGGCGGTTGGCTTGTTCCGTCATTCCGGACTCCTCGAGACAACACCGGGATAGTCGGGATCCGCCAGGCGCAGCACGTGTTCGCGGATGTCGCGCGGCCAGGGCTCGATGCGGCCGCCCAGCGCCTGCAGGTCGCCGGCGAACAAGGCGCGCGAGGCCTCCTCGAAGCCGGGCCGGTCGCCGGCGATCGCCACCATCACCTTGTAGCTGCGCTCCTGCGCGCGGCGAAGGCGCTCGCGCGAAGTGCCGGCGCGGCGCGCCTGCTGCACCAGCTTGCGC
>JAEWBU010000150.1 GCA_023390985.1 Pseudomonadota bacterium
ATCCGAGCCAGCTCGCGCCCATCAACGAGGCCTTCCGCTACGCGCCGGAACAGGTGGAATGGTCGAAGCGGGTCATCGCGGCCTTCGAGGCGCAGCCCGGCGCCGGCGCGTTCCAGCTCGATGGCCAGATGATCGACATCCCGCACCTCAAGCTGGCGCGGCGCATCCAGGAGAGCCTGTGATGGCCGGCCCGCTCACCGGCGTGCGCGTCGTGGACCTCACCTCGGTCGGCATGGGACCGATGGCGACGCAGCTGCTCGGGGACTTCGGCGCCGACGTGGTGAAGGTGGAGTCCGCCGACGGCGACGTGTTCCGCCACGTCATGCCGCAGCGCCACCACGGCATGAGCCACGCGTACCTGAACCTCAACCGCAACAAGCGATCGGTGGTGCTCGATGCCAAGACCGAGGACGGGCGCGCCCAGCTGCGCGCCCTGATCGCGGAGGCGGACGTGTTCGTCTCCAACATGCGCGTGCCGGCGCTGCGCCGGCTGGGCCTGGATGCGCAGGGCCTGCTGCGCGACTTCCCGCGCCTGGTGCACTGCGTGTGCAACGGCTACTCCGAACGCGGGCCCTATGGCCATCGCGCCGCGGTGGACGACACCATCCAGGCGGCCTGCGGCCTCGCCTGGCTGCAGGGAGACGCCGGCGCCGCCGCACCGAAGTACGTCAACACCGTGGTGGCCGACAAGGTGGTCGCGCTGTACGTGGCCAACGCGATCACCTCGGCCCTGTTCGAACGCGAGCGCAGCGGCCGGGGCCAGGCGGTCGAGGTGCCGATGTTCGAGTGCATGGCCTCGTTCGTCACCGCGGAACACCTGGCCGGCCGCAGCTTCGTGCCGCCGGAAGGTCCGGCCGGCTACTCGAGGCTGATCAACGAATTCCGCAAGCCGTTCCGCACGCGGGACGGCTGGCTGGGCGTGGTGCCCTACACCGACGGGCAGTGGAAGCGCTTCTTCGAACTGGCCGGCGAAGCACGGCTCGCGGACGACCCGCGCTACAGCCGCCAGGCCGAGCGTGCGAAGCACTTCGGCGAGCTGTACGCGTACGTGGAGACCATCCTCGCGCGCAGGACGACCGCGGAGTGGATCGCGTTGCTCGATGCGGCGGACATCCCCTTCGCGCCGGTGCATTCGGTCGACGGCCTGCTGGAAGACCCGCACCTCAAGGCGCTGGGCTTCTGGCGTGAAGTCGACCACCCGACCGAGGGCCGCCTGGTGCAGGCCGGCCTGCCCGTCACCTTCTCGCGCACGCCGGCCGAAGTGCGCCGTCACGCGCCTTCGCTCGGCGAGCACAGCGCCGAGCTGCTCTCCCCCATCGCCAGGACCATCAACAACTAAGGAGACAGACCGTGCAAAGGAGATTCGCCCTTCAACTCGCCGCTGCCGCGGCCCTGGCGCTGGCGGGCACGACGTCCGCCCTGGCCCAGGCCTATCCCAGCAAGCCGATCCGCTTCGTGGTGAGCTTCCCGGCCGGCAGCAGCATCGACGTGGTCTCGCGCATCGTGCTCGACGACATCCGCGCGCGCACCAACGCCACGATCCTGGTGGAGAACAAGCCGGGCGCGCTGGGCGCCCTGGGCATCGAGAACGTGCAGCGTTCGCCCGCGGACGGCTACACGCTCATGCCCAGCTCCAGCGCCACCCATTCGTCCGGGCCCAGCCTCGGCAAGGCCTTGCAGAAGCTCGATCCGGTCGGCGGCCTCACGCACATCGCGCGCGTGGTGCGCTTCGACATCGCCGTCGTCACCGCCACCTCCGGGCCGCACAAGAACGCGAAGGCGCTGGTCGACGCGGGCAAGGCCAGGCCGGACGGGCTGACCTACGGTTTCGGTTCGGGCACGGGACAGATCGGCTCGGCGGCGTTCAGCCACGCCGCCGGGATCAAGGCACGGGCGATCCCCTACAAGGGGCAGCCGGCCGCGATCACCGACCTGCTCGGCGGCCAGGTGGATTTCGTGTCCAGCGACCTCGGCGCGATCCTCGGCTTCCTCAAGCAAGGCAACCTCACGGCCATGGCCGTGCTGGCCGAGAAGCGTTCTACCTTCCTGCCCGACGTGCCGACCGCGCGCGAGGCGGGATTCGACCCGGTCGTCCTCGGTGGCTGGATCGGCATCGATGGACCGGCCCGGCTGCCGGCCGACGTGACCGCCTGGTGGAACGAGCAGCTGCGTCTCGCGATGGCGGCGCCGGCCGTGCAGGAGAAGCTGCGCACGGTGGGCATGGAGCCGGCGCTGCTGTCCGGCGATGCCTTCGTGAAATTCGTGGAAGCCGAGCAGGAGCGCTGGGCCGGCCACGTCAGGACGGCGGGCGTGCAGGCGGAGTGAGCGCAGCCGCGGGGACCTGGCGGCAATTGGTTGGACCATTATACTTTTGGGCCGAATCGACAAGGACCCCCGATGCTGGACCGCCGACAACTCCTCTCGCTCGCCGCCGCTGCTGCGCTACCCCTGGGCGCGCGCGCCCAGGCCCCGTGGCCCTCGCGGCCCATCCGCATTCTCAACCCCGGTGCGGCCGGGGGCCTGAACGACGTGCTGGCGCGCCACGTGGCCGAACCCATGTCCAAGACGCTCGGGCAACCGCTCGTGATCGAGAGCAAGCCGGGCGCGGGGGGCGTGCTGGCGACGCAGTTCCTGCTGCAGCAGCCCGCCGACGGCTACACCATCCTCTCGCAGCACAACGCGGTGGTGACGGCCCCACTGCTGAGCCCGAGCGCGAACTACGACCCGCTGAAGGACCTCGTCCCGCTGTCGCTCAAGGCATCGGCGCCGCTGGTGCTGCTGGCGCACCCGTCCATGCCCGCGACCCTGCAGGAGTTCGTCGCCTTCGCGCGCGCCCACCCGGGGAAGCTCGAGTGGTGCACCGCCGCGCTCGGCGGCGTGGGCCATCTGGCTTCCGAGGTGTTCCATGACATGGCCGACATCAAGGGCATGGTGAAGGTGGCCTACAACGGCTCGGCCCCGGCCACCCAGGCGCTGGTGAGCGGCCAGGTCAAGTACGGCATCTCCTCCATGACCTCGTCCACCGCGGGCCTGGTGCAGGAAGGACGACTGCGCGTGCTGGGCGCGACCTCGGCCCAGCGCACTCCCCTCCTGCCCGGCGTGCCGGCCATCGCCGAAGTGGTGCCGGGCTTCCAGGCCGAGGCGTGGTACGGCTTCCTGGTGCGGGCGGGAACGCCCGCGAACATCGTGCAGAAGCTCTCCGACGCGATCGCATCGGCCGTCGCGCAGCCGGGCATGGCCGAGAAGTTCAAGGCGGTGGGCGTGGGCCTGCCGAAAACCGGCAGCGCCGCGTTCGCGGAGGTGATGCGGCGCGAACACGAGAAATGGGCCCGCGTGATCAAGGACAAGGGCATCAAGCTGGACGCCTGAGTGCGGATGGCCGTGCGTTCGGCACGTTCTCCGCGCCAAACGTGAAGAACGTCACGCGCTGACGGCGTGCGAGGGGGCCGCCGGCACTGTCACGGCTCAGTACGCGCGCATACGCGACAATGGCCGCAGCCCCCACGAACGCCATGCAAATCAAGAGCTTCTCCCTCCTCCCGATCGCCTTCGCCATCGCCGCGGGCGCCCTGGCTCCGAGTTCCGCCTCGTTCGCCGCCCCGCACCGCGCCGCCAAGTCCGCCGCCCAGAAACAGGCCGCGCCCGCCCCGGAAGACCTGGTTGCGGCGCAGACCTCGCTGGCCGCCGGCGCGCCGGCGCTGGCCGCCAAGGCCTGGCTGGTGATGGATTTCGACTCCGGCGAGGTGCTCGCCTCGGCCAACGCCGACGAGGCGCTGCCGCCGGCGTCGCTGACCAAGATGATGACCAGCTTCCTGGTGGAGCAGGCGCTTCGCTCCGGCAAGCTCAAGGAAACCGACCTGGTCCCCGTCAGCGAAAACGCCTGGTGCCGCGGCTCCGGCACCGAGTCGTGCATGTACCTGCCGCTGAACAGCCAGGCCACCGTCATCGACATCCTGCGCGGCATCGTCATCCAGTCCGGCAACGACGCCTCCAAGGCGATCGCCGAGCACATGGCCGGCTCCGAGGCGGGCTTCGCCAAGATGATGAACGACGAGGCCAAGCGCCTCGGGATGACGAACACGAACTTCGTCAACCCGACCGGCCTGCCCGACCCCGCGCACAAGGCTTCCGCGCGCGACCTGGCCATCCTGGCCCGCGCGATCATCCGCGACAGCTCGCAGTACTACCCGATCTACGCGGAGCGCGAGTTCACGTACAACAAGATCAAGCAGGGCAACCGCAACGCCCTGCTGTACACCGACCCCACGGTCGACGGCCTGAAGACGGGGCACACCGCGGAGGCCGGCTACTGCCTGGTCACCTCGTCCAAGCGCAACGGGATGCGCCTGATCACGGTGATCCTCAACACCAAGAGCATGCAGGCGCGCGCCGACCAGACGCGCTCGCTGCTGGGCTGGGGGTTCGGCGCCTTCGAGAAGGCCACCCCGATTCAGCCGAACGCCGTGGTCGGGACGGCCAAGGTCGGCTTCGGCAAGGCCGACACCGTCGCCGCCGGCCTGGCCTCGCCCTGGTCCCTGACCGTGCCGCGCGGCCAGCAGGTCCAGACCGCCGTTCAGCTCAATCCCAACCTGGAGGCGCCGGTGAGCAAGGGCGCGGTGATCGGCAAGGTGGTCGCGACCTCGAACGGCAAGCCCGTCGGTGAAGCGCCGCTGGTCGCGCAGGCCGACGTGGAGCGCTCCGGCTTCTTCATGCGCGGGTGGCAGCACGCCATGCGCCTGTTCGGCAAGTAAGCCGCGCGCCTACTTGCCCAGCGCGTCCACTTCCGCGCCGGCGGCGGTCGCGCTCTCGTACGCGAGCACGTAGCGTCCGTCGGGTCCCCCCGCCACCGCGAACGCCGGCCCGGCGGGACCGGTGGTGTTCCCGGTGAGCGGCGCGACGGAGTTCAGGCTCCGCTCCACGACGGACGCCAGCGCCGTCGCCGCGGTTTCGCCGTCGTTGTCCACGGCGATCGATCCGATGTTCGCCGTCGTGCCGCGCGGGTTGCCGTTGACCACCTGGACCAGCGCGGTGAAGCCGCGCCCGGCCGGTGCGATGCCGACCGAATCGATCTGCGGCCCCACCGTGACCCCGCCCGCGGGCGACTCCAGGTTGCCCTCCGCATCCAGGATCTGCCAGCGGGCCTGGATCGGGGTCGTGTTCGTCGCGCTCGACGGCTGCGCCCACACCAGCCCGAAATGATCGCCGTCCAGCGGCGCCGCGGCGAACGGGAACGCCGCCGATGCGGTGGACGCCGCCACCTCGCGCTCCGCTTCGAGCGGGACCGATGCGCTGCTGAACGGCCGTGTATGGATCGCGAAGCTCGACGCACTCGCGGCCTGCAGCCAGGCCAGCACCACCGACCCGTCGGCCAGGGGAACGACGCGCGGCTGGGTCTGGTCGGCCGCCGTCGCGGCGGTGGCCGTGGCCAGGCCTCCGGCGGCCGCCCCGCCGGCCGCGAAACGCTGCATCAGCACCTGCCGCGGCCCCGCGAGGCTGGAGCGCGC
>JAEWBU010000158.1 GCA_023390985.1 Pseudomonadota bacterium
TGAACCGGATCATGCGGCCCAAGGCCGTGGCGGTGATCGGCGCCTCCAACGAGGCCGGCAAGATCGGCAACTCGGTGATGAAGAACCTGATCAACGGCGGCTACCAGGGCACGATCTACCCGATCCACCCGAAGGAAGCCGAGATCATGGGGATCAAGGCCTTCAAGAGCGTCAAGGACGTGCCGGCCGACATCGACACGGCCGTCTTCGCCATTCCCAGCAAGCTGGTCGCGGGTGCGCTGAAGGAGTGCGGCGAAAAGAAGATCGCCGGCGCCATCCTCATCCCCTCGGGGTTCGGAGAGACCGGCAACATCGAAGGCCAGGAAGAGCTGCAGCGCATCGGGCGCGAGTACAACATCCGCCTGATGGGGCCGAACATCTACGGCTTCTACTACACGCCCTCCAACCTGTGCGCCACGTTCTGCACGGCGTACGACTACAAGGGCTCCACCGCCCTGTCGTCGCAGTCCGGCGGTATCGGCATGGCGATCATCGGCTACTCGCGCTCGGCCAAGATGGGCGTGTCGGCCATCGTGGGCCTGGGCAACAAGTCGGACATCGACGAGGACGACCTGCTGCTCTTCTTCGAGCAGGACGACAACACCAAGGTGATCGCGCAGCACGCCGAGGACCTGAAGGACGGCCGCGCGTTCGCCGAAGTCGCCAAGCGCGTTTCGAAGAAGAAGCCGGTGATCATGCTCAAGGCGGGCCGCACCGCCATGGGCGCCGCGGCGGCCAGCTCGCACACGGGCGCCGTGGCCGGCACCGACAAGATCTACGACGACGTGCTGCGGCAGAGCGGCGTGGTGCGCGCCAGGAGCCTGCGCCAGCTGCTCGACTTCGCGCGCGGCGTGCCGATCCTGCCCACGCCCAAGGGCGAGAACGTGGTCATCATCACGGGCGCGGGCGGTTCCGGCGTGCTGCTGTCCGACGCGTGCGTCGACAACGGCCTGAAGCTGCTCAAGCCGATGCCCGACGACCTCGACGCGGCCTTCCGCAAGTTCATCCCGCCGTTCGGCGCGGCCGGCAACCCGGTGGACATCACCGGCGGCGAGCCGCCCATCACCTACATGAACACGGTGCGGCTGGGCCTGGAGGACGACCGCATCCATGCCCTGATCCTGGGCTACTGGCACACGATCGTCACGCCGCCGATGGTGTTCGCGAAGAACATGGTGCAGGTGGTCAACGAGATGAAGGAGAAGGGCAAGGTCAAGCCGGTGGTCGCGTCGCTGGCCGGCGACGTCGAGGTCGAGGAAGCCGCGCAGTACCTGTACGAGAACGGCATCCCCGCCTACGCCTACTCCACCGAGATCCCGGTGGAGATCCTGGGCGCCAAGTACCAGTGGGCCCGGGCCGCAGGCCTCCTGCCCAAGAAGTAGCACTCCGTGCAGGCCCGGGTCATCCCCATCGTCGCGGGCGGCGAAGTTCAGCGCGAGCGCAAGCGCGGCGGCCCGAAAGGCCGGCGCGCGGGTGCGGCGGTGCTTGCCGAAGTGCGCGAGACGCTGGGCGATTCGCCCCGCCGCCGCGACCTGCTGATCGAGCACCTGCACAGGCTGCAGGACCGCTTCGGCCATCTCTCGGCGGGCCACCTGACCGCGCTGGCCGAAGAGATGCGCATGGCGCAGAGCGAAGTGTTCGAGGTCGCTTCGTTCTATCACCACTTCGACATCGTCAAGGAAGGCGCGGAGCCTCCCGCGGCTCTCACGGTGCGCGTGTGCGACGGCCTGTCCTGCGAGCTTGCCGGCGCGAAGAAGCTGCTCGACAGGTTGCCGGCGCTGCTGGGAACGAACGTGCGCGTGATCCCCGCGCCGTGCATCGGGCGTTGCGAGCAGGCGCCGGCCGCCGTGGTGGGACAGAACCCGGTGCCTTGCGCCACCACCGAGAAGATCGTGAGCTCGGTGCGCCTGGGCGCCACCCGGCACGAGCCCGAGGGCTACATCGGCCTGTCGCAGTACCGTGCTTCGGGCGGCTACCGCGTGCTGGAGGAATGCCTCTCGGGCAAGCGTTCGGTCGACGACGTCATCGGCACGCTGGAATCGTCGGGGCTGCGCGGCCTGGGCGGCGCGGGTTTTCCGGCCGGCCGCAAGTGGAAGATCGTGCGCGCCGAGCCTGCTCCTCGCCTGATGGCGGTGAACATCGACGAGGGCGAGCCCGGAACCTTCAAGGACCGGGTGTACCTGGAACGCGACCCGCACCGGTTCCTGGAAGGCATGCTGGTCGCCGCCTGGGCGGTCGGCATCGATGCGATCTACATCTACCTGCGCGACGAGTACCACGGCTGCCGCGCGCTGCTGCAGCAGGAGCTGGACCGCCTGCAGGCCGAACCGCCCTCGGCCGGCCTGCCTCGCATCGAGCTGCGCCGCGGCGCGGGCGCGTACATCTGCGGCGAAGAGTCCGCGATGATCGAATCGATCGAGGGCAAGCGCGGCATGCCGCGGCTGCGTCCCCCGTACGTGGCGCAGGTCGGCCTGTTCGGCCGGCCGACGCTGGAGCACAACTTCGAGACGCTCTACTGGGCGCGCGAACTGCTGGAGCGAGGCGCCGAGTGGTTCGCCTCGCAGGGCGCCAACGGCCGCAAGGGCCTGCGCTCGTTCTCGGTGTCTGGCCGCGTGAAGGATCCCGGCGTGAAACTCGCGCCGGCCGGCATCACGATCCAGGAACTGATCGACGAGTACTGCGGCGGTATGGCGGACGGGCACCGCTTCTACGGCTACCTGCCGGGCGGCGCCTCGGGCGGCATCCTGCCCGCGACGATGAACGACATCCCGCTGGACTTCGACACGCTGCAGCCCTACGGCTGCTTCATCGGCTCCGCGGCCATCGTCGTGCTGTCGCACCAGGACCGCGCCACCGACGCGGCGCGCAACCTCATGCGCTTCTTCCGCGAGGAATCGTGCGGCCAGTGCACGCCATGCCGTGCCGGCACCGCCAAGGCGCTGGCCCTCATCGAACAGCCGAAGTGGGACCTGCCCCTGCTGGACGAGCTGTCGCGCGTCATGCGTGATGCGTCGATCTGCGGGCTGGGGCAGGCCGCGCCGAATCCGGTCGATTGCGTGGTGAAGTACTTCCCGCAGGAACTGGGAGAACCGAAATGAATGCCGTCACCCGCGCGGAACTGGCGCAGGTCGAGGCGCCGACCGTGACCTTCAAGCTCGACGGCCGCGAAGTCACCGCGCCGGCGAACCGCACCCTCATCGAGATCGCCGACGAGATGGGCATTTCCATCCCTCGGCTCTGCTACAAGCCCGGCCTGGACAAGGCGGGCAACTGCCGCTCGTGCATGGTGGAGGTCAAGGGCGAGCGCACGCTGGCCGCCAGCTGCTGCCGCCATCCCTCCAGCGGCATGGAAGTGAGCACCACCAGCGAACGCGCCGTGGCCTCGCAGAAGATGGTGCTGGAGCTGCTGCTCACCGACATGCCCGAGCGCGAGTACACGCGCAACAACGAGCTCGACCAGTGGGCCGACAAGCTGGGCGTGGGCAAGCCGCGCTTCGCGCAGCGCGGGCAGGTGGCGGCCGACGTCTCGCATCCGGCCATCGCCGTGAACCTGGATGCGTGCATCCAGTGCACCCGGTGCCTGCGCGCCTGCCGCGACGAGCAGGTCAACGACGTCATCGGCCTGGCCTGGCGCGGCGAGCACGAGAAGATCGTGTTCGACATGGACGACCCGATGGGTGTGTCCACCTGCGTCGCTTGCGGTGAGTGCGTGCAGGCCTGTCCCACCGGCGCGCTGATGCCCGCGCGCGATGTGGCGCTGCAGGTGCCCGACAAGCAGGTGCCGTCCGTCTGCCCCTACTGCGGCGTCGGCTGCCAGCTCACCTACAACGTCAAGGACAACAGGATCCTCTACGTGGAAGGCCGCGACGGACCGGCGAACCAAAGCCGCCTGTGCGTCAAGGGCCGCTACGGCTTCGACTACGCGCACCATCCGCAGCGCCTGAAGGTGCCGCTGATCCGGCGCGCCGGCGTGCCCAAGGACCCGTCCGCCAACCTCGATCCCGAACGCGTGATGGAGTTCTTCCGCGAGGCCAGCTGGGAAGAGGCGCTCGAACTCGCGGGCGGCAGGCTGCGCGACCTGCGCGACGCCCACGGTCCCCAGGCGCTCGCCGGCTTCGGTTCGGCCAAGGGAAGCAACGAAGAGGCCTACCTGTTCCAGAAGCTGGTGCGCACGGGCTTCGGCAGCAACAACGTCGACCACTGCACGCGCCTGTGCCATGCGTCGTCCGTCGTCGCGCTGCTGGAAGGCATCGGCTCCGGCGCGGTGTCCAACCCGGTCATGGACGTGGCGAAGGCGGAGGTGGTCGTCCTCATCGGCGCGAATCCGACGGTGAACCATCCCGTGGCGGCCACCTGGATGAAGAACGCCGTCAAGAACGGCACCAGGCTGATCCTCATGGATCCGCGCAAGTCGGACCTGGCGCGCCACGCGCACCGCCACCTGCAGTTCAAGCCCGACACCGACGTGGCGATGCTCAACGCGATGATGCACGTCATCGTGCACGAGGGCCTGGTCGACGAGGCCTTCATCGCCAGCCGCACCATCGGCTTCGACGAACTGAAGAAGAACGTGGAGGGCTACAGCCCGGAGGCGATGGCGCCGATCTGCGGCATCGACGCCGAGACGCTCCGTTACGTCGCTCGCCTGTATGCGCAGTCGAAAGGCTCGATGATCCTGTGGGGCATGGGCGTGTCGCAGCACGTGCACGGCACCGACAACGCGCGCTGCCTCATCGCGCTAGCGCTGATGACCGGCCAGATCGGCCGCCCCGGCACCGGCCTGCATCCGCTGCGCGGCCAGAACAACGTGCAGGGCGCGTCGGACGCGGGGCTCATCCCGATGATGTACCCCGACTACCAGCGCGTCGACGCGCCTGGCGCTCGCGAGCGATTCGAGCGGGCCTGGGGCATGGCGCCCGGCAGCCTGGACACCCGGCCCGGCCTGACCGTCGTGGAAGTGATGGACGCCATCCAGGCCGGCACCGTGCGCGGCATGTACATCATGGGCGAGAACCCCGCGATGTCCGACCCGGATGCCAACCACGCGCGCGAGTCGCTCGCCGCCCTGGACCACCTGGTCGTCCAGGACATCTTCTTTACCGAGACCGCGTACCTCGCCGACGTGATCCTCCCGGCCAGCGCGTTCCCCGAGAAGACGGGCACGTTCACCAACACCGACCGCATGGTGCAGCTCGGCCGCCAGGCCATCGATCCGCCGGGCGATGCGCGCCAGGACCTGTGGATCATTCAGGAGCTTGCACGCCGCGTCGGCCTGCCCTGGGACTACTCGCACGTGCGCGAGGTGTTCGACGAGATGCGTGGCACCATGCCCAGCATCGCCGGCATCACCTGGGACCGGCTCGAGCGCGAGCACTCCGTCACCTATCCCTGCCGCAACGAGGGCGACGAGGGCCAGCCGGTCGTCTTCGTCGACGACTTCCCGCGCCAGGACGGCCGCGGCCGCTTCGTGCCCGCCGACATCATTCCCGCCGACGAGAAGCCCGATGCCGATTACCCGGTGGTCCTCATCACCGGCCGCCAGCTCGAACACTGGCACACCGGCAGCATGACCCGGCGCGCCAGCATGCTCGACGCGATCGAACCCGATCCGGTGGCGCTGGTCCATCCGCTGGACCTGGAGGCGCTCGGTTGCAAGCCGGGCGACGTCGTCACCATCCAGTCGCGCCGCGGCAGCGTGAGCCTGTATGCGCGCGCGGACGACAGTTCGCCGCGCGGCGCGGTGTTCGTGCCGTTCTGCTACTACGAGGCGGCGGCGAACAAGCTCACGAACCCGGCGCTGGATCCGTTCGCGAAGATCCCCGAGTTCAAGTACTGCGCCGTGCGGGTCCTGCCCGGCGGCGAAGACCCGCTGCAGACGAGCTTCGGCGGCGGGCAGGCCCTCGCGAAGCACCTCACGCCGGTCTGATCACCCAGGCCGGCGCAGGGTCCACAGCGCGACGCCGATCAGCGCGACGCCCGCCATCTGCAGCGGGCCGAGCGTTCGGCCGTACACCGCCCAGTCCACCAGCACCGCCGTCGCCGGGTAGACGAACTGCAGCACCGCGATGCGTCCGGTCGGCAGCCGGGCCATGCCGGCGTACAGCACCACGTAGGCCAGGCCGGTGTGCAGCACGCCGAGGCCGGACAGCCACGCCCAGGCCGCTCCCCACCCGGGCAGGCCGTGCGTCAACGGCCAGGCCACCAGCGCGAGGGTGCCCACGGCGCACTGGCCCGCGGCCAGTGCGAACGGCCCGGTACGCTCGGACTCGGACTTGCCGATCAGGCTCGCCCCGGCATAGATCAGCGATCCCGCGACGCTGAGCGCCAGGCCGAGCGCGTAGCCGCTTCGATCCGCCCACCAGGCCGCATCGTGGTCGGCCAGGCCGCTCGCCAGCACCAGCCCCGCGAGCGCGCCACCGGTCGCCATCCATTGCGCGCGCGTGACGCGCTCGCGCAGGAACCCGGCGCCCATGGCCAGCAGCCAGAACGGCTGCAGGTGGAACACGACCGTGGACACGGCGATCGAGCAGAGCGGGATCGCCGCGAAGAACAGGCCCCAGCTGGCGATCATCAGCACGCCCGCGCCGGTCACCCCAGCGAGCCCGCGGCCGCGCAGGCCGGTGAGTTCGCGCAGCCCTCCGGTGGCGGCGCCCCAGGCCAGCAGGGCGGCCAGGCCGAACACGCAGCGGAACCAGACGGTGGTCGCGGGGTCCTGCCCCGCTTCCTCGACGAAGACGCCCACCGTGCCGAGCAGGAGACCGCCGCCCACCATCAAGGCCTGCCCTTGGCGCGTGCGCCGCGGCGACGCGGCATCGCCCAGCGAGCCGGCAAGGGGGAGGGCGGGAAGGCGCGACGACATTCCGGTGAGTGTGGAGACGACGCGGCGACCCGCAAAGCGAATCCTTCCGCAACTTACCATCGCGAAATCGAATACCTCAAGGGAACCCCAATGCCCTCCACCGACCTCCAGCTCGACTGGCTGCGCGCTTTCGTCGCGGCGGTCGACGCGGGCTCGCTCACGGCGGCGGGCCGGCAGGTGCACCGCTCGCAGTCGGCCCTGAGCATGCAGATCGCCAAGCTGGAGCAGGCCGTGGGCCGGCCCGTGCTGGTGCGAACGCCGCGCCGCCTCGATGTGACACCGGCCGGCCAGGAACTGCTGGAACACGCGCGCCGCCTCGTCGCCCTGCACGACGAAGCCGTGCTGGCGATGGGACGCCAGGTGATACGCGGCCGGCTGAGCGTCGGCGTGCCCGAGGACTATGCCGTGCCGTACCTTGCACCGGTGCTGCGCGACTTCGCGCAGCGCCATTCCGGGGTGGAGCTCACGCTGGTCTGCCAGCAATCGACGGAGCTGGTGCCGCGCATCCTGAGGGGCGAGGTCGACATCGGCGTGGTGACGCGCGACCGCGCGGGCCGGGGACAACCCCTCTTCGACGAGCCGCTCGTGTGGGCCGCGCCGGCCCGCTTCGAAGCCTGGCGGGCCTCGCCGTTGCCGATCGTCGTCTACGAAACCGGCAGCTCGGCCCGCCGCGCGGCACTGGGCGCACTGCGTTCGCGCAAGCAGCCCTTCCGCGTCGTCTGCGAAAGCGCGAGTCCCGCGGGCATGCTGGCGGCGGTGGAGGCCGGACTCGCGGTCGCGCTGTTCACGCGCTGCAGCGTGCCGGAGGGCTACGAGATCCTGGGGCGCAGGCAGGGCCTGCCCGCGCTGCCTTCGCTGCCGGTCATCCTGCTGCGCAGCCGGGCGTCCGCCGGCTCTCCGGCCGCCGACGCGATGGAGGAGCAGGTGATGCGGACGCTGGGGCGGCGGTCAGGGGCGGGGGAGGTCCGGCGGCAGGCCTAGCCGCCGCAAGTCGTCGGGATGCAGCATCACTTCACGCGCACTCCGGGCCGTCTCGTACTGCTCCAGAACCGGTCTCAGCTGCGGTCGCTGCAGGGCCTCCCACACCGGCGCGAGCACGCCGGCATCGACGGCTTGACCTCGCTCGAGCGCGCCCGCATACGCGAGCGACTCGGGCAGCCGCAGCAGCACCGCGCGGGCCGGCGCGGACAACATCGGCACCCGCGCCTCCTCGGCCGTGCAGCAATAGATCACCCGCTCCGGCAAGCCGCTCTCCGGCGGCGCGAAGGCGCGCAGCGAATCACCGCGCAGACGCACTTCACCGTCGTCGCCACTGAACACCGGATCAATGCCGTGCGGCACCTGCGCCAGGCGCTCGAGCCCGCGCCGCAGCCGCGGCCAGTCGGAGACGGCGGAGGAGGGCGAGGCCTTGGCTTCGGCGAGCAGCACGAGGTCGAACGCGTCGCTGCCTTCCACGGCGCGCAGGAGGGCGACGTCCCATTCGTCCTTCGCGCCATGGGTCGCGCGCGGGAGGCCGCTGCGGGGCCGGAGAC
>JAEWBU010000416.1 GCA_023390985.1 Pseudomonadota bacterium
TGCTGGGCGGCCTTGGCGACCTCCATGACGTAGAAGGGCTCGATGCGCTCGGCCCGCTTTGCGATTCGCATCGGCAAATTAGACCATGCGCTCACCGGGCGGCCTCCAGCGGCAGCGTCGTGACGCCGGCGGGCAGGTCCACGCTGACGCCGTGCGGGCCCGTGGCGCGGGCGTTCGTGCCGGCCAAGCGCAGGCCGGGGGGCAGTTGCAGGGGCAGGCCGGCGATCGGCGAGCGGGCGGTCAGGCGCAGGACAGGCGCGGCACCGCCGGTGTCCACGTCCACCTCGACCTGCTCGCGCGCCGCCCACCAGCCGGCGAACTCGCCGAGCGGCCCGATCCAGGCGTCGCGCTCCTTCATCCGCGCCACGAACTGCTGCTGGAACCGCAGCTTGTCGTCCAGCACGTTGGGATGGATGAGGACCACGCACATGCCGCCGTAGCGGGCCAGCCGGCCGGCGACGTCCAGGGCGCGCGGCAGCAGGGCGGTGTCCATCGGACGCACGCGCTCGTCCTCCAGCGTGATCGGGAACTCGTGCACGGGCACCAGGGCGCGGCCCTCGCGATCGTGGCTGAGCTGGAAGGGCAGGTGGCTCATCGCCGGACCCGCAGCCATCGATGAGCTGAAGCGATAACCCGACGCCGCCAGCGCCTGCGGGAGGGCGCGCGGGTATTCCAGGTGGCCGGGGCGGAAGCTCTCGACCGGCGCGCTGGTGGCCTGAGACAGCAGGAACCGGCTGACCCGCAGTTCGCCCAGGATGCTGGCGTCGCGCGTTTCGGTCTTCGACTTCACGAACGGCGCGTAGCCCTGGTAGCGCTCGGTCCCGTCGCCCAGCGGCAGCGAGGCGAACACCGGCGAATGCGCCACAGAATGGCTGGCCAGCTCGCCGTTCTCCTGCAGGCGGCGCAGCAGGCCCAGGTGGTCCTCGTCGAAGAAGCGGTCGTCGTTCCAGTCGCGCACGTACTTGGTCTGCACGAAGAAGGTGCCGCGCACGCCTCGCTGCGACAGCGCCGCCGCGTACTCCAGCGCGTTGTCCATTGACTCGGTGTAGTCCACGTCGTAGGAGAGCACGACCGACAGGGCCCGGCCGTGCGGCACCGTGCCCAGCGTGACGGCCGCGGGCTCGCCCTCGCGGTAGACCGCCTTCAGCCAGCGCAGCAGCACATCGACCTGCGGCGTGTACGCGTTGACGTACTCGCGGCCGGAAAGCCGCCCCTGCTGCGCCTGCGAGATGAAGGCGCCCAGGTCCAGGCCCACCGCATAGCCGTGCCCGCGGCCGTGGCGGCGGCCCACGACGGCGGGCGAGCCGTCGTCGAAGCGTGCGATGACGTCGGCGTTCGCGTCCGTCCAGGCGTAGCCGGCGCGCGGCGCGTCGGGGCCGTTCACCAGCAGCAGCGACTTCTCCTGCGGCGCCGTGAAGCCCCAGCGCGCGGCGGCTTCATCGGTCCAGTCCAGGCTCTTGCGCGCGGCGGAACGCGGCTCGGTGCCTATGCCGAACACGTCCGCCAGACCCGCGCCCAGGATCTCGAAGCCGACCAGCGTGCCGCCGCCTTCCACGTGGGCGCGCAGGGCCTGCGAGGCCGCGGTGTCGATGTGGCGACCGGAGATGGTGGGATAGGCCAGCACCACCGCGTGGCGCACGGCCTCCTTCACGTCGGTCGTGACGACGAACGGGACGCCGATGGTGCGCAAACCCGTGGCCAGGCCCAGCCAGGGCGACGCGCGGTCGGTGACGAGGAGCGCCAGGCGCGAGCGGCCGCCGCGCGCGAAGGCGGACGGGTCGGCCGGCGGCGGTGGAGCGGGCAGGGCTTGCTCGGGCGGGCCGTCAAGACCCGCGATGCGGTGGACCGGTTGCATCCACCACCTCACGCCCCAGAGCGCCGCCGCGCAAAGGGCCACCAGGGCCAGCGCCTTGAGCCGGCGCCAGGCCGTCGGGCTCAACGTCAGCCGCGTGCCCGACCGGCGGCGCGGTCGGCCTCGACTTCGGCGGCGCGCAGGTTGGGCGCCAGGCCGCTCAGCACGGCGTTCACGTACTTGTGGCCGTCGGTGCCGCCGAACTCCTTGGCGAGTTCCACGCACTCGTTGATGACCACGCGCCAGGGCACGTCGGGTGCGTTCTGGAATTCGTAGACGCCGATCCACATCACGGCGTGCTCGATCGGCGAGATCTCCTGCAGCTTGCGGTCCAGCAGCGGCACGATCAGCGCGTCGAGTGCCTCGGCGTGCTCGATGCAGCCGTGCAGCAGCGCGTCGTAGTGCACCGAGTCGGCCTTGTGGAAGCCCGAGAGGTCGCGGGTGAAGTTGTCGATGGCCTGGGCCTCGTTGCGGCCGACCAGGTGCTGGTACAGGGCCTGCAGCGCGAACTCGCGCGCGCGGGTGCGGGACGACTTGGCCGAGGCCTTGCGCGCGCCGGTGGCGGTGCGGCCGGGCGCGTTGGGCGGGAGCTTGCGGTCTTCGTCCATCACACCTTCGCCAGCAGGTTGGCCATCTCGACCACGACGCGCGCGGCGTCCACGCCCTTCTCGGTCTGGCGCGCGACGGCCTGCTCGAGGTTCTCGGTGGTGAGGATGACGTTGGCTACGGGCAGCTTGTGGTCCAGCGACACGCGGGTGACGCCCGCGGCCGATTCGTTGGCCACCAGCTCGAAGTGGTAGGTCTCGCCGCGGATCACGCAGCCCAGCGCCACGAGTGCGTGGTAGCGGCGCTTGCCGGCCAGCGCCTGCAGCGCCAGCGGGATTTCCAGTGCGCCCGGCACGAAGACCTGGTCGATGTCCTCGTCCTCCACGCCCAGGCGGACCAGTTCGCCGCGGCAGGCCTGGGCCAGCGCGTTGGTGATGCTTTCGTTGAAGCGGGCCTGCACGATGCCGATGCGCAGGCCCTTGCCCTGCAGGCCCTCGGCCCGGCCCTTTTCTGCGCCAAACATGAAGTTCTCTCTGTCCTAGTGTTGCGGCGGGGCGAGGTGCCCCACGATCTCGAGTCCGTAGCCGGCCATGCTGGGCAGGCGGCGCGGCGCGCCCATCAGCGTCATGCGCTGCACGCCGCATTCGCGCAGGATCTGCGCGCCGATGCCGTAGGTGCGCAGGTCCATGCGGCCGCGCTCGGGCGCCTGCGCCGCGCGCGCGGTGCCCTGGAACTGCGCGAGCAGCTGCGAGGCCGATTCGCCGCAATTGAGCAGCACGGCCACGCCCTTGCCCTCGCGGGCGATGTGTTCCAGGCTGGCGTCCAGGCTCCACGAGTGCATGGAGCGGCCGGTCTCCAGCGCGTCCAGCACCGACAGCGGCTCGTGCACGCGCACGCACACGGCCTCTTCGGGCGACCACTCGCCCATCACCAGCGCCAGGTGCAGGTCCTCGCTGGGCTTGTCCTGCCAGGCGTGGGCGTCGAAGCGGCCCCAGGCGGTCTGCAGCGGGCGCGAGCCCACCTTCTCGACCAGCGTCTCGTTGCGGCTGCGGTATTCGATGAGGTCGGCGATGGTGCCGATCTTCAGGCCGTGTTCGCGGGCGAACAGCTGCAGGTCCGGCAGGCGGGCCATGGTGCCGTCGTCCTTCATGATCTCGCAGATCACGGCGGCGGGCGTCAGGCCCGCCATCGCGGCGAGGTCGCAGCCGGCCTCGGTATGGCCGGCGCGCATCAGTACGCCGCCGTCCACCGCCTGCAGCGGGAAGATGTGGCCGGGCTGCACCAGGTCCTCGGCGCGGGCCTCGCGGGCGACGGCGGCCTGCACGGTGCGGGCGCGGTCGGCGGCGGAGATGCCGGTGGTGACGCCCTGCGCCGCCTCGATCGACACGGTGAAGGCCGTGCCCATCTTGGTGCCGTTGCGCGCCACCATCGGCGGCAGGCGCAGGCGCTCGCAGCGCTCCCGGGTGAGCGTCAGGCAGATCAGGCCGCGACCGAAGCGGGCCATGAAGTTGATCGCCTCGGGCGTGACGTGCTCGGCCGCCAGCACCAGGTCGCCCTCGTTCTCGCGGTCCTCCTCGTCGACCAGGATCACGATCCGGCCGGCCTTCATCTCGGCCACGATCTCCTCGACCGACGCGATGCCGCCTCCCGTTTCGTGCTTCATGC
>JAEWBU010000196.1 GCA_023390985.1 Pseudomonadota bacterium
GCGCGCTCAATCCCGAGGTGGGCGACGAGCGCGACTTCGAGCGCATGTGCCGCGCGCTGCGCCGCCACGGCATGGGCCAGATGCTGGACCTGGTGCCCAACCACATGGGCGTGCTGGAGGCCGACAATGCCTGGTGGCTGGAGGTGCTGGAGCACGGCCAGGCATCCGCCCACGCCCAGACCTTCGACATCGAGTGGTCCCCCGCCGCGCGCGAGATGACCGGCCGCGTGCTGCTGCCGGTGCTGGGCGACCACTATGGCCGGGTGCTGGAGTCGGGCGAGCTGCAGCTGCACTTCTCGGCCGAGCAGGGCGAGTTCGGGCTGCGCTACTGGAACCACCGCTTCCCGATCGATCCCGCCACCTACCCGGACATCCTGGCCGTGCTGCCCGCGCCGCCGGCGCAGGACGAGGCCGAGAGCGACAGCCATGCGGTGGTCGCCTCGCTGCTGGCCTCGTTCGAGCGGCTGCCCGCGCGCGACGTCGCCGACGACGAGCAGCGCCGCGCCCGCGTGCGCGATGCCGGTATCTACAAGCGCAACCTGGCGCGCCTGGTCGCGCGCAACGAATGGCTGGCGCACTGGATCGACAGCTGCGTGCAGCGCTTCAACGGCAACCCGGCCGATCCGGCCAGCTTCGACCTGCTGGACCGGCTGGTGGCGCGGCAGGCCTACCGCCTGGCCGACTGGCACGTGGCCAGCGACGACGTCAACTACCGGCGCTTCTTCGACGTCAACACGCTGGCGGCGTTGCGCATGGAGCGGCAGGAGGTGTTCGAGGCCACGCACGCCCGCGTGCTGCAGTGGCTGCAGGACGGCCACCTGGACGCGCTGCGCATCGACCACCCGGACGGCCTGTCCGACCCGCGCCAGTACTTCGAGCGGCTGCAGTCCCGCTACGCGCGACAGGCCGAGGTGGCCGGCCGCGAGCCGCGCGCGCTCTACCTGGTGGTGGAGAAGATCCTGGCCGAGCACGAGCCGCTGTCGCACCAGTGGCCGGTGCACGGCGACACCGGCTACCGCTTCGCCAGCCTGGTCAACGGGCTGTTCGTGGACCCGGCGCGCGAGGCCGAGATGGACGCCGCGTACCGCTCGTTCACCGGCGAGGACCAGGACTTCGCCGAGATCGTCTACCAGTGCAAGCGGCTGATCATCGGCACCTCGCTGTTCTCCGAGCTGAACTGGCTGGTGGAGTCCATCCACCGCATCACGCGCGCCAACCGGCGCCGGCGCGACTTCACGCGCAACCGCCTGCGGCTGGCGCTGGCCGAGATCGCGGCGGGCTTTCCGGTCTACCGCACCTACCTGCGCGCGGGCGACACGCCCAGCGCCGCCGACCACCGCCACATCGACTGGGCGGTGGCCGCGGCGCGGCGCCGCCTGGGCGGCTCCGAATCCGGCGTGCTGGACCACGTGCGCGAAGTGCTGCTGGGCGAGGGCGAAGCGGCCCACGTGCCGGCGGAACAGCGCGCGCGCTTCCTGGCGCGCTGGCAGCAGTTCACTTCGCCGGTGATGGCCAAGTCGGTGGAGGACACGGCGTTCTACCGCTTCCTGCGCCTGACTTCGCTGAACGAAGTCGGCGGCGAGCCGGCCGGCTACGGCCTCTCGATCGCGGCCTTCCACGGCGCCAACCAGGCGCGCGAGCGGCACCGGCCGCACTGCCTGCTGGCCACTTCGACGCATGACAGCAAGCGCGGCGAAGACCTGCGCGCGCGCATCGACGTGCTGTCCGAACTGCCGCAGGCGTGGGCCGAGACGCTGCAGCGCTGGGCCGGCTGGGGCGAGCTGTTCCTCACCGAGACCGAAACGGGCATCGCGCCCTCGCGCAACGACCTCTGGCTGCTGTTCCAGACGCTGGTGGGCGTGTGGCCGGCGCAGCCGCCGCACGCGCAGGAGCGCGAGTCGCTGCGGCAGCGCGTGCAGGACTACCTGCGCAAGGCCGTGCGCGAAGCCAAGGTGCACACCAGCTGGGTCAGCCCCGAGCTGCCGTACGAGGAGGCGCTGGCGCGCTACGTCGACGCGGTGCTGCGGCCCGGCGCGCCCAACCCCTTCGTCGACGAGCTGCAGAAGTTCACCGCGCGCATCGCGCCCTGGGGCTTCCGCAACAGCCTGGCCCAGGTGGCGCTGAAGTTCACCGTCCCGGGCGTGCCCGATGTCTACCAGGGCTGCGAGCAGTGGAACTTCAGCCTGGTCGACCCGGACAACCGGCGGCCGGTGGACTTCGGCCGGCTGCAGCGCGACCTGGCGGAAATCCAGTCGCAGTGCCGCGACGGCATCCCGCCGACGGCGCTGTGGCGGCAGCTGCAGGCGAACGTGGCGGACGGGCGCATCAAGCACCTGGTCACGTGGCGGTTGCTCCAGGTGCGGCAGCAGATGCCCGAGCTGTTCCGCGACGGCGGCTACGTGCCGCTGACGGCGGAGGGGCCGGCCGCGGACCACGCGGTGGCCTTCCTGCGCACGCACCAGGGCCAGGCGGTCCTGGTGGTCGCGGTGCGGCTGGCGTTCACGCTGTGCGAAGGCGACGAGATGCGCTGGTCGCCGGCCTTGTGGCGTGGCACGCACGTCCGGGCGACCGACGGCGCGGCGCTGCACGCCTGGCCGCGCTGGCGCAATGCATTGACCGGCGAGGCCGTCGCCACCAATGGATCGCTCGCGCTCGAGGAGGTGTTCGCCGCCGCGGCGGGCCTGCCGTTCGCGGTGCTGGTCGCCCAGGAACCGCGGGAAGGCGCCGAATGAAGGTCCTGTTCGCCACGCCCGAATGCGCGCCGTGGGTGAAGACCGGCGGCCTGGGCGACGTCAGCGGCGCCCTGCCCTCCGCGCTGGCGGCCCAGGGCCATGACGTGCGCGTGCTGCTGCCCGCCTATCGCGGCATGAAGGTCAGCGGCGAGGTCGGCGACGGGATCGACCTGCCCGCCACCGTTCACTGGCCGGCGGCGCAACTGCTGCCGGTGCGGGCCGACAACGGCGTCAACTTGCTGCTGCTGGCCTGCCCTGCGCTGTACCAGCGGCCCGGCGGCCCCTACGTCGACCACACCGGCCACGACTACGCGGACAACGCGATGCGCTTCGGCTTCCTCAGCCACGTGGCCGCGCTGCTCGGCACCACGCAAAGCCCGGTGGCTGGCTGGCAGGCCGACGTGGTCCACGCCAACGACTGGCCCTGCGCGCTGGCACCGCTGTACCTGGCGCAGGCGCGCGAGCGCAACGCGCATGAAGCCGTCGCGGCTTCGGTGGTCACCATCCACAACCTGGCGTTCCAGGGCCTGTTCCCGATGGAGCTGGCCGATCGCCTGGAGATCCCCAGCCACTGGCGCGGCATGGACGGTGTCGAGTTCTGGGGCCAGCTCTCCATGCTGAAGGCGGGCCTGCAGTTCGCGGAGGCGATCACGACGGTCAGCCCGAACTACGCACGCGAGATCCAGACCGAGGAATTCGGCGTGGGGCTCGATGGCGTGCTGCGCTCGCGCGCCGACCGGCTCACCGGCATCCTGAACGGCATCGACACGCAGGTCTGGAACCCGGCCACCGATCCGCTGCTGCCGCACCGCTTCGGTCCCGGCGACTTCGCGGGCAAGGCGCGCAACAAGGCGGCGCTGCAGGCGCAGTGCGGACTGAGTGCCGACCCGGGCGCGTTGCTGTTCGGCCTCGTCAGCCGGATGACCTCGCAGAAGGGCATCGATCTGCTGCTGGGACAGATCGACCTGCTGCTGCAAGGCGGCGGCCAGGTGGTGGTGCTGGGCACCGGCGATCCGGGCCTGCAGCGGGCGCTGTCGGAAGCGGCGGCGCGCTCGCCGAAGGCGGTGAGCGTCACGGTCGGATTCAGCGAGCCGCTGGCGCACCTGATCGAAGCGGGCGCCGATTGCTTCCTGATGCCCTCGCGCTTCGAGCCCTGCGGCCTGAACCAGATGTACAGCCAGGCCTACGGCACGCCGCCGGTGGTGGGCGGCGTGGGCGGGCTGGTGGATTCGGTGGTGGACGCCACGGACGATCCGGCGAACGGCACCGGCTTCGTGATGCGGTCGCAGGACGCCGACGGCTTCGCCGACGCGATCACGCGGCTGCGCGCGACGTGGAAGCAGCCGAACGCATGGCGCCGGCTGCAGATGAACGGCATGGCCCGGCCGTTCGGCTGGGAGGCGAGCGCGCGGCGCTACATCGAGGTGTACGAACAGGCCATCGAACGGGCGCGGCCGAAGTTCTTCACGACGCCCTGACCCGTCATTCCCGCGAAGGCGGGAATCCCGTGCGTCCGCCTTCAGCGGACTTCTGAAAGCTCTGGATCCCCGCCTTCGCGGGGATGACGAGGTCCGGTGATCACATCTTCGCGTGGATCTTCACCCACGCCACGTACTTGTCCACCCAGCCCTGCAGGAACTTGCGGGTGCTCTCGATGCCGATCGTGCCGTTGTCGAGGAGCAGGCCTTCCTTGTTCTGGACGAACGCTTCGGGCTGGCCCAGCGTGGGCATGTCCAGGTAGGCCAGCATGTTGCGCAGGTGCTGCTGCGCCATGGCGGTGCCGATCGCGCCGACCGAGATGCCGATGATGCCGGCCGCCTTGCCGGCGAAGGCGCTCTGCCCGTACGGCCGCGACGCGTGGTCGATGGCGTTCTTCAGCACGCCGGGCACCGAGCGGTTGTATTCGGGCGTGACGAACAGGACGCCTTGCGCCCTGCTGATCTCGTTCTTGAGCCGGCGCACCGGCTCGGGCTGGTGGGCGTCGTCGTCCTGGTTGTAGAGCGGCAGGTCGTGGATCGCGCAGTGCTCGAAGCTGAACTCCTGCGGTGCCATCTTCGCGATGGCGAGCGCGAGCTTGCGGTTGAAGGAGTCCTGGCGGATGCTGCCCACGAGGACGGCGATGCGGTACTGGTTGGAGGCCATGGCGGTCGGATGGAGGAAGCGGACGACCCATTCTGGGCAACCCGCGCGCCACGCGATGCCGCGCGAAACGACTGGAGATGGATGTCGCACCACTGCCCCGGTGCCGTGCCTGCGCCGAGGCAGGCGCGTAAGAGATGGCGTACAGGCGGGCCTCCCCTGGTCCGACCCGGATGCCGGGCGGCTGGTACTTTCTCCCACACGAGCTCACGGGCAAGGTGAGCAGAGGTGCAGGCAACCACGCCTGCGCCGGATGATCTGAAAGGAACCAAGCAAATGATGAAATACGTCCTCGCGATCGCCTGCACCGCCGCCCTGGCCGCCTGCGGCACCTCGGGTTCGGGCAGCACGACCGGCACCGCGTCCGGCATGGGCTCCACCGGCGGCTCCGCCTCCGGCAGCTACGGCCCCTCGGGATCGTCGTCGGCTTCGTCCCCCAGCAGCACCGGCTCCGGCGGCTCCTCGTCTTCGACCACCCGCTCGGGCATGGGCTCCTCCGGCAATTCCACGTCCACCCTGCCTTCCGGCAGCGGCAGCACCTCGAGCGGCACCGGCGGCTCCGCGGGCACGAGCAGCAGCTCCGGCACCAGCGGCAGCACCGGCTCGTCCGCATCGGGTGGCGTGACGTCGCCTTCCCGCTAAGCGGGTTCCACGGCGTCCGGTCCACGGGAGGGACCGGACGCCGTGGTCGGGAACGCGGATTGCCGCAGAAGAAGATCGCTCAGGGACTCACCGACATCCACATGAACCAGGTCGAACAACTCCAGCGCTGGGGCGCCGTGCATGGCGCCGCGCGCGAGGCCGAACTGCAGGCCGCGCAGCAGGGCGAAGCCGGCCAGCCGCTGCGCGAACGCGCGAAGAAACTGCGCGAGCAGGCCGATCGCCTGCATGCCGAGATCTACGGCCAGATCGGCCGCGGCGCCGGGCGCGAAGGCCCGGACTCCTCCAGGAAAAGCTGAAGCGCTTTCCTCTTCACCGACTCAGTTGACCCCGCGGCCCTCGTCGCTGCGGGCCTGTGCGACGCTGCCGCCGGCGGGCACATCGTGCGTCACCCACACGTTGCCGCCGATCACCGCGCCCCGGCCGATGGTGACGCGGCCCAGCACGGTGGCGCCCGCGTAGATCACCACGTCGTCCTCCAGGATCGGATGGCGCGGCAGGCCCTTGGTGAGCTTGCCGTCCTCGGCCACCGGGAACCGCTTGGCGCCCAGCGTCACGTTCTGGTAGAGGCGCACGCGCTCGCCGATCACCGCCGTCTCGCCGATGACGACGCCGGTGCCGTGGTCGATGAAGAAGCCGCGGCCGATGGTGGCGCCGGGATGGATGTCGATGCCGGTGCGGCTGTGGGCGATCTCGGCCACGATGCGCGCCAGCAGCGGCAGGCCCAGCTCGTACAGGCGATGCGCCAGGCGGTGGTGGATCATGGCCAGCACGCCGGGATAGCACAGCAGCACCTCGTCGACGCTGCGCGCGGCCGGGTCGCCCTGCCAGGCGGCCAGCACGTCGGTGTCGAGCAGGCGGCGGATGCCGGGCAGCGACTGCGCGAACTCGCGCACCAGCGTGGACGCGCGGTCCTGCGCGATCTCGGCGCCGCCTTCAGCGTGGCGGGCCGCGTGGCGAACCTCCAGGCACACCTGGGCATGCAGCGCGCGCAGCGCGGCGTCGGTCGTGTGGCCGACGTAGAAGTCCTCGGTTTCGTTGCGCAGGTCGGGCGGACCCAGGCGCATCGGGAACAGGGCGCCCTTGAGCTGCTCGACGATGCGCTCCAGCGCCTGCGGCGACGGCAGTTCGCGGCCGCCGTTCTCGCGGGCGCGGCCCTGCGAGTCGCGCCATTCGCCGCGCGCGGCGCGCAGGCCCTGCACGAGGTCGGCGATGTCGAAGCTGGTCATGGTGTGCGGTTCCGTCATTCGGGACCGCGACGATACCGGAGAAGGAGCGCACCCACGGCCGGTGCGGGCAAGCGGCCGCGCTCGCCTTGCTAGAGTGCGGTCATGCCGAGCTGCGCGACCACCCGCCCCTGATGGACTACCTGCTGGTCCTGGTCTTCGGATTGCTGGGGGGCACGCTGGGCGGCATCGTGGGCACCGGCTCGTCCATCGTGCTCATGCCCATCCTGGTGCTGGCGTGGGGACCGGTGGAAGCCGTGCCGGTGATGGCCATCGCCGCTTTCATGGGCAACCTGGGGCGGGTGATCGCCTGGCACCGAGAGGTGGACTGGCGCGCCGCCGGCATGTTCTGCCTGGCCGCCCTGCCCTGCGCCGCGCTCGGCGTTCGCACGCTGCTGGCCATCCCGGCAGGCTGGGCCGAGGCGGCGCTCGGCATCTTCTTCCTGGCGATGGTGCCGGGCCGGCGGCGGCTGGCCCAGTCGGGCTTGCGGCTCTCCCTGGTCCAGCTGGCCCTGCTGGCGGCGCCGCTGGGCTTCCTGACCGGCATCGTGGTCTCCACCGGCCCGCTGCAGGTGCCCCTCTTCACCGCCTACGGCCTGGACCGCGGCGGGCTGCTGGGCACCGAGGCGCTGGCCTCGCTCGCCGTGTACGCCACCAAGGTCGCGACCTTCGCGGCCTCGTCGGCGCTGCCGGGCAAGGTCGTGCTGGAAGGCCTGGTGGCCGGCTCCTCCCTGATGGCGGGCGCCTTCGCGGGACGGCACGTGGTGCTGCGCCTGGCGCCGGAGACGTTCCGCCTCCTCATCGATGGACTGCTGGTCGTCTCGGGGCTCACGATGCTGTGGGCGGCGACGCGCTGAACGCGCGCCAGGCCCCAGGCGAAGGCGGTGACCTCGAGGAGCTGGAAGGCCGGGTCGGGCATGGCGTGTTCAAGCGTGAGTTCGTGGAAGGACATCGTGGTGCCCCGGTGTGACAGCGATGCGACTCATTCTTTCCGAGGCCCGCGCGCGAGGGAACGACAGAGTTCTCACTTGGTTATCCGCATAAGCACATCTAAGCTTGACGCACCCCCCACTCCCTCCAGGAGGCTGCCATGCAAGCCACCCTCGACCACCCCGGCCCGACGGCCCCGCTGCCCTTGCGAACCTCGCAGCAGGTCACCCGAGCGGCGTTGTTCGTGGTCGGCGCGATCTCGGTGCTCGGCGGCTGCCTGCAGATGTACCTCGGCCAGCCGGACACGACGCCGCGCCTGGACAACGTGCACCGGTTCCTGGCGGGCGTGTACCTCGGCAGCGGCTTCATCAGCCTGTGGGCGGCCGCGACCATCCGGCGCCAGGGCGCGCTGGTCTACCTGATCGCGCTGGGCGTGCTCATGGCCGGGCTCGGCCGGCTGGTGTCGATCGCCCAGGTCGGGCTGCCGCAGCCGGCGGCGGTGTGGCTGGGCTACCTGATCCCGGAGCTGCTGCTGGCGGTGGTGATCGCGGCGAGCCACTGGCGGGCGAATCGCAGCTGAATCTCCGTCGTCCCCGCGAAGGCGGGGACCCAGTGCCTCCATGGGACCGCCGAAGAACGCGGAAGCCCTGGATTCCCGCCTGCGCGGGAATGACGGATGGCGTGCGCGTTACTTCCGCGTGTAGATCTGGTCGAACTGCGCACCGTCCGCGAAGTGCTCCTTCGCGACCTTGTCCCAGCCGCCGAACGCCTGGTCCACCGTGAACAGGTTCAGCTTCGGAAACTGCTTCTCGTACTTGGCCTGCGCCTTCTGCGACACCGCCGGCCGGTAGAAGTGCTTGCCGGCGATGTCCTGGCCTTCCTCGGAGTACAGGAACTTCAGGTACTCCTCGGCGACGGCGCGCGTGCCTTTCCGGTCCACATTGCGGTCGACCACCGCGACGGCCGGCTCCGCCAGGATCGAGACCGAGGGCGCGACCACGTCGAACCTGGTGCCGAACTCCTTTTCCAGCAGGTAGGCCTCGTTCTCCCACGCGATCAGCACGTCGCCCTGGTTGCGCTGCGCGAAGGTGATGGTGGAGCCGCGCGCGCCCGTGTCCAGCACCGGCACATTGCCATAGAGGCGAGCCACGAACTCCTTGGCCTTGGCGTCGCCGCCGTACTTGCGCTTGGCGAATTCCCAGGCGGCCAGGTAGTTCCAGCGCGCGCCGCCCGAGGTCTTGGGGTTGGGCGTGATCACGCTGACGCCGGGCTTGACCAGGTCGTCCCAGTCCCTGATGCCCTTGGGATTGCCCGCGCGCACCACCAGCACGATGGTGGACGTGTAGGGCGAGGAGTTGTGCGGCAGGCGCTTCTGCCAGCCTTCCTTGATCCAGCCGCCGTTCTTCACCAGCGCGTCGGTGTCGCCCGCCAGCGCCAGCGTGGCCACGTCGGCATCGAGGCCGTCGATGACCGAGCGGGCCTGCTTGCCCGAGCCGCCGTGCGACTGCTTGATCGTGACGTCCTGGCCGGCCTTGGCCTTCCAGTACTTCTGGAAGGCGGTGTTGAACTCCACGTAGAACTCGCGCGTCGGGTCGTACGACACGTTCAGCAGCGTCACGGCCGCGGGCTGCTGCGCGAAGGCGGCGGGCAGCGCGGCCACCAGGGCGGCGGCCAGGGGAATCTTGATAAAGTCGCGTCGAAGGCTCATGGAGTCGCTCCTGTTTTCGTCAATGGATGGGGCGCATTCTTCGAGCCGGGACGCAGGAAGGGAACGATCGAGTTCTCACTTGCATATCCGCATAAGCTCATTCCTCCATCTCTCTCTTTCGAAAGCTAGCCGTGGCGCGTACCGTCAACTGCATCAAGCTCGGCCGCGAAGCCGAAGGCCTGGACTTCCCTCCCTACCCCGGCGAACTCGGCAAGCGCCTCTACGAAAACGTCAGCAAGGAAGCCTGGGCCGCCTGGCTCAAGCACCAGACCATGCTGGTCAACGAGAACCGGCTGAACCTCGCGGACCAGCGCGCCCGCGAATACCTCAAGCGCCAGATGGAGGCGCACTTCTTCGGCGGCGGGGCCGACGTGGCCCAGGGGTACGTGCCGCCCAGCGCCTGACGCGCCCGCCGTGGCCGAGCCCGTCGACTGGACGCCTGACGGCAGGCCGCGCAGCCCGCGCTTTTCCGACATCTATCGCGGCGGCGAAGGCGCGCTCGACCAGGCGCGCCACGTCTTCGTGGCCGGCTGCGGCCTGCCCGCCGCGTGGGCCGGCAAGGACAGCTGGTCCATCCTCGAAACCGGCTTCGGCCTCGGCCTGAACTTCCTCGCCGCCTGGCGCGCCTGGAAGGACGACCCGCTGCGGCCGCGCGTGCTGCACTTCGTCTCGGTCGAAGCCTGGCCGGTCGCGGCCGGCGACGTCCTGCGCGCCGCGGCCTGCGAGCCCGCGATCGAAGGACTCGCGCGTGAACTCGCCGATCGATGGTGGGGACTCGTGCCCGGCTGGCATCGCCTGCAGTTCGAAGGCGGACGCGTGGTGCTCACGCTGTGCGTGGGCGACGTGCGGCGCATGCTCGAGGAGCAGTCGTTCGCGGCCGATTCGGTGTTCCTCGACGGCTTCGAGCCGCACCGCAATCCCGAGATGTGGGAGCCGGCCACGCTCAAGGCCGTGGCGCGCTGCTGCCGGCGCGGCACCACGGCCGCGACCTGGACCGTCTCCGGCCAGGTGCGGCGCGACCTGCAGCAGTGCGGCTTCCAGGTCGACAAGGTCGCGGGACTGCCGCCCAAGCGCGAATCGCTGCGCGCGCGGTTCGATCCCGCGTGGGAACTGCGCCGTTCCGCTCCCGCACCACGTGAGGCCGGCACCGCGCTCGTGATCGGCGGCGGGCTCGCGGGCGCCGCGTCGGCGGCGATGCTGGCCCGTCGTGGCTGGCGCGTGCAGGTGCTCGATGCAGCGAACGCGCCGGCCTCCGGAGCGTCGGCGCTGCCGGCCGGCCTGCTCGCGCCCCACACCTCGCCGGACGACAACCTGCTCTCCCGGCTGTCGCGCGCGGGGGTCCGCATCACGCTGCAGGAAGCGGGTGAGCGGCTGGTCGACGGAACGGACTGGGCGCGGACCGGCGTGCTCGAATGGCGCGAGCCGGACGCACGCCCTCCCGCGTCGCTCGGCTCGTTCGAAGAAGACTGGCAGCGGCCCGTGCCGGAGGAACCGGGCTCGCTGTGGCACGCGGCCGCCGCCTGGATCAAGCCCGGTGCACTCGTGCGCGCGTGGTTGTCGGAACAGGGGATCGAGTGGCGCGGCGGCGCGCGGGTCGGCTCGCTCGCGCAACGCGACACGGCATGGCATGCGCTGGCCGAGGACGGCTCATCGCTCGCCCGCGGCGACATCGTCGTGGTCGCGGCGGCGCTGGACTCGGCCGCGCTGCTCGACCAGCGCCTCGCGCTCAACCCCGTGCGCGGCCAGGTCAGCTGGAACCCGCACGACGGCGTTCCGCCGATGCCCGGCTCGCCGCGCAACGGCCACGGGCACTTCCTGCCCGACGTGCCTCTGGCCGAAGGCCGCGCCTGGCTGACTGGATCGACCTACGGCCGCGGCGAGCGGTCGCTCGACCCGCGAGAAGAAGACCAGCGCGCCAATCTGGAACGCCTGCAACGGCTGGCTCCCGAAGCCGCCACCCGGCTCGCGTCGCAGTTCGAATCGGGCTCGGCCCGCGCCTGGGTCGGCGTGCGCTGCGCCTCGTCCGACCGCCGTCCGCTGGTGGGCGAGCTCGAGCCGGGTTTGTGGGTGAACACCGCGATGGGATCGCGCGGCCTGACGTTCGCGGGGATGTGCGCCCAGCTGCTGGTGGCGCGGCTGCACGGCGAACCCCTGCCCCTGCCCGCCCGCCTGGCTGCCGCGCTGGACGCGCAGCGGTCCGCTACCGCACGCGGCTGAGCAGCGCGGTCAGCTTCAGCGGGTGGAGCGGCTTCTCCAGGATGACGGGCTGGCGGCCCAGCAGCATCCGGGCCTTCTCGGCCGGCGTCAGCCGGTCCTTGGTGACGATGAGCAGCGGGATGCGCTGCTCGGCCTGCGCCAGCGCCCGCAGCAGCGGCCAGCCGCCCTTGCCGGGCAGCGCGTAGTCGATGACCGCGACGTCGTAGCGATGCTTGCGCGCCAGCTCCAGCGCGTCGGCCGCGGTCTCGGCCTCGTCGGCCTGGGTCAGGTCGGCCAGCGACAGGCGGGCGCGGATGTAGAGCCGTTCGGCGCGGTCGGCGTTGGCGATCAGGGCGCGCCTGGGCCCTTCCGTCAGCACGGACGGATCGGCCAGGTCGATCTCGAAATCCAGGTCCACCCCGACGTCGAGGTCGAGCTCGGCCGGCATGAAGAGCTGGTCCAACGCCGCGATGACGGCCGGCCAGTCGATCGGCCGCGGGAAGCTGCGCCAGGCGCGCGCCGGCGCCCGGTCGCCGATCCACACCACGCGCGCGCCCTGGTTGCTGGGCAGCTCGAACTCGACGAGGGCCTCGTGCGACTCGCTGTCGATCAGCGTCAGGTGCGGCGCGATGCCCTGCTCGGCCGTCCAGGGCACGTAGCGGGTGTCGCGCCCTTCGGCTTCGGAAAGGCGGAACAGCGTGTTGAGCGCATGCCGCTCGGCATCGCTGAACCCGACCACCTTGACGAACACGCGCTCCATCCGCTCCCTCTGGCTCATCCGTGGGCGTCCATTATCGGGCCCACTGCCGGGCTCCATGCGGCTTATCCGCAAAACGGGCCCCATGGCCCGGAATCCCGCGCCAGGCCTCGCGCATATGCTTATCCGCATAAAGCACGAACAAGAAAATCGTTTGGATCCATAAGGGCCGCTCGTAGAGTCGCGGCCCATGTATCAGTACAACGAGTTCGACAAGGCCTTCGTCCACGCGCGCGCGGCGCAGTTCCGCGACCAGCTCGAGCGTTGGCAGGCAGGCAAGCTCACGGATGAGGAACTGCGGCCGTTGCGCCTGCAGAACGGGTGGTACATCCAGCGCTACGCCCCGATGGCGCGCATCTCCGTTCCCTACGGCGAGCTGTCGAGCGCGCAGATGCGCGTGCTGGGCAGGATCGCGCGCGAGTACGACGTGCCCGATGCGGCCCTGCTGCAGGACGCGCAGGAGAAGCAGCTGGCGCTGGGCCCGGTGCCCGTCCCCGGCACCAACCGCCAGGTGGTGACCCAGCTGACCTACGGGTACGGCCACTTCACCACGCGCACCAACGTCCAGTTCAACTGGATCCCGATCACCAAGGCCGCGGACGTGATGGACCTGCTGGCCGACGTGAACATGCACGGCATCCAGACCAGCGGCAACGCGATCCGCAACATCACGACCGAAGCCCTGGCCGGCATCGCCGTGGACGAGATCGCCGACCCGCGTCCCTTCGCGGAAATCATCCGCCAGTGGGGCGCGCTGCACCCCGAGTTCGCCTTCCTGCCGCGCAAATTCAAGATCGCACTGAACGGCGCCGAGGAAGACCGCGCGGCGCTGGGCTGGTACGACATCAGCCTGCAGATGGTGAAGAACGAGGCCGGCGAGCTCGGCTTCAAGGTGCTGGTCGGGGGCGGCATGGGCCGCACGCCGGTCATCGGCACCGTGGTGCGCGAGTTCGTCGAGTGGAAGCACGTGCTCGGCTACCTCGAGGCCTGCATCCGCGTCTACAACCAGTACGGCCGCCGCGACAACGTCTGGAAGGCGCGCATCAAGATCCTGGTGAAGGCCGAAGGCCAGAAATACATCGACAAGGTGGAAGAGGAATTCCGCCAGATCGTCGAGATCGACGGCGCTCCGCACGCCATCACGCAGGCCGAGTACGACCGCGTCGCCGCCCAGTTCGTCGCCCCCGAGATCAGGCGCGCGCCGCGCGATCCGGCCGGTGCCCGCGTGCACGAGATCATCCGTGCCGACGCCGAGGCCGATCCGCTGTACGACCGCTGGCTGCAGCGCAACGTGCTGCCGCACCGCAACCCCGAGCTGCGCGCCGTGGTGCTGTCGTTCAAGCGCCTGGGCCAGAACCCCGGCGACTGCACGGCCGACCAGTTCGACGCCGCCGCCGACCTGGCGGACCGCTTCTCCGCCGGCGAGGCGCGCGTCACGCACGAGCAGAACCTGCTCCTGCCGTGGGTGCACCAGGACGACCTGCCCGAGCTGTGGGCCGCGGCGCGCAAGCTGGGCCTGGCGCGCCCGAACATCGGCCTGATCACGGACATGATCGCCTGCCCCGGCGGTGACTTCTGCTCGCTGGCCAACGCGCGCTCGCTGCCGATCGCCGAGGCGATCACCGAGCGCTTCCAGGACCTCGACGAGGAACACGACATCGGCGAGATCGACCTGAACTTCTCGGGTTGCATCAACTCCTGCGGCCACCACCACGCCGGCCACATCGGCATCCTCGGCGTCGACAAGGACGGCAAGGAGTGGTACCAGA
>JAEWBU010000207.1 GCA_023390985.1 Pseudomonadota bacterium
GTGCTTACTCGGGCGCGTTCCCGGCGGGCACTGGCGAAGGCTGACGATCCCCGGCGCGCTCACACGCGACAGCCTCGTCGCGGTGATGTCGGCCGCAGCCGCCACCAGCACCGCGGTCTTCCTCGCCTTTCTCAACAAGGTGCTCATCCCGGCGCTGCACGCCGTGGTCCCGAGGCACTGATCGTCATGGACAAACTCGCCCCGCACCGCGCTGCCGCGGTGTGCGATACGCTCCGGCAGGCCGGCCTCGCGCATCGCTACCTGCCGGCCTACTCGCCCGACCTGAACCCGATCGAACTCGCCTGGGCCAAGCTCAAGGGCAGGCTCCGCGCCGTCGCCCCGCGCACCATCGAGGCGCTCAACGCTGCCCTACCAGACGCCCTCGACGCCATCATCCCAAGCGACGGCCACGCTTGGTTCCATCATCGCGGCTACCATTCAACCTGAGCCGAAATACGCTCTAGCATTACAGTTGCACGTTCAGTGGGTTGGCGCGTTCACCGTCGGTGACGGGGAGCGTGCTGATGAGCGGGGCATCCTTCGAGACGACGCTTGAACTGTGGGCGTGGTCGCTGCGGGCGGCGAAGGCGCGCATGCGACCGGTGTTCGGTCGGGAGAGGATGGCGCACTCGGCGGCGTTGTTCCTCGACGGCCTGCTTGGTCCTGAGCGGCGCAAGACGGGATGGATGCGGGCCGAGGCGGCGGGTGATCCTGGGCCCTGGCGCCAGCAGGCGGTGCTCGGCCGCGGCCGCTGGGACGCGGATGCGCTGCGCGATGTCGTCCGCAACTATGCGCTGGAGGCCCTGACTGACCCAGGCGCTGTGCTCGTGGTCGACGAGACCGGCTTCCTCAAGCAGGGCAAGGCGTCCTGCGGGGTGGCGCGGCAATACACCGGCTCGGCGGGGAAGATCACCAACTGCCAGATCGGCGTCTTCGCCGCCTACGTCTCGCGGCACGGCCATGCCCTGATCGACCGTGCGCTCTACCTGCCGAAGGCGTGGGCGGAGGATCCGGCCCGGCGCACCGCGGCCCACATTCCCGAGGCGGTCGGGTTCGCGACGAAGCCGCGGCTCGCGCTGCGCATGATCGAACGCGCCATCGCAGCGGGCGTGCCCTTCGCCTGGGTAGCAGCCGACACGGTCTATGGCGTTGGCGAGATCGAGATGGCGCTGCGCCGGGCCGGGCGCGGCTATGTGCTCGGGGTGACCGGTACCCACCAGGTCTACGCTTGGGACACCCTGCCGGTGGTGGCGGGCACCGCCGAGGAGGTCGCGGCCGACCTGCCGCCCTCCGCTTGGCGCCGTCTCTCGGCCGGCGAGGGCACGAAAGGCCCGCGCCTGCACGACTGGGCCTATCTCGAACTCGCCCACCTGGAAGCAGATGAGTACGTCAGCGGCTTCGAGGGGCTCTGGACGCGCGGCCTGCTGATCCGGCGCCACATCGCTGACGGCGAACTGGCCTACTTCACCACGTGGTGTCCCAAGGGCACCCCGATCGAAACCCTCGTCGCCGTCGAGGGACACCGTTGGGCCATCGAGGACGCCTTCGAGACGGCGAAGACCGAACTCGGCCTCGACCACAACGAAACCCGCTCATGGCATGGCTGGCACCGCCACGTCTCGCTGGTGATGCTGGCCTTTGCCGTCCTCGCCGTCACTCGCCATCGCGCGAACGCCACGGCCGAGGAAACACCTGTCGCCGTGAGTCGCAGCGACAGGCGTTCGTCCGCTGGTCGCTCCAGGAAATCCGCCGCATCGCCACACGCCTCGCGCAGCGCCGCATCCAGCCTGCACTCGTCCTCGCCTGGTCAGCTTGGCGAAGAGCTCACCAAGCCGCCGCACAACGCGCCCACCTAAAGCGAAAACCGCAACTGTAATGCTAGGGCCTGTTAGCGCCTGAGCCAGTCGGCGGTGGCGGCGAGGCAGAGGACGCCGAGGAAGGACGTGGCGGTCTTCTCGTAGCGGGTGGCGACCGCGCGCCACTCCTTCAAGGATCAACCGGCGCGCCGGCGCTGGATATGTTGAGACGGTGGCTGGGCCTAGCCCCGGCTGCCCCTTGTGTTGTCAAAGATCCGCGTCACCGCCTCCGGATGCGACCTCGCATGCTCCGCTCGCCCCGCGTACTCGCGGCCGCCCGTGCCCTGGCCGGGATGAGCCACTCCGACCTTGCTGCTGCTGCGGGGATTGCGGTCAGCGTGCTGCAGGCGATCGAGCAGGGACGATCCGACCCCAAGCTTTCGACCGTGCTTGCGCTGCTGGATGCCCTCAAGGCGCGTGGCGTCGAGCTGGTACCGGAAAGCGATCGGGTGGCCTGGGGCGTGCTCGTCACCAGGGGCTCGGAGGCGGAGAGGTTCGGAAGCGGCCATGCCGCACCGGCTCGAGGGGATAGTGAAGTCAACGAGAGAGACCACTGAGGACGGCGGGCACGGAGCACATGACATGGTCCGGGACCGCGCATCGCCTGCAGAACCAGGCCAGGAAGGGGGCGCCACGGTTTCTCAGTCCGAGATCAGCAGCTTGTCTGCGCCACGCAGCCTATGGACTTGCCAACCCTCCAAGGCGGCAGCCCAATCGGTCAGAACCTTGAACAATTCGTTCGAAGTTTCTCCATCCAGGCGGCACCAGCCCGGCGGCGCCGGGGGGAGGGGCGGCCGCTTCAGGAGACCGGCTCCGGCTGCGCCGCGTTCGGGAAGAAGAGCTGCTCGCCGCCGATCTTGTAATCGGCGATCGCCCGCTGCCCGGCTGGCGAGGTGATCCAGTCGATGAAGCGCTGGCCATCGGCCGCCTTCACATGCGGGTGGCGCTGCGGGCTCACCAGCATCACGCCGTATTGGTTGAAGAGCCGCGCATCGTCCTCGACCAGCACCTTCAGGTCCTGGCGGTTGCGGAAGCTCAGCCAGGTGCCGCGGTCCGCCAGGATGTAGGCGTTCTGCGCGGCGGCGGTGTTGAGCGCCGGACCCATGCCCTGCCCGACCTCGCGGTACCACTGCCCGCGGCCGCCCGTCGGGTCCACTCCCGCGCGCTGCCAGAGCCGGAGCTCCGCAGCATGGGTGCCGCTGCGGTCGCCGCGGGAGACGAACGGCGCGCGCGCCTCCGCGATGCGGCGCAGCGCCTGGTTGGTGTCGCGCAGG
>JAEWBU010000272.1 GCA_023390985.1 Pseudomonadota bacterium
TACTCGATCAACAACAACACCTTCGACGTGTTCATCACCGCGGCCTTCGGCGTGGCCGGCTACGTGTTCGCGCGCTGCGGCATGGAACCGGCGCCGCTGCTGCTCGGCTTCGTGCTCGGCCCGATGATGGAAGAGAACCTGCGCCGCGCCCTGCTGCTGTCGCGCGGCGACTTCTCCACCCTGGTCACGCGGCCGCTGTCGGCCGGGCTGCTGGTCGCCACGCTGCTGCTGCTGACGGTGGTGGCGCTGCCGGCGATCAAGAAGACCCGCGAAGAGGCGTTCCAGGAAGCCTGATCACACGGCCCAGCTAACAGCCGCTCACAGTCCATTCCGCACGTCACACGCGCAGTCCGCCGGCCCGCACGTCGGCGGACTACGCTGTTTTCCATCTCAACCAACGATGGAGCCGACGATGTCGATGGTGACGCATGGATTGCTGGCGCGGCTGCCCGGCAAGCCGGGACAGGCCGCGCAGGCCGAGGACTTCCTGCGGTCGGCGCTGCCGCAGGTGCAGGCCGAGCCGGGCACGCTCGCCTGGTTCGCGCTGCGCTTCGGGCGCGACGACTACGGCATCTTCGATGCCTTCGGCGGCGAGTCCGCGCGCGAGGCGCACCTCGAAGGCCCGGTGGCGCGCGCCCTGCAGGCGCAGGGGCCGCAGCTGCTGCAGCGTGACGCCGAGATCGCGAAGCTCGACGTGCTGGCGAGCAAGCTGCCGGCCCCGCCCCAGGTCGGCCGCGTGAGTTGCGGACTGGTGCTGGCCTTCAAGGCCAAGGCCGGCCACGAGGCCGAGGTCGCGCAGTTCCTGCGCGAAGCGCGCGCCATCGTGGAGGAGGAGCCCGGCACCGCCGCGTGGTTCGCGATCCGCTGGGCCGACAAGCCGCACTACGGCATCTTCGACGTGTTTCCCGACCACTCCGCGCGCAATGCGCACCTGACCGGGCGCGTGCCGCGCGAACTGGCCAAGCACGCCCTGAAGCTGGTGGGCGGCATGCCGACGATGAAGATGGTGGACGTGCTGGCCACGCACGTCTCGCCGAGCACGGCGGAGATCGGGCTCGGAGTGGACTAGGAACCGCACGCTCGTCGTCATCCCCGCGAAGGCGGGGATCCGAGGCTTCCCGAAGTCCGCCCGGGCGGACGCTCTGGATTCCCGCCGCCGCGGGAATGACGGGAAGAGCGCTAGAGGTACCGGATCTCGCGATTGACCGCCGCGGCCGTCTTGAGCAACTGCGGCACGAGGCGCGCCAGCACATCCTCCAGCCGCCAGCGCGGCGTGGGCACGGCGATGTTCACGGCGCCCAATGGATGGCCCTGGCGATCCACCAGCGGCGCGGCCACCGAGAGGTCGCCGACGAAGGCTTCCTGGTTGTTGAGCGCGTAGCCCAGCTCGCGCGCCTGGTCCAGCGCGGCGCGCAGGCCGGCCAGGTCGGTGACGGTGAATGGCGTCATCGCGGTGCGGCGCACCGCCTTCAGCCGTGCCTGCACATCCCCCGGCTCCATCAGTGAGAAGATCGCGCGACCCGCCGCCGTGCACCACGCCGGCAGCCGCGAGCCCACGTGCAGGTCCACGCTCACCGCATGCACGCTGGGCCAGCGCGCGACGTACACGATCTCGCCCCCTTCCAGCTCCATCAGGTTCACCGTCTCGGACGTGCGCCGGTTCAGCGCCTCCAGGTGCGGCTGGGCGCGCTCGCGCAGCTGGTTGGTGGCCAGCACGGTGTGGCCGAACTCCAGCATCCGGCCCGACAAACGGAAGGCCTTGGTGGCGGGGTCCTGCCGCAGGTAGCCGAGCACGCGCAGCGTGTGCGTGATGCGCTGCACGCCGCTGCGGTCCAGGCCGGCGAGCTGCGCCAGCTCGGTGAGGCCGACCGCGCGGCCGGCGGTGTTCAGCGCCTCCAGCACCTGGAAGCACTTGGCCAGCGAGCCCATGAAGAGCGGGCTGTCGCTCTCCGTCGCCGGGGTGGCGGTGCGGCGGGTGCGTGCGGGGTTCGCGGAAGACGCCATCACCGGGTCGCGGCCAGCGTTCCGTAGAGGTCCGGCCGGCGATCCCGCCACCACGGGAATTTCTTGCGCGCGGTGGAGACGGCGTCGAGATCGATCTCCGCCGTGAGCAGTTGCGGCTTTTCCGTGCCCGCCTCGGTGACGATCATCCCGCGCGGATCGACCACCATGCTGCGGCCCAGGTGGTGCCGCGCGCCCTCGGTGCCCACGCGGTTGCAGGCCAGGACGTACACGCCGTTCTCGTAGGCCCGGGCGCGCAGCGGGATCTCCCAGATCGAGGTGCGCTGCTGGGGGTCGGAATAGGTCGAAAACGCGATCGGCATCACGATCATCTCGGCGCCCGCCAGCGCCAGCGCGCGCGAGGCCTCGGGATAGAGCCGGTCGTTGCAGATCTGCACGCCGATGCGCGTGCCGGCCACCGCGTAGGTCTCCAGCCTGCTCCCCGGCGCGAAGTAGAACTTCTCGAAGCTGCCGGTGCCGCCCGGGCCCTCCGTCGGGAAATACGCGGGGATGTGGGTCTTGCGGTAGCGGCCCGCCTCGCGGCCATCCTCGTCGTGGACGAAGGCGCTGTTGAAGTACCCGTCGGCCGCGCGCTCCGCGAACGGCAGCACCAGCGCGATGCCGTGCCGCCGCGCTTTCCCGCGCAGGCCGGCAGCACCTCGTGCGTGTCGGCGAGGAAGTAGCGGTCGAAGTCCTCCTCGAGCCGATTGGCGAAGAACGGCGTGAGGAACAGCTCGCCGAACGTGAGCAGCCGCACCTGCAGGCGCGCGGCCTCGTCGAGCATGGCGTGCGCCGCTTCGGTGATGGTGGCGAGGTCGCCGTCTTCCACGCTGCCGGTCTGGGCCGCGGCCACGGTCAGGGTTCGAGCCATCGTTTCCCCCAAGTTATTGCATTCCGATAATGGCATATTGCCTTCCGATACGCCAGGCCCATAAAGTGCTTCCGTCCCGACGAAGCGGCCGACCGGCGGCCGCCTGCCTGGAGAACCGTCATGCAACGTCGCACCTTCCTCGTCACCTCCGCCGCCGCCCTGGCGCAAGGCACCGCCCTGGCGCAGTCTCCGGCGCCCTGGCCCGCGCGCCCGGTGCGCGTGCTGATCGGCTACCCGCCCGGCGGCAGCACCGACGTGGCCGGCCGCCTGCTGGCGGAGCAGCTCGGCCGCAAGCTGGGCCAGCAGGTGGTGGTGGACAACCGCGCCGGCGCGGGCGGCACCGTGGCCGCGTCCACGGTGGTGCGGGCCGACCCCGACGGCTACACGCTGCTGCTGGCCGCCTCGCCCGAGGTGTCGATCGCGCCGATCACCATGAAGTCGATGCCATACGACCCGGTGCGCGACCTGCAGCCGATCACGGGAGTGGGCCAGGTCCCGTTCTTCCTGGTGGTGAACCCCTCGGTGCCGGCGCAGACGCTGGCCGAGTTCATCGCCTACGCCAAGGCCAACCCGGGCAAGCTGAACTACTCCTCGTTCGGCAACAACACGTCCAACCACCTGGCGGGCGAGCTGTTCAAGTCGCTCACCGGCATCAACGCGGTACACGTGCCGTACAAGGGCAGCGGTCCGTCGATGACCGACCTGATCGGCGGCCAGGTGAACTACAGCTTCGACACGCCGCCCGCGGTGCTGGAGCACGTGCGCGCGGGCAAGCTGCGCGCGCTGGCCGTGGCCTCGCGCCAGCGGCTGCAGAGCGCGCCGCAGGTGCCGACCTTCACCGAGGCGGGGCTGCCGAACTTCTCCGGCGGCACCTGGTTCGGCCTGTTCGCGCCGGCGAAGACACCGCGCGCGGTGGTGGACCGCATCAACGCCGACACCGTGGCGCTGCTGAACTCGCCCGAGCTGGGCAAGGCCTTCAACGACCGCGGCATCGTGCCCGCGCCGCAATCGCCCGAGGAGTACGCGCGCTTCGTGCAATCCGAAGTGAGCAAGTGGAAGGAGCTGGCCACCAAGGTCGGCATCGTGGCCGAATAGAGAGTTATGAAAACCCTGTTGACCCATGCGACGCTGATCGATTGCGTCGAGCCCCGGCCGCAGCCGGATTGCGCCGTGCTGCTGGAGGACGGCCGCATCAAGGAGATCTTCCGCGCCGGCAGCGCGCCCCAGGTGGACGACGCCGAGGTCATCGACCTCAAGGGCGCATACCTGATGCCCGGCCTGTGGGATGTGCACATCCACCCCGACTACTTCCAATCGCTGTCGGACATGCCGATGCCCGACCAGGTCACGCTGTTCGGCCACCGGCTGCAGGCGGCCCTGTTCGATTCCGGCATCGTGGGCTTCCGCTGCGCCGGCGCGCACCACTACATGGACGTGGCCTGGAAGCGGGCCTTCGAGTCGGGCCAGTACGTCGGGCCGCGGCTCTTCGCGTCCGGCCACTTCCTCACCACGACCGGCGGCCATTTCCTCACTTCGGGACACGCGCTCGAAGTGGACGGCCCCTACGGCTGGGTGAAGGCGATCCGCGAGCAGATCAAGAACGGCGTCGACCACATCAAGCTGAACCTCTCGGGCGGCATCATGGGTCCGGCGTGGGACCTGCACCGCCATTCCTTCCTGCTGGAGGAAGAGCTCAAGGCCGCCTTCGACATCTGCAAGCTGCGCGAATTCAAGGTGATGGCGCACGCCACCAACCCGGTTGCGGTGAAGGCGGCCATCCGCCTGGGCGCGCACAGCATCGAGCACGGCTACATCCTCGATGACGAGTGCATCGAGCTGTTCCTGCAGCACGGCACCTGGTACGTGCCCACGCTGTCGATCAGCCACCTCACGCCCAGCCAGGCGACCAACGACTGGGAGCAGCGCTGGGTGAAGAACCGCAACCTCGCGCATTCGCTGTGCTGCCGCGCCGACGCGGCGGCCGACGTGCACCAGGCCGGCTTCATCAAGGCCCTGAAGGCGGGCGTGAAGATGGCGCTGGGTTCGGACATCCGGCCGCTCAAGGACGCGGCCCTGCTGGAACTGGGCCTGTGGGTGCGCGACGGCGCCACGCCCTGGCAGGCGCTGGTGGCGGCCACGCGCAACGGCGCGGCCATCTGCGGCATGGGCGAGGAGCTCGGCACGGTGGAAGTCGGCAAGATCGCCGACCTGATCGTGGTGGGCGGCAACCCGCTGGAGGACATCAACAACGTGCGGCGCCTGCAGCTGGTCCTGAAGGACGGCCGCGTCGTGTCGGACAAGCGAACGAAGGCCCGCTGACATGAGCGCCAACGCCACCCCGCGCGTCGTCGTCATCGGCGCCGGCATAGTCGGCACCAGCATCGCGCTGGCGCTGCGCAAGCGCGGCGCCGACGTCACGCTGGTCGACCGCGACGAGCCCGGCCGCGGCTGCAGTTTCGGCAACTCGGGCGCGATCAGCCCCGGTTCCGTCGCGCCGCTGGCGATGCCCGGCGTGCTGGCGTCGGTGCCCGGCATGCTGTTCGATGACGAGAGCCCGCTGTACCTGCCGCTGCGCTACCTGCCGCGCGCCCTGCCCTGGCTGCTGCAGTTCGTGGCGTCCGCGCGGCCCACGGCGGTGGAAGCGGCGGCGGCAAGGCTGGCCGCCATCCACGCCGGCGCGATCGACGCGCACGAGGCGATGACGCGCGAGCTGGGCGTACCGGAGCTGTTCCTTCGCCGCGGCCACCTGCACCTGTAT
>JAEWBU010000312.1 GCA_023390985.1 Pseudomonadota bacterium
GTCCTCACCGAGATCAACGTCACCAGCCCGACCTGCTTCCAGGAGATCACGCAGCAGAGCGGCTTCGACGTGCCGGCGATGTTCGTCGACGCGCTGGAAGCCGCCTGCGCGGCGGTCACTCGCTGAACAGCACCTCGAAGCCGCCGTAGATCAGGCGCTTGCCGTCGAAGGCATCTTCATGTCCTTGAAGCGGGGGTCCTCCATGGACTTCTTCCAGGCCTCGTCGCGCGCGGCCTTGGGGGCCCACGTATTTCATGTCGATCTCGTGTCGGGTTGAGGGAGCGGCGCGAGTGCCGCCCTGGAACCACGACGATCGAACGACTTCGAGATCGACAAAGATCCCCCGTCATCCCCGCGAAGGCGGGGATCCAGTGCTTTCAAATCAGTGCCTCAGCAAGGCGCAAGCTCTGGATTCCCGCCTTCGCGGGAATGACGAAGCCTGGCTCAGCAGACCGCCGTGCCGTCCACGAACACGCGCAGCTCGCCCGGCTGCATCTGCGTCCAGTTCTCGTTGGTGGTCAGCGGCGCGGTCACCACGACGGCGACCTTGTCCTGGGGCGTGGTGTGGTGGGCGAAGTCGATCGAGAGGTCCTCGTCCTTCAGCCGCGCATGCGCGAAGGGGTGCTTGCGCTCCACGTGGAAGAGGTTGGTGGCGCAGTGCGCCCACAGCGCCTCGCCGTTCGACAGCATGAAGTTGAACGGCCCGTGCCGCGCGATCTGCGGCGCCAGCTCACGCAGCGTGAGCGTCAGCTCGGCCACGCTGGGCACGCCGGCATGCGACTTCCACAGCTCTTGCATGATCCAGCAGAAGGCGCGCTCGCTGTCCGTCGTACCCACCGGCCGGAAGCTCGCGTGCAAACGCGGCTGGAAGTCCTTCAGGTCGCCGTTGTGGGCGAACACCCAGTAGCGGCCCCACAGCTCGCGCACGAACGGGTGGCAGTTCTCCAGCGACACCTCGCCCTGCGTGGCCTTGCGGATGTGGGCGATGACGTTGCGGCTCTTGATGGGGTAGCGGCGGATCAGCTCGGCCACCGGCGATTGCGAAGCGGGCTGGTGGTCCACGAAGTGCCGCAGGCCGCGGCCCTCGAAGAAGGCGATGCCCCAGCCGTCGGCGTGGTGGTCGGTGCGACCGCCGCGCTGGGCGAAACCCGTGAAGCTGAACGTGACGTCCGTGGGCGTGTTGCAGTTCATCCCGAGCAGCTGGCACATGGGACGATTATTCGCCAGTGGAGGACGCCTGTGGCCGCTCGCGCAGCTGCCAGGCCGCGACCATCGCCAGCGCGCAGATCGCGGCGAGCAGCAGGAAGGATTCGTCGAATGCCGCCAGCCGCGCCGGGCTGGTGTGCGGATGGGCGAGCGAATCGCCATGCGCCGCGATCCGCCACTCCAGCACCACCGCGCACAGGCTCACGCCCGCCGCGCCGCCGAGCATGCGCACGAAGTTGATGGCGCTGGCGCCGTACGGGATGAGCGATCTGTCCAGCGCCCGCATCGAACCCAGGTTGAGCGAAGGCAGGATGAAGCCCAGGCCGATGCGGCCGAGGATGGCCCAGGCCACCAGCAGGACGAGCGGGGCCTCGGCCGGGACCGTGGGCATGAGCGCGAACGACGCGGTCAGCATCGCCAGCCCGCCGGTCACCAGCACGTAGGTGGGCAGCCGGTGCGTGAGGCGGCCGACGCCGCCGATGGTGAACGCCAGCACGATGCCCGCCGGCAGCAGGATGGTGCCGACATGCGAGGCCGGCAGCTCCAGGCCGACCTGCATGTACACGGGCAGCAGGTAGGTCGAGCCGAACAGCGCGATGCCGTAGATGAACGACACGACGGTGCCCATCGCATAGCTGCGATGGCGGAAGAGGCCGAGGTTCATCAGCGGCTCGCGGCCGGTCTTCGCGGCGCGGTGCTGCCAGGCGATGAAGCCGGCCAGCAGGGCGGCCGCGGCGGCCAGCAGCGCGAAGCCGCCGGCCTGGGTCGGGCCGTGCAGCTCGACCAGGCCGTTGAGCAGCGCGACGGTGCCCGCGGCCGCGAGCACCAGCCCCCGCCAGTCGAGCGCGGCTTCCCGCTGCGTGGCGCCGCCGCCCGGCGCGTTGGTGGGCACGTACCGGTAGGCCAGCCAGATCGAGGCGAGGCAGAACGGCACCACCATGAAGAAGATCGAGCGCCATCCGAACCCGTCGACCAGCAGGCCGCCGATGCTGGGGCCCAGCGCCGGCGCGAGCACCACGCCCATGCCGAACAGGCCGCTCGCCTTGCCCTGCTCACTCGGTTCGAACGCGCGCAGCATGATGATGGCCGGGATCGGTTGGACGGCGCCCGCGGCCAGGCCTTCGGCGACGCGCGCGAGGAGCACCAGCGGGAACCAGGCGGCCACGCCGCCGAGGATGCCGCCCGCCAGCAGGAGCAGCATCGTGCCCACGTAGGTGCGGCGATAGCCGAAGCGCGACAGCAGCCAGGGGGTGGTGAGCATCGCGACCGTCATCGCCACCATGAAGCCGGAGCTCACCCACTGCGCGCGCTCCTGGCCCAGCGCGAAGTGGCGGCTCAGGTCGGGGATGGCGACGTTCACGATGGTCGAGGACATCACCGAGGCCATGGTCCCCACCATCACCGACAGCAGCAGGCGCCAGCGATAGGACGGCCCGTACCGCGCGCTCAGCGCGGCGACGTCGCTCGCGGCGGCGCTCACCGGGCGGTCACGCCGCCGGCGCAGCTGTTGCAGATGCAGGCTTGCCCGCGGGCCTGGGCGGGCACGCGCGAGAGGACTTCACGCTGGAAATCGACCTGCGTGCACCAGCAGGGCGGTTGCGGTTGGCCGGTCTCGCGCTCCAGCTCCATCGCGCAGCGGTTGGGCTGCGCGCAGAGGGGGCAGACGGTCGCGTCAAGAGCAGGCGGCGTAGCGGCACGGGGCATCGCCGCAGTTTAGTGGTCGTCATCCCCGCGCAGGCGGGGATCCAGAGCTTCCGGCAGTCCGCGAAGGCGGACGCGCTGGATTCCCGCCTCCGCGGGAATGACGAAGTCTCACGCGGCGCGCGACGCCTTCACCTTCAGCCGCCAGGCGTGCAGCAGAGGCTCGGTGTAGCCCGACGGTTGCTCCTTGCCCTTGAACACCAGGTCCAGCGCGGCGCGGTACGCGAACGAGCTGTCCCAGTTGCCCGCCATCGGCTGGTAGAGCGGATCGCCCGCGTTCTGCTTGTCCACCACGGCGGCCATGCGCTGGAAGGTCTCCATCACCTGCTCCTTCGTTACCACGCCGTGGTGCAGCCAGTTGGCGATGTGCTGGCTGGAGATGCGCAGCGTGGCGCGGTCTTCCATCAGGCCCACGTTGTGGATGTCGGGCACCTTGGAGCAGCCCACGCCCTGGTCGATCCAGCGCACCACGTAGCCCAGGATGCCCTGCACGTTGTTGTCCAGCTCCTGCTGGCGCTCCTGCGCGCTCCACTTGGCCTCGGGCGCCACCGGCACCTGCAACAGGCCGGCCAGCAGTTCTTCCCGCTGGGCCGCCGCGTCCGTCTTCTCCAGCTCGCGCTGGACGGCGGCCACGTCGACCTGGTGGTAGTGCAGGGCGTGCAGCGTGGCGGCGGTGGGCGAGGGCACCCAGGCGGTGTTGGCGCCGGCCTTGGGGTGGCCGATCTTCTGCTCCAGCATCGCGGCCATCAGGTCCGGCATGGCCCACATGCCCTTGCCGATCTGCGCGCGGCCGCGCAGGCCGCACGCGAGGCCCACCAGCACGTTGTTCTTCTCGTAGGCCTGGATCCAGGCGCTGGACTTCATGTCGCCCTTGCGGAACATCGGGCCGGCCAGCATGGCGGTGTGCATCTCGTCGCCGGTGCGGTCCAGGAAGCCGGTGTTGATGAAGGCCACGCGCGCGGCGGCTTCGGCGATGCAGGCCTGCAGGTT
>JAEWBU010000422.1 GCA_023390985.1 Pseudomonadota bacterium
AGCGCGGCAGCAGCGGGTCGCACACCCGCATGGCGGCGGTGCTGCAGAACGCCGCCGCGGCCAGCAGCGGCACCGGCGCGCGGGCGGTCGGGGTCGCCGTCATGCCCAGCGGGCGAGCACTTCGGCGGCCGGCGTGGCCTGCGAAGGCGCGGCGCCCTGGATGCGCGAGGGCGTGCGCGAGAAGCGCGGCGCGGGCGCCGGCTGGTTCACGCCGTCGACCTCCACGAAGGCCTGGCGCGCCACGTTGTGCGGATGCGCCTGCGCCTGCGACAGCGGCAGCACCGGTGCGAAGCAGACGTCCGTGCCTTCCAGCAGCGCGGTCCATTCGGCGCGGGTCCTGCCCTTGAAGAGGCGGGCGAACTCCTCGTGCATGCGAGGCCATTGCGTTCGGTCGTTCTGCGCGGCACGCAGGTCGTCCGGCAGCCCCACGCGCTCGCAGAAGTCGGCAAAGAACTGCGGCTCGATCGCGCCCAGCGTGACGTGCTGGCCGTCGGCCGTCTCGTACACGGCGTAGTAGGGCGCGCCGCCGTCCAGCAGGTTGCTGCCGCGCTTCTCGCTGAACACGCCGCGCATCTGCTGGCTGACGAAGTTGGTCATCAGCGAGATCGCGCCGTCGGTCATCGCGGCATCGACCACCTGGCCGCGGCCGGAAATGCTCGCCTCGCGCAGCGCCGCCAGCACGCCCACCAGCAGGTAGAGGCTGCCGCCGCCGTAGTCGCCGATCAGGTTGAGCGGCGGCACCGGCGCGCCGTCCTTCGGGCCGATGGCGTGCAGAGCCCCGGTCAGGGCGATGTAGTTCAGGTCGTGGCCGGCCGCCTGCGCCAGCGGTCCGTGCTGGCCCCAGCCCGTCATGCGGCCGTAGACGATGCGCGGGTTGCGCGCCAGCACCTCGTCGGGCCCGAAGCCCAGGCGCTCCATCACGCCGGGGCGGTAGCCCTCGATCAGCACGTCGGCCTCGTCCAGCAGCCGCCACACCTGTTCGCGGCCGGCGGCGTCCTTCAGGTCCGCCAGCACCACGGTGCGGCCGCGGCCGGTGAGGTTGTGGCGCTCGCCCAGCTTCCTGCCGGGGCGGTCGATGGAAACGACGTCGGCGCCCATGTCCGACAGCAGCATGCAGGCGAAGGGCCCGGGGCCGATGCCGGCGAATTCGATGACGCGCAGGCCCTTGAGCGGGCCGGTGGCGCAAGCAGGGTGGATCACTTCAGCAAATCCTCAATCGAGCAGGAGCAGGGCGGCCTCGCGGGCCGGCTGGCCGACGCGCACGCCCTTGTCGCGCGCCAGGCGGTTGGCGGCGCTGATGACGCCGTCGAAATAGGTGCTCTGGCCATCGCCCATTCTGGCGGAGAGCGCGCTCACGCTGGCGCCGGGGATGCCGTCGGGCTCCACCGCCTCCAGCGCGGACAGGCCCGAGCCGTTCTTGCCGCCGCCGCCGTCCGAGCAGATGAAGGCCCAGGGCCGGTAGTCGCGGAAGTAGCCGATCACGCTGCGGCCGGTGTGGCCGGCGGTGCACAGCACGTTGCGCTCGCGGTCCTCGGGCAGCGCGTAGGCGATGGAGTCGGTGCAGACGATGCTGCGGCCGCTGCCGGCCGTGTGCACCACCAGCCGGCGCGCGGGGTCGAAGCTTTCGGGCTTCTTCTCGCCGGTGAGGAAGCAGCGGGCGGCCTCGCGCACCGTCATGCCGGGCGCGATGCCCAGGGCCTGCGCGGCGTCGTTGACGCGGCTGACCACGCCGTGGTCGTAGAGGTCGGCGCCGTTGCCCATCTCGGCGGTCATCACGTCGGCCGCGGCCGCCGGAACGCCCAGCGCCTCGTAGTACCAGAGCCCGGCGATGCCGGCGCCGTCCTTGCCGATGGCGCAGTCCAGGCCGATGGCGGCACGGGGTTTCGCGCTCATCACCATGCGGGCGCACAGCACGCCGGAGTAGGAAGCGTTGACGACCACGTCGCCGGCGATGCCGGGCGTCGCGGCCACGTGGCCCTCGACGTAGGTGGCGGAGTCGAACACCAGGACTCGCCCGGCTTCGAGTGGGTGGACGTGGGGAGGGGTGGCCATGGCGGCCCATTGTAATGGTAAGGCCATTAACAAGGTTGTCGCGCCCGGCACGCCGTCCCGGCACGACCATGGGCTATCCTCGAAAGCCACTCCAGAACGTTGTCCCCACGAATGCAATCCGCCGACGAGCTCTCCTTCCAGCAGGTCAAGACGCGCCGCGTCTTCGAGGAAATCTGCGAGCAGATCCGCCGGCGGCTGGCCTCGGGGGCGCTCAAGCCCGGCGACAAGCTGCCGGCCGAGCGCGACCTCGCGACCGAGTTCCGCGTCAGCCGCCCCGCCGTGCGCGAGGCGCTGCGCACGCTGGAGATTTCCGGCGTGGTGTCGCTGCAGAAGGGCGTCAAGGGCGGCGCCTTCATCCGCGACGGCAACCCCGCGCTGCTGACCCAGTCGCTGCAGGACCTGATGTTCCTCGGCCGCGTGTCGCTGGCCAGCCTGGCCGAGGCGCGCCACCTGATCAACGGCCTGGTGATCCAGCTCGCCTGCGAGCGCGCCACCGAGGAAGACTTCGTCGCGCTCGAAGCCAACATGCGCGAGATCGAGGAGAGCGAGGACCTGCAGCACCGCGCCGACGAGGGCGTGCGCTTCTTCGGCCTGATCGCCCGCGCCACCCGCAACGAGGTGCTGGTGATGCTGGTGGATTCGCTCTCCGACATCATCCGTTTCGTGATCGACCGCACCGGGCGCAAGGCGCGTCCCGAGCTGGTACCGGTGCGCCGCCGCATCCTGAAGGCGATGCGCGCGCGCGACGCCAAGGCCGCGGCCAAGGGCATGGACGAGTACCTCACCATCGTCCAGGAAGGCATGGACGCGCCCGCGCCGGCCGCCGCCGCGCCGGAACCCGCGCCCGCCCCGGCGAAGCGGGCCGCCGCCAAGGCC
>JAEWBU010000340.1 GCA_023390985.1 Pseudomonadota bacterium
GCGCAAGCCACTTCTCTTTCGCTCGAGGGCACCGTGCTGCGTGCCACGCTTGCGGACGGCACGTCGCTGTCAGGACGCGAATGGGTAGGAAGACAGTTGCTCCTGCCAACCGGCGACGGCGTGCTCGGCGTACGGATCGAGGACGTACAGGAAGAAGCGGGCCTGTGGCTCTACGAGATGCGGGCGCAGGACCCGGCCGGCGAATGGCATGACATTTGCGAGCCCGACGCACACGGAAAAGGCTGGGCGATTCCCTTGAATGGCCAACTTTCCGACGACGGCCGCTTCGAACCCGATCCGGACAAGCTCACACTGACCTGCACCAGCGGCGTCCTCGGCAAGTGCCTGCGAGCGGGCTACCGGTTCTGGGATCCCGACCCCATGGCGCTGCAGCGCTTCCAGGCCTGCACCCGCCTCTATCGCGCGGACTACTGCGGCGACGGCCAGGGCTGGACCGCCGACGGCACCCTGATCGACGTGTACGACGACGCCGGCGTGCAGTCGCCCGAATCCACATCCACGCTGGAATTCGAAGCCGGCTGGTCGCCGGCCGGCGCCGTGTGCGTGCACCACACGCGGGTGCCCGCCAACATCGGCCTCGATGAATTGCTTCGCCGCTGCCCGCGCCTGGCGGCGGCGCCTTCCGGCGGAGACTGCACGGAAGATCGATCGCGCCGCGACGGCGCGATCCTGTTCAACAAATCCCGGGTGCGTTGAAGCTCAGCGCCGCTTGGGCGGCAGGCCCATGGCGGAGCGGCTCTTGTCGATGCGCGCCTGGCGCTTGTCGTTCTCGCGCTGCACGGCCTTCTTCTTGGTGTAACCGGACCAGTCGGCCCAGGTCCACCAGACGACCGCCAGGCCGAACGGGGTCAGGACGCCCCACCACGGCCATTCGGCGACGGGGCCGATCTCCAGGTATTTCAGGAGCGCCAGCACGACGCCCAGGCCGAGGAACAACATCGACGTACTCTCCGCAAGCGCGCCCGGCGGCCCGGGCGGGGTTTACCTGGCGTTCACCGGAAGGGAACTGAACGGGTCAACCCAGGTCACTACAATCACGTTCAAGGAATGTAACCCAACCATAGAGGATCGCTTCATGAAACGTGCCCTGATCGCCCTTGCCGTCGCGTTCGTCGCGGCGGGTCCCGCGCTGGCGGACCAGGCACTGGCCACGGCCAAGAACTGCATGGCCTGCCATGCCACGGACAAGAAGCTGGTGGGTCCGTCGTACAAGGACGTCGCCGCCAAGTACGCCGGCCAGAAGGACGCCGTCGACAAGCTCGCCGCCAAGATCCAGAAGGGCGGCTCCGGCGTCTGGGGCCCGGTCCCGATGCCGGCCAACACGCAGGTCAGCGAGGCGGAAGCCAAGAAGCTGGCGTCGTGGGTGCTGAGCCAGAAATAAGTCGGAGGCTCAAACAAAAAGGCCCGCGGATGCGGGCCTTTTTTCTTGCCGTCATCCCCGCGTAGGCGGGGATCCAGGGCGTCCCTCGGCGGCGCGAGAAAGGCGGACGCACTGGATTCCCGCCTCCGCGGGAATGACGGAAATCAAGCGTCAGTTCTTCTGGGCGAGCTGTTCGAGGATCGCGGGGTTCTCCAGCGTGCTCGTGTCCTGCGTGATCGCCTCCCCCTTCGCGATGCTGCGCAGCAGCCGCCGCATGATCTTGCCGCTGCGGGTCTTGGGCAGGTTGTCGCCGAAGCGGATGTCCTTGGGCTTGGCGATCGGGCCGATCTCCTTGGCCACCCAGTTGCGCAGGTCGTTCGCGATCTGCCTGGCCTCGTCACCGGTCGGGCGCTGGCGCTTCAGCACCACGAAGGCGCACACCGCCTCGCCGGTCACGTCGTCGGGCCGGCCGACCACCGCGGCTTCGGCCACCAGGTCGGTCTTGGCCACCAGCGCCGACTCGATCTCCATGGTGCCCAGGCGGTGGCCCGACACGTTCAGCACGTCGTCGATGCGTCCCGTGATGCGGAAGTAGCCGCGCTGCGCATCCCGCACCGCGCCGTCGCCGGCCAGGTACAGCTTGCCGCCCATCTCCTCGGGGAAGTAGCTCTTCCTGAAACGATCCGGGTCGCCCCAGATGGTGCGGATCATCGAAGGCCAGGGCCGCTTGATCACCAGCATGCCGCCGGCGCCGTTCGGGATGTCCTTGCCGGTCTCGTCGACGATGGCGGCCATGATCCCCGGCAGCGGCAGCGTGCACGACCCCGGCACCAGCGGCGTGGCGCCTGGAAGCGGCGTGATGACGTGGCCGCCGGTCTCGGTCTGCCAGAAGGTGTCCACGATCGGACAGCGCTCGCCGCCCACGTTCCGGTAGTACCACATCCAGGCTTCCGGATTGATCGGCTCGCCCACGCTGCCCAGGATGCGCAGCGACGACAGGTTCCAGTTCTTCGGATGCACCTTCTCGTCGGTTTCGGCGGCCTTGATCAGCGAGCGGATGGCCGTCGGCGCCGTGTAGAACACCGTCACCTTGTGCTTCTCGATCATCTGCCAGAAGCGGCCGGCGTTCGGGTACGTGGGGATGCCTTCGAACATCACCTGTGTCGCGCCGGCGGCCAGCGGCCCATAGGCCACGTAGGTGTGACCGGTGATCCAGCCGATGTCGGCGGTGCACCAGAACACGTCGTCCGGGCGCAGGTCGAAGGTCCAGTCCATGGTGAGCTTGGCCCACAGCAGGTAGCCGCCGGTGGAATGCTGCACGCCCTTGGGCTTGCCGGTGGAACCGGAGGTGTAGAGCACGAACAGCGGATGCTCGGCGTTCACGGGCACCGGCGCGCACTGGTCCGGCTGGCCCTCGAGCGCCTCGTCGAACGTCCTGTCGCGGCCGCCCACCATGTTGCAGGCGGTGGGCGTGCGCATGTAGACCAGCACCGTCCCGAGCGTGTCGCAGCCGCCCATGTCGATGGCCTCGTCGACGATGGCCTTGAGCGGCAGTTCCTTGCCGCCGCGCATCTGGTAGTTGGCCGTGATCACCGCGACAGCGCCCGCGTCGATGATGCGTTCGTTCAGCGCCTTGGCCGAGAAGCCGCCGAACACCACGCTGTGCGTCGCGCCGATGCGCGCGCAGGCCTGCATGGCCACCACGCCGTCGATCGTCATCGGCATGTAGACGATGACGCGGTCGCCCTTCTGGATGCCCTGCGCCTTGAGCGCATTGGCGAAGCGGCCCACGCGCGCCAGCAGCTCCTTGTAGGTCACGGTCGTCACCGCGCCGTCATCGGCCTCGAACACGATGGCCGTCTTGTTCTCGACCGGGGTGCCGATGTGCCGGTCCAGGCAGTTGGCGCTGGCGTTGAGCTCGCCGTCCTCGAACCACTTGTAGAACGGCGCCCTGGACTCATCCAGCGTCTTCGTGAACGGCCTGGTCCACTGCACGTTCTCGCGCGCCAGCCGGGCCCAGAAGCCCTCGAAGTCCTGCTCCGCTTCCTTGCACAGCGCCTCGTAGGCGGCCATGCCGGCGATGCGCGCGCCACGCGCGGACGCTTCGGACGGGGGGAACACGCGGTTTTCGACCAGGACCGATTCGATGGCGCTCATGCTTGTCTCCGGCTAGGGTTGGATCGCGGCGTACTGTCAGCCGAGCCACTTACGTTCGTCTGACTGGCGCCAAGCTTACAAAATTCCACGGGGCTCACGGTGGAGCTGAGACGGGGCAAAACTACAATCGCGCCGGACATTTCGACCCGCTCCATGCGAAACCCCAATCCCCTCCAGAGCAGCAACTCGCCGCTTCGCCCCCTTCCCAACCTGATCTTCGCCAGCCGCTGGCTGCAACTTCCGCTCTACCTGGGGTTGATCGCCGCGCAGGCCGTGTACGTGTTCCACTTCTGGGTGGAGCTGGTGCACCTGCTGGAAGCCGCCTTCGGCAGCCAGACCGCGCTGCAGCAGCTCGTCACCAGCATCGGCTACAAGACCACGGCGCCGATCACCACGCTGAACGAAACGGTGATCATGCTGGTGGTGCTGGCGCTGATCGACGTGGTGATGATCTCCAACCTGCTGATCATGGTGATCGTCGGCGGCTACGAAACCTTCGTCAGCCGCATGAACCTGCAAGGCCACCCCGACCAGCCGGAATGGCTGAGCCACGTGAACGCCTCGGTGCTCAAGGTCAAGCTGGCCACCGCCATCATCGGCATCAGCTCGATCCACCTGCTCAAGACGTTCATCAACGCCGACAACTACACCGACCGGGTGCTGATCGCGCAGACCGCGATCCACATCACCTTCCTGCTGTCGGCGATGGCCATCGCCTACACCGACCGCATCATGTCGGCGATCGCCGCGGCCCCCGGCCACGGCCGGCATTGACGGCCCCCGCCGCCAACCGCCGCGGCGTGCTGGCCATGTCGGCCGGCATGGCCAGCTTCGTCACCAACGACTCGCTGGTGAAGTACGTGAGCCAGACCCTGCCCGGCTCGCAGCTGATCTTCATCCGCGGCCTGTTCGCCGTCGTGCTGGTGCTGGCCATCGCGCACGCGATGCGCGCCACCGGCCACCTGGGCGCGCTGCGCGAGCGGCGCGTGCTGCTTCGCGCCGGCTTCGACGCGTTCGCGACGATGACGTACCTCACGTCGCTGTTCCACCTGCCGCTGGCCAACGCCACCGCGATCAACATGGCGACGCCGCTGTTCATCACGCTGTTCGCGGTGATCGGCTTTTCGGAGAAGGTGGGCCCGCGGCGCTGGGCCGCGCTGGCCACCGGGTTCGTGGGCGTGCTGCTGGTGGTGCAGCCCACCGCGGCGGGCTTCAACGCCTACGCCCTGCTCTGCCTGGGCGGCACGCTGCTGCATGCCAGCCGTGACCTGACGACACGCACCATCGCCGCGCGCATCCCGTCCATCATCATCACGCTCAGCACCGCGATCGCCGTCACGCTGCTGGCCGGCGCGTTCGGCCTGGTGACGCGCGACTGGCAGCCGGTCAACGCGCGCCAGCTCGGCCTGCTGGCCGCGGCCAGCGTGTTCCTGAGCGGCGGCTACTACCTGCTGACGGTGGCGATGCGCTCGGGCGAGATGAGCCTGGTCGCACCGTTCCGCTACACGGGCCTCTTGTTCGCGCTGGTGCTCGGGTTCCTGGTCTGGGGCGACGTGCCCAACGCGCTGGCGTGGGCGGGCATCGCGCTGCTGGTGGGCGCGGGCATCGTGGTGCTGCACGGCGAGCGGCGAGCGGCTGCGCCGCTCGAGGCCGCGGCCGATTGAATCCGTCATCCCCGCCTTCGCGGGAATGACGGGGAAGCTTCAGGCCGCCGCGGCGGCCGGCATCAGCTGCTCCTGCCGCGTCCGCAGTTCGTCCGCCAGCGCCGACAGATCCAGCCCCGACGTGCGAGCCATCGGAAACAGCCCGGTGCGCTCCTCCTTCACGTGGTGCTCGATCAGCTGCGCCAGCCGCGCCACCAGCGCATCCATTCCCGGATCCGGGTCGCCGTACGACTGGATCTGCGCGACCAGGTCCTTGGCCTCCTGGTGCTCGCGCTTCGCATCCCCGAGCAGGCCGCCGGCTTCGCGGCGCGCGCGCTGCAGCGCCGGATAGAACAGCTCCTCCTCGATCTGCGCGTGCACCGTCAGCTCCTGGCAGATGCGGTCGGCCAGCTCGCGCCGCTCGGCGCCGCTGCCTTCGGGCGCGGCCATCGCCAGCCGCGCGTAGTCCACGAACAGGTGCTTGACCGCGACGTGGTCGGCGTCGAGCAGTTCGCAGGCGTCCATTGCGTGCATGGAAAGCATTCTTGAAGTCTCCTGGAAGGGGTTACAGCATCGGCGGATCGGTCTCGCGGCCGAAATGGCGGTGGCGCGCGACGGCGCCGATGAAGGCCACCGTGGCGGTCGCCGCCTCCTGGGCATCTGCGAAGAACACGCCCGTGTTGCCCTGGGCCTGCGCCTTGTCCAGCGCCACCGGCAGGCCGGTGCGCGCCATCAGCAGTTGCGAGGCGCCGAGCGCCAGGATGGCCTTGCAATGCCGGTACTGGTCCTTGATGAACTCCATGGTGTGGCCGTCCTGGCCGAGCGCGGCGACCGCCTGCTCGCCGTCGGGCAACACGAGGGCGTCGAACAGGAAACCCGGCTCGTTTTCGAGCGATGCATCGGCGTCCACGATCGAGCCGTCGGCCGCCGTGAACGGGCCGATGCGCGGCCCCACCAGGCGCGCCACCGCGCCTTCCGACACCAGCGCTTCCTGCACCTTCAGCAGCGAAGCCGCTTCCACGCCGGCCGCGACCAGCAGCGCGATCTTGCGGCCGCGGATCGAACCGTTGCCGGGCCGCGCCATCAGCGACAGCGCGGGCGAGCGGCTCACCTCGGGCTTGGCGGGTTCCGCCAGCGCGCGCTCCATCGGTTCCGGCAACTCCATGCCCAGGCCCTGCGCGACCTTCATCGCGAGCTCCTCGGAGGCGTTGCGCAGCGAAGCCACCATGCGCTCTCGGATCGCCGGCACGGTCACCTTGGACAGCTCGAAGCGGAACGCATTCGCGATGTGGTCCTGTTCCACCGGCGTCTGGCTCTCGAAGAAGAGGCGCGCCTGCGTGTAGTGGTCGGCGAACTTCTCCGGCTTGGCCCGCACCTTGCCCTGCTCCTCCTCGGCGCGGATGCGTGCGGGCACCGACACGAAGCCCTGCGCGCCCGCCTGGAACGGGCAGCCGCCGGCCAGCGAGTTCGGCTCGTACGACACCCGCCCGCGCGGGATCGCCTGGCGGTGGAAGCCGTCGCGCTGGTTGTTGTGCACCTCGACCACCGGCGCGTTGATCGGGATCTCGTGGAAGTTCGGGCCGCCCAGCCGGGTGATCTGCGTGTCCACGTACGAATGGATGCGCCCGGCCAGCAGCGGGTCGTTGGAGAAGTCGATGCCCGGGATCACGTGCGCGGCGCAGAACGCCACCTGCTCGGTCTCGGCGAAGAAGTTGTCGGGGTTGCGGTCCAGCACCATCCGGCCGACCGGACGCAGCGGCACCAGTTCCTCCGGCACGATCTTGGTGGCGTCCAGGATGTCGAAGCTGAACTGCTCGGCCTGCTCCTCGGTGAACACCTGCAGCGCCAGCTCGTACTCGGGATAGGCGCCGGCCTCGATGCGCTCCCAGAGGTCGCGGCGGTGGTAGTCCGGATCGGCGCCGGAGATCTTCACCGCCTCGTCCCACACCAGCGAATGCGTGCCCGCCACCGGCGACCAGTGGAACTTCACGAACACCGACTCGCCGCGGTCGTTGACCATGCGGAAGGTGTGCACGCCGAAGCCCTGCATGGTGGCGAAGCTGCGCGGGATCGCGCGGTCGCTCATCACCCACATCAGCATGTGGGTGGACTCGGGCATCAGGGAGACGAAGTCCCAGAAGGTGTCGTGCGCGCTGGCCGCCTGCGGCATCTGGTGGTGCGGCTCGGGCTTGACCGCGTGCACCAGGTCCGGGAACTTCATCGCGTCCTGGATGAAGAACACCGGGATGTTGTTGCCCACCAGGTCCCAGTTGCCCTCGTCGGTGTAGAACTTGACGGCGAAGCCGCGCACGTCGCGCGCCGTGTCCTTGGAGCCGCGCTCGCCCTGCACGGTGGAAAAGCGCACGAACACCGGCGTGCGCTTGCCCTTCTCGCGGAACGGCGCGGCGCGGGTGATGTCGGTCAGCGGCTCGTAGCACTCGAAGTAGCCGTGCGCGCCGGAGCCGCGCGCGTGCACGATGCGCTCGGGGATGCGCTCGTGGTCGAAGTGGGTGATCTTCTCGCGCAGGATGAAGTCTTCCAGCAGCGCGGGGCCGCGCGTGCCGTACTTCAGCGAGTTCTGGTTGTCCGCGACCGGCACGCCCTGGTTGGTGGTGAGCACGCGGCCGGAGGAATCGACCCGCACCCGGTCCAGCGGGGCGATGGTGGCGTTGCGGCCCTCGGGCGCGACGGTGCCCACCTTCACCGATTCGTTCGCTTCCGACAGCGTGCTGGCCGTGGGCAGGCGCGACTCGGGCTGCGACCACGCGCCCTGCTGCGGCTTCACGCCGTTGGCGAAGCCGTGTTCGGCGGCCTTGGTGGGATTGGAGGGCATCGAGGCGGCCAGCGCCTCGGTCTGGGCGGCCTTCTCGGCGGGGAGGTCACCGCCCGCGGACGACACGCGGGCAGGGCCGCTGTCGGTGTTGCGGGCGGCGGATTTCGCGGCGGCGCGCGGCGCCGGGGGAGCCTTGCTGTTCTTGGGCATGGAGGGTTTCGTCCAGGAGGGTTCCGGCAGAAATGCCGGAGGCCCAAGTTAAGACAGGCTCTCCGTGCCTGATGTAGGAACGTACCGTGTGTGCCCCTTCCACCTTGGCAGCCGCGCTTGCGAAAGTAGTACCGGGTCAGTAGAAGAACCGCTCCTCGACGATCTTGCCGCCTTCCAGCGTGTAGAGGCCCATCTCCGTCATCTGCGTGCGCTGGCCGGCGCGCTCGCCCGTCCTGGGCGTGACGTCGATCGCGAACTGCAACGCGAACTGGTTGCCGTTGACGTACGGCCCTTCGGTCTTGAACGAATGGATGTCGTGGTTCTCGTACCACCACTGGCCCTTGGCCACGACCTCCTGGATGCCGTTGCAGCGGGACATGGGCCCGTCCATCGCCTCGATGGACACGACCTTGTCCGACCAGAACCTGCGTCCCGCCTCTTCGAGCTGCCCGGCCTGGCAAAGCCGGGTGAATTCCGCCGCGACCTCACGTGTGTCCATATCCGCCTCCTGGCGAAAAGTTGGGGGGACGCCAGCGTGCCGCAGCGGCAGGCGCGGTGCAAGGTCGCGCCGCTGCGGGTTTCCGTCAGCCCGGAAACTCTTCGGTATCCACTTCGCGCCGGGCCTGCTCGCCGTACCGGTGGCCGCTGACCGTGCGCTGGTTGATGTGCGCCTCGAGCCGATCCATCAGCGAAGCGTCGAGCTTCACCCGCTCGGCCGCGAGGTCCTCGCGCAGGTGCTCCACGCTGGTGGTGCCGGGGATCGGAATGATGTCCTGGCGCTTGTGCAGCAGCCACGCCAGCGCCAGCTGGGCCGGCGTGCAGCCCGCCTCGCGCGCCAGCGCCTTGAAGCCGGGCAGCAGCCTCAGGTTGCGCGCGTAGTGCTCGGGGTCGAAGCGCGGCATGCTGCGGCGGATGTCCTTGGCGTCGAGCGTGGTCACGTCGTGCAGCGCGTCGCACAGGAAACCGCGCGCCACCGGGCTGAAGGCGACGAAGGCGGTGCCCAGCTCGCGGCAGGCATCGAGCACCGCGATCTCGGGGTTGCGGGTCCACAGCGAGTACTCGGTCTGCACGGCGGCGATCGGATGCACCGCGTGCGCCTTGCGGATCGTCGCGGCCGACACTTCCGACAGGCCCACGGTGCGCACCTTGCCCTGCTCCACCAGCCGGCTGACGGCGCCCACGCTGTCCTCGATCGGCACCTTCTTGTCCCAGCGGTGCAGGTAGTAGAGGTCGATCACGTCGGTCTGGAGGCGGCGCAGGCTGTCCTCGCAGTTGCGGCGGATGGTCTCGGGGCGCCCGTCGATCACGCGGCGCAGCACGCCGTCGTCGCCCGTGACGCCCGCCATGCCGCCCTTGCTGGCCAAGGTGAACCGTTGCCGGTGCGGTTTCAGCACCTTGCCGACGAGCGTCTCGTTCGCGCCGAAGCCGTACAACGCCGCGGTATCGAATAGCGTCACGCCCTCGTCCAGCGCCGACAGCAGCACCCGCTCGCCCTGCTCCGCCGACGGCGGCGTGCCGTAGGCATGGCTGAGGTTCATGCAGCCGAGGCCGATGGCGGAGACGGAGAAGGGACCGATCTTGCGTGTTTGCATGGGAGAGCCACTCTTCTTCAAACGTCGTCATCCCCGCGGAGGCGGGGATCCAGTGCTTCCATCGAGCGCCGCAGAAGGCGGAAGCTCTGGATTCCCGCCTTCGCGGGAATGACGGAATTTCAACCCAGCTGCTTCTCCAGCTGGTCCAGCACCTCGTAGCACGGCAGCACCTGGGCCACGCTGGCGTTGGGCTCGCGGCCCTCGCGGATGGCGGCGACGAACTCGCGGTCCTGCAGCTCGATGCCGTTCATCGACACGGCGACCTTGCTGACATCGATCTTCTCCTCCTTGCCGTTGTACAGGTCGTCGTAGCGCGCGATGTACGTGGCGCTGTCGCCGATGTAGCGGAAGAAGGTGCCCAGCGGGCCGTCATTGTTGAACGACAGCGACAGCGTGCAGATCGCGCCGTTCTCCGCCTTGAGCTGGATGCTCATGTCCATCGCGATGCCCAGCGCGGGATGGATCGGGCCCTGCACCGCGTTGGCCTTCACCACCTTGCTGCGCGTCTGGTACTGGAACAGGTCCACCGTGTGCGCGGCGTGGTGCCACAGCAGGTGGTCGGTCCAGCTGCGCGGCTGGCCGAGCGCGTTCATGTTGGTGCGGCGGAAGAAGTAGGTCTGCACATCCATCTGCTGGATGTTGAACTCGCCCGCCTCGATGCGCCGCCGCACGTACTGGTGGCTCGGGTTGAAGCGGCGGGTGTGGCCGC
>JAEWBU010000344.1 GCA_023390985.1 Pseudomonadota bacterium
CCATCGCCGGAGCCGGATTGTAACGCAGCCCCCAGGACGACAGCCCATGCACGAAGTCGGCCGGCAGGGCCGAGCCGAAGTCCAGCGCCGCGCCGGTGACCGGATGCCGGAACGCGAGCCGGAACGCATGCAGCGCCTGGCGATCCAGCCCGTCGCCGGTTCCGCCGCCGTAGAGGGCGTCGCCCACCAGCGGATGCCCGAGGTGCGCCATGTGTACCCGGATCTGGTGGGTGCGACCAGTGTGCAGGCTGGCCCGCACCAGGCAGCCCTTCTCGCACGAATCGAGCAGCTCGAAGGTGGTCATCGCGGGCTTGCCCGGATCGTGCGCTCCCACCACGGCCATCCGCAGCCGGTTGCGCGGATCGCGGCCGATCGGCGCCTCGACCACGCGCGTGGGCTCGCCGCGCCAGCGGCCGTGCGCCAGTGCCAGGTACTGCCGCGTCACCTCGCGCGCCGCGATCATGCGAACCAGCGCGTCCATCGCGGCCCGGGTACGCGCCACCACCATTAGCCCGCTGGTGTCCTTGTCCAGGCGATGCACGATGCCGGCGCGCGGCAGCAGGCCGGCCCGCTCGTCGCGCGCCAGCAGCCCGTTGAGCAGCGTGCCGCTCCAGTTGCCCGGCGCGGGATGCACCACCAGGCCCGGCGGCTTGTCGACCACCAGCAGGTGCTCGTCCTCGTGCACCACCGCCAGCGGCATCGCCTCCGCGCGGAACGCCAGGCTCTGCGGCGTCGGCCGCAGTTCGACCCCGAGGGTGTCGCCCGCCTTGACGCGGTGCGCCGGCCGCGCGGCGCGGTGCCGGTTGATCGTCACCGCCCCGCCGTTGACCAGCTGCTGCAGGTAGCTGCGCGAGAACTCGGGCACCAGCTCGGCCAGCGCCTGGTCCAGGCGGCGGGCGTGCATCGCCGGGTCGACGGTGAACTGCCGCAGCTCGGAGCCGGGTTCGGCCTCGGCTTCGTCGTCGGGTGCGGCTTCTATAATCTTTTCGCCCTGTTTCAAGAAGGTCTGCGCTTCATGCTTCGAGCGAAATTATCCGGTGTCGCCGCGGTGGCCCTCGTGCTGCTGTCGGCCTGCTCCTCGACCCGCGAGGACCGGACCGCGACCTGGAGCCCGAACCGCATCTACGCCGAGGCGCGCGACGAGCTCAATGCCGGCTCGTACGACAAGGCGGTTCCGCTGTTCGAGAAGCTCGAAGGCCGCGCCGCCGGCACGCCGCTGGCGCAGCAGGCCCAGCTGGAAAAGGCCTACGCGCACTACAAGGCCGGCGAGCAGGCGCAGGCCGTCGCCACGCTGGACCGCTTCATGAAGCTGCATCCGGCCAGCCCCGCGATCGACTACGCCCTGTACCTCAAGGGCCTGGTGAACTTCAACGACAACCTGGGCATGTTTTCCTGGCTGACGCGCCAGGACCTGTCCGAGCGCGACCAGAAGGCCGCCAAGGAGTCGTTCGAGGCGTTCAAGGAACTGGTCGGCCGCTTCCCGGATTCGCGCTACACGCCGGACGCGCGCGCCCGCATGACGTACATCGTCAACTCGCTGGCGCAGTCCGAGGTGCACGTGGCTCGCTACTACTACTCGCGCGGTGCCTACGTGGCCGCCATCAACCGGGCGCAGGCCGCGCTGGCCGACTACCGCGACGTGCCCGCGCTGGAAGAGGCCCTGTTCATCCTGGTGCGCTCGTACGACGCGCTGGGCATGCCGCAGCTGCGCGACGACAGCCGGCGCGTGCTCGAGAAGAACTATCCGGACAGCGAGTACCTCACCAAGGGCTACAAGAGCGACCCGGCGCGCGCCTGGTACAAGTTCTGGTGAGCCCCTCAGGCCGCCGCGGCTGAAGCCCGCACGGCCGCCAGCGCGTCGAGCGCTTCCTCGAACTCCGCCTGCGACGACAGCCGCCGCATCGGCGGCAGCGCGGCCAGCAGCCGGCGGCCGTAGCCCATCTGCGCCAGCCGGGTGTCGCAGACCACCAGCACCCCGCGATCGGATTCGCTGCGGATCAGCCGCCCGGCACCCTGCTTGAGCGCCACCGCCGCTTCCGGCACGAAGTACTCGTTGAACGGATTGCGGCCCTGCGACTGCAGGCGCTGCGAACGCGCTTCCACCAGCGGATCGCCGGGCGGCGGAAAGGGCAGCTTGTCGATCACCACCAGCTCCAGCGCATCGCCCGGCACGTCCACCCCTTCCCAGAACGAAGCCGAGGCCACCAGCAGGCAGCCCGGCCGGCCCGGGCCGGCGCCTTCGCGGAAGCGCTCGATCAACCGCCGCTTGGGCCACTGGCCCTGCACCAGCACTTCGAGTTCCATCGATCCATCGAAGCGGCGCTGCAGGTCCTCGCCGATCTGGCGCAGCGCGCGCAGCGTCGTGGTCAGCACCATGGTGCGGCCGCCGATGCGCTGCGCGCCCTGCGCCGCCAGCCGCGCAACCGCCTGGCTGTGGCCGGGATCGTTCGGCTTGGGCAGGTCGCGCGGCAGGTACAGCGCGGCCTGCTCGGGATAGTTGAACGGACTGCCGACGCGCAGCACCTCGGCCTCGTCGAGGCCGCACGGCTCGGTGAACCAGCGCAGCCGCGCGTCGTCGCCCAGCGTGGCGGAGGTGAAGATCCATGCGCGGCCGCCGGGAGACGGTTCGTCGTCCTCGTCGTCATCGTCCCAGCCGCCCTCCTCTTCCGTCTTCGCCGGCGCCTCCTTGAGCAGGCGCGTGCGCACCGCTTGCGCGATGTCCAGCGGCGATTCCACCAGCCGCAGCTGCTGGCCCACGTCGAGCCAGCGCACCGACTCGGGCGCGGCCGGCGCGAGGAAGCGGTCGCAGCGCTGCGCGAGCGTCGCCGCGCGATCCCGCAGGCGCACGAAGTCCGGCGCGATCTCGCTGACGGTCGCGAGCGCGTCCTGCGCCGCGTCGCAGGCGGATTGCACGTCGGCCAGCGCGTCCTGCCATTCCTCGGCGGGAACACCCTCGGGCGCGCTGTCGCTCCAGCGCAGCCGGCTGCCGGTGGCGCCACGGCCGACCACCAGCCGCAGGTCGCGCGTGGCGCGATCGAGCGTCGCCGCGATCTCCTGCCACGGCGCGAGCCCGCGGGCCAGCTGCATGCCGGCCGCGAGCAGGTCGCGCGTGAAGTCCAGCAGCTGCCCGGTCCCGAGCTGCGCCCCGAGGAACTGCACGCCGGTTTCGTTCAGCTGGTGGGCCTCGTCGAAGATGGCGACGCGCACCGTGGGCAGCAGCTCGGCCATGCCCGATTCCCGCACCGCGAGATCGGCGAAGAAGAGATGGTGGTTGACCACGACCACGTCGGCCGCCAGCGCCTCGCGGCGCGCACGGTTCACGTGGCATTCGCGGAATTTCGGGCATTGCGCGCCCAGGCAGTTCTCGCGGGTGGACGTCACCAGCGGGATCACCGGCGAGCGCTCGTCCAGGCCCGGGAGCTCGGCCAGGTCGCCGCTGCGCGTGGCCTGCGCCCATTGCTCGACCTTGGCCAGCGCCAGCGCGGCGCCGCGGTCGACCGCGCCGGGATCTCGCCGCGCCTGCTCCATCCGGTGCAGGCACAGGTAGCTGCCTCGGCCCTTGAGCAGCGCGGTGCGCACCGGCAGGCCGAGCGCCTCGACCAGCCGCGGCAGGTCGCGGCCGAACAGCTGGTCCTGCAGCGTCTTGGTGGCGGTGGACAGCAGCACGCGCTCCCCGGACAGAAGCGCGGGCACCAGGTACGAGAAGGTCTTGCCGACGCCGGTGCCGGCCTCGACGACCAGCGAGCCGCCGGCCTCGATCGTGCGCGCCACGGCCAGCGCCATCTCGGTCTGCGCCTCGCGGGGACGGAAGGCGTCGGCCGCGCGCGGCAGCGCGCCGTCGGCCGCGAAGGCGCCGCGGACGGCTTCAATCAAGGTCATCGGAGGGGATCAGGCGGGTTCCTTGGGATCCAGCACGAGCTCCAGCTGGGCGATCAGGTCGCGCAGCGCCAGCCGGCGTTTCTTCAGGCGGCGCAGCATCAGTTCGTCCAGGGGTTTCTCGTGGCACGCCGCATCGATCAGGGCGTCGAGGTCGGCATGCTCGATTCGCAGCTCGATCAGGCGCCGCTCGGGCGAATGCAGGTTGGATTCCACGACAAGGTTGGTGGCGCGCCACCGTGAGCTCTGCGGGTCGGAACGATAATACGCGCTCCAGCAGCAATTATCGAGCTCGGCGTCCTCCGCGCAGCGCTCCACCCGCAATGGCCAAAGGCTACCGACTCACCGCAGCGACCGGCATCCACAGGGGCGACCGCGAGTACCAGCAGGACCAGGTCACCCTGATCGCCCATCCCCGCGTGAGCGGCTGCGTGCTGGCGGTGGTGGCCGACGGCATGGGCGGCCGCAGCGGCGGCCGCAAGGCGTCCGACCAGGTGATGCTCACGGCCCGGCAGCTGTTCGAGCGCTACTCGCCCGACCACGACGACGCCGGCGACCTGCTCAAGCAGGTGGCGCAGGAAGCGCATCTCGTCATCAAGCTCACCGCCATCGCCGCCGAGCAGGAGCCGCACAGCACCATCGCCGCGTTCCTGATCAACCCGGCCGGCGACTGCCACTGGGTGCATGCCGGCGACTCGCGCATCTACCACTTCCACGGCAGCAAGCTGGTCAAGCGGACGCTCGACCATTCCTACGTGCAGACGCTGGTCGAAGCCGGCCAGCTCACCGAGGAAGAGGCCAACGTGCACCCGCAGTCCAACATCCTGATGGGCTGCCTGGGCGCCGAGGAAGACCCACCCTCCACGATGCACACGGTGTCGCAGCTGCGTCCCGGCGACGTGCTGATGGCCTGCAGCGACGGCGTGTGGCACTACTTCAGCCCCAACGAGCTGGGTTCGGTGCTGTCGTCCCTGACGCCGCGCGAGGCCAGCGAGTTCCTGATCGAGAAGGCGCGTTCGCGCGCCCGGGGCGGCGGCGACAACCTGTCGCTGGTGATCGTCAAGCTCGAGCCGCTGGAAGGCTGAGCTTCACGGCGGCACGGGCAGCGGCCGCACATCCTTCTTGGCTTCGGCCGCGCGTTTCTGCACCTCGGCCTTGTGCTGGGCGGCGTCTTCCAGGCGCTCGTTGTAGCGGCGCGCGTTGGTCCCGGCGTCCACCTGCCGCGGCTGCTTGGGCTCGTGAGGGGCTCGCGCTGCGCGGGGCGCGGACGCGGGCGTCGATGCGGCGCGGGCCGGCGCGGGCGCGGAAGC
>JAEWBU010000385.1 GCA_023390985.1 Pseudomonadota bacterium
GCCTACGTGTTCAAGAAGGAACTGCTCTACGTGCCGTTCTTCGGCTGGGCGATGGCCCGGCTGGACATGATCCACATCGACCGCAGCCAGCGTGCCCAGGCCTTCAACAAGGTGGTCGAGCAGGGCAAGCGCCTGCTGGGCCAGGGCATCTGGATCATCATGTTCCCGGAAGGCACGCGCATCCCTCGGGGCCAGAAGGGCACCTACAAGACGGGCGGCACGCGCCTGGCGGTGGAGACCGGCGCGCCGGTGATCCCGGTAGCCGTGAGTTCGGCCAAGTGCTGGCCGCGCAAGTCGTTCATCAAGCATCCCGGCGTGGTCGATGTCTCGATCGGCAAGCCGATCCCCAGCGAGGGCCGGCGTCCCGAGGAGTTGATGCGCGAGGTCGAGGCCTGGATCGAGTCCGAGATGCGTCGCCTGGATCCCGAGGCCTACAAGTAACAGTCGTTCGGCGGCGCGGTCGCGAGGCGGCCGCTGCCTATACTTGCCGCCGTGCTGAAGCTCATCCAGCTCACGCTCGACCTGTTCGATCCCGCGCCGCCCACGGCGGCTCCCGCACCCGCCTCCACGCCTCCCGCGCCTGAACCGCAACCACCCGTGGCGGCCGCGCCGGCGGAGCCGCTGGACTCGGTGCTGGCGCCCGCCACCTTCCACCATCCGCGCGCGAACCGCCAGGCGACCCTGGGCCACACCTTCGTCGGCTACGAACTGCGCCGCATCAAGCGTCGCAACATCGGCTTCATGGTCAGCTCCGAGGGGCTGACCGTGAGCGCGCCGCGCTGGGTGCCGCTGCACGAGGTCGATTCCGCGGTGCAGAGCAAGTCGGGCTGGATCCTCTCCAAGCTGGAAGCCGCCCGCGAGCGCCGCGACCGCATCGAGGCGGCCCGCATCGAATGGCGCGAGGGCGCGGCGTTTCCTTACCTCGGCGAAGAAGTGATCGTGGTGCTCGACCCGCGCCGCGGCGCGGGCGCCGCGCTGAACACCGCCGCTGAAGCGCTGCCCGGCGTGCCGCGGCTGACGCTGCACGTGGGCCTGCCGCACCACGCCACCAGCGAGCAGATCCGCGACGCCGTGCAGGCGTGGCTGATGCGCGAGGCCAAGCGAGTGTTCACCGAGCGGCTCGACCATTTCGCGCCGCTGCTGTCCGTGCAATGGAAGAAGCTGGCGCTCAGCAACGCCGGCACGCGCTGGGGCACGGCGCATGCGGACGGCACCATCCGCCTGAACTGGCGGCTGATCCACTTCCGGATGCCCGTGATCGACTACGTGGTCGCGCACGAGCTGTCGCACCTGCGCGTGATGGACCACAGCCCGCGCTTCTGGGACACGGTGGCGACCGTGGTGCCCGATTACGCCGACCTGCGCGGGCAGCTGCGCGACGAGGCGCTGCCGCCCTGGTGAGCGGGGCGCGCTAGCCGGCGAGCGCGAATCGCCAGACGCCTTCGGCGTCCTTCTCCCGGCGCAGCTGCCCGGCGTGCCACAAGGCGTGCAGGTGCGCCACCGCCTCGCCCATCGCGAACGTGGTCTGGTGCAGGTCCAGCTTGCGCTTGAACAGCACCGGCAGCATGTCCGCCGCCGAAGACGGCTGCTTCCCGCAGGCCTGCAGCACGTCGGCCAGCCGCTCGCGATGGTGGTCGTGCAGCTGCTGGATGCGCTGGTGCAGCCCGGTGAACGGCTTGCCGTGCGAGGGCAGCACCAGCGTGGCGGCCGGCAGGCGGCGGAACTTGTCGATCGAGGCGAGGAACAGGCGCAGCGGATCCGACTCGGGCTCGATGTCGAACACGCTGATGTTGGTGGAGATGCGCGGCAGCATCATGTCGCCGCTGATCAGGAGCTTGAGTTCGGGGCAGAACAGCGAGATGTGTTCCGGCGCGTGCCCGTAGCCGCTGATGCATTCCCAGTCGCGGCCGCCGATGCGCACCACGTCGCCGTCCTGCAGGCGGCGGAAGCTGGGCGGCACGGCCGGCACCAGCGTCGGGAAATAGCTGGCGCGGGCGCGGATCTTCTCCATCGACTCCGGATCGGCCAGGCCGTGCGAGGCGAAGAAGCTCGCGGCCGCTTCGCCGCCGAAGCCGGTGGTGCTGTTCGAAGCGACGCGCGCCGCGTTGTAGTCCGTCGCGCTGATCCACAGGCGGCAGGTGTGGTCCGGCGTGGACCAGCGCTCGCACAGCCAGTGCGCCAAGCCGATGTGGTCCGGATGCATGTGGGTGACGATCACGCGCAGGATCGGCAATCCCTCCAGGGAAGAAGCGAACACCTGCTCCCACTGCGCCTTGGCCTCGTCGCGCGTGACGCAGCAGTCCACCACCGACCAGCCCTGGCGCCCGTCGAGCTCATCGCGCAGCAGCCACAGGTTGATGTGATCCAGCGCGAACGGCAGGTCCATGCGCACCCAGCGCACGCCCGGTGCGATCTCCAGAGTGGTGCCGGGCGTGGGCAGCGTGTCGCCCAGCGGGTAGTTCAACTGTGCTTCCTGGGGGTTCATGCGAAGGGAGTGGTGCGGTGAATTGACGTTGACGTAAACGTCAGATGTAATCCGCCCATTCTAGGCAAGGGCGCGGCACGGCGCCCGCGACGCGCCCGAAGACACACCATGGCCACCACCTACACGATCAGCGACCTGGCGCGCGAATTCGATCTCACCACGCGCGCGATGCGCTTCTACGAGGACATGGGCCTGCTTCAGCCCGAGCGGTCCGGCCCCGGCGGCCGCAACCGCGTCTACAGCGCGCGCGACCGCACGCGGCTGAAGCTCACGCTGCGCGCCAAGCGGCTGGGGCTGTCGCTGTCGGAGGCCAAGGAAATCATCGACATGTACGACAGCCCGCGGGACACCGGCCCGCAGCTGAAGAAGTTCCTGTCGATCCTGGCGCAGCACCGCCGGCAGCTCGAAGAGCAGATGGCCGACCTGCAGTCCAACCTGGACGAGGTCAAGGTGCACGAGCGGGAGGCCAAATCCCTGCTGTCGCGCCTGGAGAAGGAGACCAAGGAGCCCGGCCGCGCCAGGCAGGCATAATTGACGTTTACGTAAACGTCAATTGCGACCATGCCCGCCGACTTCCAGCCTGCCGACCCCGAGTTCGAGGCGCGAGTGCGCGCCAGCTTCGCCCGCCAGACCGCGATGGCCACCATCGGTGCTTCCATGGTCCGGGCCGGTCCGGGCGAGGTGGTCATCGAGCTGCCCTACGCCGCGCACCTGACCCAGCAGCACGGATTCCTGCACGGCGGCATCGTCGGCGCGGCGCTGGATTCGGCCTGCGGCTACGCCGCTTCGACGCTGATGCCGGCCGACGTCGGTGTGCTGTCCATCGAGTACAAGATCAATTTCGTCGCGCCCGCCAAGGGCCAGACCTTCCGCATGGTCGGCACCGTCGTGAAGCCGGGCCGCACCATCACCGTCGTCGAAGGCCGCGCGTACGGCATCGACGAGGGACGCGAGAAGCTCGTCGCCACGATGAGCACCACGCTCATGGCCGTCACCGGCCGCGACGACGTCAAACACTGAAGGAGACTTCCATGAACCTGCCGGGCCTGAACTTCCAGCTGGGCGAAGACATCGACGCGCTGCGCGAAGCCGTGCGCGCGTTCGCCGAAGCCGAGATCGCGCCGCGCGCCGCCGAGATCGACCGCAGCGACCAGTTCCCGATGGACCTGTGGCGCAAGTTCGGCGAGCTCGGCGTGCTGGGCATCACCGTGCCCGAGGAATACGGCGGCGCCAACATGGGCTACCTGGCCCACATGGTGGCGATGGAGGAGATTTCGCGCGCGTCCGCCTCGGTGGGCCTGTCCTACGGCGCGCACAGCAACCTGTGCGTCAACCAGATCAAGCGCAACGGCAACGAGGCGCAGAAGAAGAAGTACCTGCCCCGGCTGATCTCCGGCGAGCACGTCGGCGCGCTGGCGATGAGCGAGGCGGGCGCCGGCAGCGACGTCATCTCGATGAAGCTCAAGGCCGAGGACAAGGGCGGCTACTACGTCCTGAACGGCAGCAAGTTCTGGATCACCAACGGCCCCGACGCGGACACGCTGGTGGTCTACGCCAAGACCGAGCCCGAACTCGGCGCGCGCGGCGTCACGGCCTTCCTGATCGAGAAGGGCATGAAGGGCTTCTCGATCGCGCAGAAGCTCGACAAGCTGGGCATGCGCGGCAGCCACACCGGGGAGCTGGTGTTCCAGGACGTGGAGGTGCCGGCCGAGAACATCCTGGGCGCGGTCAACGGCGGCGCCAAGGTGCTGATGTCGGGCCTCGACTACGAGCGCGCCGTCCTTGCCGCCGGCCCCATCGGCATCATGCAGTCCGTGCTCGACAACGTGGTGCCCTACACCCACGACCGCAAGCAGTTCGGCCAGAGCATCGGCGAGTTCCAGCTCATCCAGGGCAAGGTGGCCGACATGTACACCGTGCTGCAGGCCGGCCGCGCCTTCTGCTACACGGTGGGCAAGAACCTCGACATGCTCGGCAGCGAGCACGTGCGCCAGGTGCGCAAGGATTGCGCGTCCGTCATCCTGTGGTGCGCCGAGAAAGCCACCTGGATGGCCGGCGAGGGCATCCAGATCTTCGGCGGCAACGGCTACATCAACGAGTACCCGCTCGGACGCCTGTGGCGCGACGCCAAGCTCTACGAGATCGGCGCCGGCACCAGCGAGATCCGCCGCATGCTCATCGGGCGGGAGCTGTTCGCCGAAACGATGTAGCCCCTGAGACAATTCCCGCCATGCCTGAGATCCACGACCTCTTCGCCCACAACCGGGACTGGGCCGCGCAGATGGAGCGCGACCGGCCCGGCTTCTTCACCTCGCTCACCAAGCAGCAGAAGCCCAAGTTCATGTGGATCGGCTGCAGCGACAGCCGCGTGCCCGCCAACCAGATCACCGGCCTGGAGCCCGGCGAGGTGTTCGTGCACCGCAACGTCGCCAACGTGGTGGTCACCTCCGACCTGAACGCGCTGTCGGCCATCCAGTTCGCGGTCGACATGCTCAAGGTCGAGCACATCATGGTGGTCGGCCATTACGGTTGCGGCGGCGTGCTGGCCGCGCTGAACAACACCCGCGTGGGCCTGGCCGACAACTGGATCCGCCACATCCAGAACGTGCGCGACCGCCACCGCGACCTGCTCCAGGCCGCCCCGCCTGAAAAGCGCGGCGACCTGCTGGTGGACCTGAACGTCATCGAGCAGGTGGTCAACGTCTGCGTCAGCACCGTGATGACCGACGCCTGGGCCAAGGGCCAGAAGGTGACGATCCACGGCTGGGCGTTCGGCGTCCACGACGGCCTGCTGCAGGACCTGCACATGTCCGTCTCCAGCACGGACTCCATCGAACCGCTGTACCGCGCCGCGATCGAGGGAGTGGTCGCCGCCCGGCGCTGAACCCGGGAGCGAGAGGTCCGGCATGTTCCCCCAGCGCCTGGACTCCCCGCTGGCCTACGACATCGCCAACGCGATGCTCGACGGCTTCAACCGGCACTACCGGTTGTTCCGCCTGGAGTCGCAGCGCGCCAAGCAGCGCTTCGAGGCGGCCGACTGGCACGGACAGCAGCGTGCCCAGCGCGAGCGCATCGAGTTCTACGACCTGCGCGTCAAGGAAGCGGTGCAGCGGCTGGAGCAGGAGTTCAAGGCGGGCGAGCAGCCGATGGAGGTGTGGCAGCAGGTCAAGCTGCACTACATCGGCCTCCTGATCGAGCACCACCAGCCCGAGTGCGCCGAGACCTTCTTCAACTCGGTCACGACCAAGATCCTGCACCGCACCTACTTCCACAACGACTTCATCTTCGTGCGGCCGGCGGTCTCCACCGAGTACATCGAGAACCACGAGCCGGCCGCCATGCCGACCTACCGCGCGTACTACCCGACGCGCGAGACGCTGCACGAGAACATCGTGCGCATCATCACCAACTTCCGCCTGCAGCGCCCGTTCGAGGACCTGGAACGCGATGCCTCCCAGGTGCTGGCCGCGATGGGCGCCCGCCTTTCGCAGGTGAAGCTGCGCGCCAACTTCCAGATCCAGGTGCTGTCGTCCCTGTTCTTCCGCAACAAGGGCGCGTACGTGGTGGGCAAGCTGATCAACGGCTTCAAAGAAGTGCCGTTCGCGCTGCCGATCCTGCACAACGCCAGGGGCGAGCTGGTCATCGACGCCTGCCTGTTCGGCGAGGACGACCTGCTGATGCTGTTCTCGTTCGCGCGCGCCTACTTCATGGTGGACATGGAGATTCCCGCGGCCTACGTGCAGTTCCTGCGCACGCTGATGCCGCGCAAGCCGCGCGGCGAGATCTACAGCGCGCTCGGCCTGGCCAAGCAGGGCAAGACGCTGTTCTACCGGGACTTCCTCTACCACCTGCAGCATTCGAGCGACAAGTTCCGCATCGCGCCCGGCATCAAGGGCATGGTGATGCTGGTGTTCGACCTGCCGTCGTTCCCCTACGTCTTCAAGGTCATCAAGGACTTCTACCCGCCGCAGAAGGACACCACGCGCGAGCAGATCCAGGGCAAGTACCTGCTGGTCAAGCAGCACGACCGCGTGGGCCGCATGGCCGACACGCTGGAGTACAGCCAGGTGGCGTTCTCGCGCGACCGCTTCGAGGAAGACCTGCTGGACGAGATCCGCCGGTTCGCGCCCAGCCAGCTGGAGGTGAGCGACCGCGACGGCGACGGCCACGAGGAGGTGATCATCAGGCACCTCTACATTGAGCGCCGCATGATCCCGCTGAACATCTACCTGCAGGAAGCGTTCGATGCGGGCGCGGCCGACCAGGTGGAGCGCGCGGTGGTGGAGTACGGCAACGCCATCAAGGACCTGGTGGCCGCCAACATCTTCCCCGGCGACATGCTGTGGAAGAACTTCGGTGTCACGCGCAACGGCAAGGTGGTCTTCTACGACTACGACGAGATCGAGTACCTCACCGAGTGCAACTTCCGCAAGGTGCCGGCGGCGCGCACCCCGGAGGACGAGATGTCGGGCGAGGTCTGGTACTCGGTCGGGCCCAAGGACGTGTTCCCCGAAACCTTCGGGCCCTTCCTGCTGGGCAACCCGGCGGTCCGCGAAGTCTTCCTGGCGCACCACGGCGACCTGCTCGACGCGGAGTTCTGGCAGGGCCACAAGGCGCGCATCCAGGCCGGCCACGTGCACGACGTCTTCCCGTACGAGCACGAGAAGCGCTTCGCGCACGCGCACCGGCCCGCCGCCGCGGGAGCCATCGCGTGATGGATGCCGAAACGTGGGAACTCGCCAGCTACATCGTCACAGTGCTCGGCCTGCCGTTCGCCATCGGCATCTTCATGTGGCAGGAGCGCAAGGAGCGCGACAACGAGGAGGAGGAGCAGTACCAGCTGCTGTCCGACGCGTACATCGACTTCCTCAAGGTCGTGCTGGCGCATCCCGACCTGCAGCTGCGCAGCAACGACCCGCTGCCGAACCCGACGGCCGAGCAGCGCGAGCGGATGCTGGTCATCTTCGATATGCTGATGACGCTGTTCGAGCGTGCGTACCTGGTCGCCTACAAGGACGACATGAGCGACGAGGACCGCCGGCGCTGGAACAGCTGGGACGACTACATGCGCGAGTGGTGCCGCCGCGAGGACTTCCGCAACGTCCTGCCGCTGCTGCTGCGCGGCGAGGACCCCGAATTCCAGGACTACCTGCGCCGCATCGCCGAAGAAGAGCGCGGCTTCCTGATCTCCGGCAACACATGAACCCCATCCACACACCACAGGAGTGAAACATGGCTGATTCCGTCGTCATCGTCAGTGCCGCCCGCACCCCCATGGGGTCGTTCCAGGGCGACTTCTCCACGCTCTCCGCCCACGACCTGGGCGGCGCCGCGATCAAGGCCGCCGTCGAGCGCGCGGGCATCCCGGCCGACGCCGTCGGCGAAGTGCTGTTCGGCAACTGCCTGATGGCCGGCCAGGGCCAGGCACCCGCGCGCCAGGCCGCGTTCAAGGGCGGGCTGCCCAAGAGCGCAGGCGCCGTCACGCTGTCCAAGATGTGCGGCTCCGGCATGAAGGCCGCGATGTTCGCGCACGACATGCTGCTGGCCGGCAGCCACGAGGTGATGATTGCCGGCGGCATGGAGAGCATGACCAACGCGCCCTACCTGCTGCTCAAGGGCCGCGGCGGCTACCGCATGGGCCACGACAAGGTGTACGACCACATGATGCTGGACGGCCTGGAGGACGCCTACGAGGCCGGCCGCTCGATGGGCACCTTCGGCGAGGAATGCGCCGCCAAGTACAAGTTCTCGCGCGAGGCGCAGGACGCTTTCGCGGTGGCTTCCGTCTCCCGCGCGCAGAAGGCCACCGAGTCGGGCGCGTTCGCGGCCGAGATCACGCCCGTCACGGTGAAGACCCGCGCCGGCGAGACCGTGATCAGCAAGGACGAGGGCCCGGGCAAGGTCAAGCTCGACAAGATCCCCACGCTCAAGCCCGCGTTCAAGAAGGACGGCACCATCACGGCCGCTTCGTCCTCCAGCATCAACGACGGCGCCGCGGCGCTGGTGATGATGACCGAGAGCACCGCCAGGCGCCTGGGCTGCCAGCCGCTGGCGCGCATCGTCGGCCATGCCATGCACGCGCAGGAGCCGAACTGGTTCACCACCGCGCCCGTCGGCGCCACCCAGAAGCTGCTGTCCAGGACCGGCTGGAAGGTGTCCGACGTTGACCTGTGGGAAGTGAACGAGGCTTTCGCGGTGGTGCCGATGGCGCTGATGGAAGAGCTCAAGATCTCGCACGACATCGTCAACGTCAACGGCGGCGCCTGCGCGCTGGGCCACCCGATCGGTGCCTCGGGCGCCCGCATCATGGTCACGCTGATCAACGCGCTGAAGGCGCGCGGCGGCAAGCGCGGCATCGCCACGCTGTGCATTGGCGGCGGCGAAGGCACGGCGGTCGCGCTGGAACTGATCTGACGCGAAGCCGGCCGTGAACGTCCTGGTCCTCGGCGCCTCGCGCGGCATCGGGCTGGAGTTCGTCCGCCAGTACCGCGCGGCTGGCGATGATGTCGTCGCCACCGCGCGTGACGACGCAGGCATCGCGCAGCTCGAAGGCCTGGGCGCCCACGCGCTGAAGCTCGACGTCGCCGACCCGGCCAGCGTCAGCGGGCTGTCGTGGGCGCTCGAAGGACGCAAGTTCGACGTCGCGCTCTACGTCGCCGGCGTCTACAGCACCGCCGGCGCGCTGGAGCCGCCGACGCAGCAGGACTTCGACCGCGTGATGCACACCAACGTGCTGGGCGCGATGCAGGTGATCCCGCAGGTCGCGCCCCTGGTGGAGGAGGCGGGCGGCCGCTTCGTCTTCATCACCAGCGGCATGGCCCACATAGCCAGCGCCTCGTCCAGCTTCGGCTGGCTGTACCGCGCCAGCAAGGCCGCGCTCAACATGGCCGTGCGATCGGCCGGCCACGACTACCCGCGCGCGACCTTCATCGCCATGAGCCCCGGCTGGGTGCAGACCGACATGGGCGGTCCTGGCGCGCCGCTCACCGCGCAGCAGAGCGTCGCGGACATGCGCCAGGCGATCGCCGGACTCACGCGCCGCCAGAGCGGCAGCTTCCTCGGCCACGACGGCTCCTCGTTCGAGGGCTGGTGAGCCTATCCACGAGAACGACCCCAGAACATGCTGCTGACTCCCGACCAGGAAATGATCCGCGACGCCGTGCGTGCGTTCGCGCAGGAACAGCTGTGGCCGAACGCCGCGCGCTGGGACAAGGAGCACACCTTCCCGCGCGAGGCGCACCGCGGCCTGGCCGCCCTCGGTGCCTACGGCATCTGCGTGCCGCCCGAGTACGGCGGCGCGGGCCTGGACTACGTCAGCCTGGCGCTGGTGCTGGAGGAGATCGCGGCCGGCGACGGCGGCACCAGCACCGCGATCAGCGTCACCAACTGCCCGGTCAACGCCATCCTGATGCGCTACGGCAATGAAGCGCAGAAGAAGCGCTGGCTGGCGCCGCTGGCCCAGGGCGAACTGCTCGGCGCGTTCTGCCTGACCGAGCCGCACGTGGGCAGCGACGCCTCCGCGCTGCGCACCACGGCCACGCGCCGGGGCGGCGAGTACGTGATCAACGGCGTCAAGCAGTTCATCACCAGCGGCAGGAACGGCCAGCTCGCGATCGTCATCGCGGTCACCGACAAGGCCGCGGGCAAGAAGGGCATGAGCGCCTTCCTCGTGCCCACCGACGCGCCCGGCTACGTGGTGGCGCGCCTGGAAGAGAAGGTCGGCCAGCACTCCAGCGACACGGCGCAGATCAACTTCGACGGCTGCCGCATCCCCGCCGAGAACCTGATCGGCGAGGAAGGGGAGGGCTACCGCATCGCGCTGTCCGCGCTGGAGGGCGGCCGCATCGGCATCGCGGCCCAGAGCCTGGGCATGGCGCGCAGCGCGTTCGAGGTGGCCGTGGCCTACGCCAAGGAGCGCCAGAGCTTCGGCACCGCCATCATCAACCACCAGGCCGTGGGCTTCCGCCTGGCCGAGTGCGCCACGCAGCTGGAAGCGGCTCGGCAGCTGATCTGGCATGCCGCCAGCCTGCGCGACGCCGGCCGGCCCTGCCTGACCGAGGCCGCCATGGCCAAGCTGTTCGCCAGCGAGATGGCCGAGCGCGTCTGCAGCGCCGCCATCCAGACGCTGGGCGGCTACGGCTACGTCAGCGACTTCCCGGTGGAGCGCATCTGGCGCGACGTGCGCGTGTGCCAGATCTACGAGGGCACGTCGGACGTGCAGAAGATCCTGATCCAGCGCGCCCTATGAGCGCCGCCCGGCCGCCCGAAGGCGCTCGCTCCTACGCGCGCAGCGCGGAGGCTTCCTGATGAGGATCGTCATCCTCGGGGCGGGGCGCGTCGGCGAGAGCGTGGCCGAGAGCCTGGTGTCCGAGCGCAACGACATCACCCTGATCGACCCGGATCCGCAGCGCCTGCGCGAGCTGGAGGAGCGGCTGGACCTGCGCGGCATGCCGGGCAACGGCGTGCACCCGTCCACGCTGGAGCGCGCGGGCCTGCCCGACGCCGACATGCTGATCGCCTGCGCCGCGCAGGACGAGACCAACCTGGTGGCCTGCAAGATCGCGCACGACGTCTTCAACGTGCCGACCACCATCGCGCGGCTGCGCTCGCCGGAGTTCGCCGAGGGCAGCGAACTGCTCGATCGCAAGGGCTTCGCGGTGGACCACGTGATCTGCCCCGAGGAATCGGTGGTCCGCTACATCGAGAAGCTGATCCAGTACCCCGAGGCGCTGCAGGTGCTGGAGTTCGCCAAAGGCCGCGCGCAGCTGATCGCGGTGCGGGTCACGGCCGGCAGCCGCTACGCCAACCGCACGCTGGGCGACTTCCAGAAGGACTTCCCCGACGCGCCGGTGCGCGTGGTCGCGATCTACCGGCAGGACGCCGAGCAGCCCTGCATCGCGTCCACCCGCGTGCAGGTCGGCGACGAGGTGTTCCTGCTGGCGGACGAGGACAACCTGCGCAAGGTGCTGGCGGCGGTGCACAGCACCGACAAGCCGGTGCGCCGCGTGATGATCGCGGGCGGCGGCAACGTGGGCCTGCGGCTGGCGCGACGCCTGATCGGCGCGGTGGACGTCAAGCTGATCGAGCGCGGCCAGAAGCGCTGCGAGTACCTGGCCGGGCAGCTGCCGAGCGACATGCTGGTGCTGCAGGGCGACGGCACGGACGAGGAGCTGCTGGCCGACGAGAACGTGGCCGACATGGACCTGTTCCTGGCCCTCACCAGCGACGACGAGGACAACATCCTGTCGGCCATGCTGGCCAAGCGCCTGGGCGCGCGCCGCGTGCTGGCGCTGATCAACCGGCGCGCGTACGCCGACCTGATCCAGGGCAGCACCATCGACATCGCGTTGTCGCCGGCCCAGACCGTCATCGGCGAACTGCTGGCGCACGTGCGGCGCGGCGACGTGGTGGCGGTGCACAGCCTTCGCCGCGGCGCGGCCGAGGCGCTGGAAGGCGTGGCGCACGGCGACGCCAAGACCTCGCGCCTGGTCGGCCGCACCGTGCCGGAAGTGGACGCGCTGCTGCCCGACGGCGTGCGCCTGGGCGCCGTGGTGCGCGGCGAAGGCGACGAGCAGCGGGTGCTCATGCCCAGTCCCGAGACCCGCATCGAGAGCGACGACCACCTGATCATCTTCATTCCGAAGAAGAAGCTGGTGCGCGAGGTCGAGCGGCTGTTCCAGGTGAGCGCCACCTTCTTCTGATGGAAAGCCTCGGACCGGTCCTGTCGGTGGTCGGCCGGGCGCTGCTCGGCTTCGCGTTCGCCTTCCTCGTGCCGCTGGCCTGGGCCTGGGGCCTGGACGAGCCGCGGCTGCGCCCGGTGTGGGAGCTCGGCTTCGCCGGCACGCTGGCGGCGGGCGCGCTGCTGGTGCTGCTCACCCGGCGCTCCCGCCGCGAACTGCAACCCAAAGACGGCTTCCTGCTCGTCTCGATGGTGTGGGTGGTGCTGCCCGCCTTCTCGGCGGTGCCGCTGCTCTACACCGTGCCGGGCATCGACATCGCGTCGGCCTACTTCGAGGCGATGAGCGCGCTGACCGCGACGGGCGCCACGGCGCTCTCGGGACTCGATTCATTGCCGGTCTCGGTGAACGTCTGGCGCTGCTTCCTGCAGTTCATCGGCGGGCTGGGCATCATCCTGCTGGTGGTGGCGGTGCTCCCGCTGCTGGGGCTGGGCGGCATGCAGATCTACCGCGCCGAGGCGCCGGGGCCGCTGAAGGACACCAGGCTCACGCCGCGCATCGCCGAGACGGCGCGAGGACTCTGGACGGTGTACTTCGCCTTCTCCGCCGCCTGCATGCTGGCCTACCGCTGGGCCGGCATGTCCTGGCCGGACGCCTTCATGCACATGTGCGGCACCATGGGCCTGGGCGGCTTCTCCTCGCACGATGCCAGCTTCGCCTACTGGAACTCGCCGCTTATCGAGGGCGTGGCGATCTTCTTCATGGCGGCCTCCGGCATCAGCTTCGCGCGCTACTTCATCTGCTGGCGCGTGCGGTCGCTGCGCAACCTGCTGGCCGACAGCGAGGTGCGGGCCTACCTCATGGCGCTGCTCGCGTCGATCGCGCTGCTCACCCTGATGCTGCAGCAGCACGGCGTGCACGCCGAGTTCTGGCCGGCGCTGCGCGCCGCGGCCTTCCAGGTGGTGTCGCTCGCGACCACCACCGGCTACGCCACCGCCGACTATTCGCAGTGGCCGGTGTTCGCGCCGGTGCTGCTGATCTTCCTGGGCTGCTTCGTCTCCTGCGCCGGCTCCACCGGCGGCGGGATCAAGATGGTCCGCATGCTGCTGCTGGTCAAGCAGGCACGGCGCGAGCTGGTGCGCATCATCCATCCGCGCGTGATCAACCCCGTCACGCTGGGCGGCACCACCGTCTCCTCGCAGATCATCGCGGCCGTGCTCGCGTACATGCTGATCTACGGCGCCACGATCATCGGGCTGACGCTGCTCATGCTGCTCTCGGGACTCGACCTGGTCACGGCGTTCTCGGCGGTCATCGTCTGCGTCAACAACATCGGCCCGGGCCTCGGGCTGGTCGGGCCTTCCGGCCACTTCGGCGTGCTGACCGACTTCCAGCTCTGGGTGCTCAGCTTCGGCATGCTGGCCGGGCGGCTGGAACTGCTGTCGGTGTTCGTGCTGTTCACCAGCCAGTTCTGGCGCAAGTGACGGGCCACTAAGATCGACCGATGAGCAGGATTTCCCGATTCGATGCCGTGCTGTTCGACTGCGACGGCGTGCTGGTGGACAGCGAACCCATCACCATCGGCGTGCTGCGCGACATGCTGGAGGAACTGGGCTGGTCGATGTCGCAGGCCGAGTGCATGCGCCTCTTCATCGGCAAGGCGGTGAAGGACGAGCGCGCGATCATCGAGACGCGCACCGGCCGGCCGCTCACCGACGACTGGCTGCAGCGTTTCCGCGAGCGCCGCAATGAGAACCTGGAGCGCCACCTGCGCCCCGTCGAAGGCGCGGTCGAGGCGGTGGGCGCGGTGCACGCGGCCTGCGGCGGCCGCATCGCCTGCGCCAGCGGCGCCGACCGCTTCAAGGTGGAGCTGCAGCTGGCCAAGTGCGGCCTGATGCGATTCTTCGAAGGCCGCATCTTCAGCGGCCACGAGCAGCCGCGGTCCAAGCCCGCGCCCGACGTCTACCTCGCCGCCGCCGCGGCGCTCGGCGTGGACCCGCGCCGCTGCGCGGTGGTGGAGGACACGGTCACCGGCGCCACCGCCGGCGCGGCCGCGGGTGCGACGGTGTTCGGCTACAGCCCGCCGGAAGCGGGGCACGACGCGCCCGCGGCGCTGCGCAAGGCCGGCGCGGTGCAGATCTTCACGCGCATGCAGGACCTTCCGGCGCTGCTGCGGGGATGACGACTCATTGGGGCCGCGGGAAGCGGATCTCGCAGCGCCAGCCGCGCCCGTCCTCGCCGGTCCCGAGCACCATCTCGGCGTTCATCAGGCGCGCGTACTGCGCCACCAGCGCCAGGCCGATGCCGCCGCCTTCGCCGAGCAGCTGGCCGGTCTCGCCCTGGGCGCCGCGCCGCACCAGCTGGGCCTGCACCTCGCCGGGCAGGCCGGGCCCGTTGTCCTGCACCGAGAGCACCACTTGCCCGGGCCGGCGTTCGACGGCCACGGTGACGGCGGGCTGGTCGTCGCTGCCGCCGCCGTAGCGCAGCGCGTTGTCGATCAGGTTGTTCAGCACGCCCTCGAGCAGAGAGGCATCGGCCCGCACGGCCACGGGGGCGTCGATGCCGAGCGCGCCCAGGTCCACGCCGGCCGCGTCGGCGCGCGGCAGGAAACGCAGCACGGCGTCGCGCACCAGCTCGTCCAGCGCCACGTCCTCGATGCGGATCCCGGCCTCGGCCTCGAGGGCCAGCGCCAGGTCGAGCAGCTGGTCCACCATGCGGCTGGCGCGCGCCTGGCTGGCCGCGATCCTCTGCAGCTGCTCGCGCCAGGCCACCGGGTCCTGCTGCGCCAGCCCGTACTCGGCCAGCGCGCGGATGCCCGCCAGCGGCGTGCGCAGCTCGTGCGCGACGTTGCCGGCGAACTCGCGCTGGCCGCGCAGGCTGCGGTCCAGCCGCGCCAGCAGGTCGTTCAGCGCGGCGGCGAGCGTGGCGACCTCGCGGCTGGATTGGCGCACCTGCACGGGCGCGAGATCGCTCGCGCCCCGGCTGCCGAGCGCGTCTTCCAGTTGCGCCAGCGGCTGCAGTTCGGTGCGGATGGTGCGGCGCATCCAGGCCGCCAGCACCACCAGCAGCGAAGCCTGCGGCAGCACCGACAGCCAGATCAGCCGCTCCAGCGCCTGGCCGCGCGCGTGGGTGGTCTCGGCCACGACCACGTCGAACGGCAGCGGCGACTCGCGGTGCACGCTCACGCTGCGCAGCACCGCGCCGTCGCGCTCCACCTCGTGGAAGCGGAAGGCGTCCGGGCTGGGCGGCGCGGACGGCAGGCCGTGCACCCCGGCCACCAGGCGGCCGTCCGCCGCCGTCACGCTGAACTGCATGCGCTCGACCACGTCGAACATCACCCGGGTGACCTCGTCCCGCGTCATCGCGAGCTCCAGCCGCCCGTCGCGCAGCTGCACGTTGGACGCGATGACGTACGCGTCCTCCAGCAGCGACCGGTCGAAGGCGCGTTGCGTGAAGTTGTAGGCGATGCCCACCGCCACCGCCGTGCCGGCCAGCCAGGTCAGCGCCAGCGGCGGCAGCACCTGGCGCAGCAGCCGCGACGAAAGGGGCCGCAGCCCCCCGGATCTCAAGCCTCGGCCTCCAGCAGGTAGCCCAGCCCCCGCAGCGTGCGGATGTGCACGCCCCCGCCCGTGAGCTTCTTGCGCAGGCGCGAGACGAAGGCCTCCAGCGCGTTGTCGCCCAGGTACTCCTGCAGCTCCGACAGCTTGGACGACAGCTCACGCTTGCTGACCACGCGGCCGGCCGGCGTCATGAGCTCCCACAGCACCTCGAACTCGCGCGCGGGCAGGTCGAGCGGCTGGCCGTTCAGCGTGAAGCGGCGCGTCAGGCGGTCGAGCGCGAGCGCGCCCACCTGCACCTGGTCCTGCGTGCCCTGGGTGCGGCGGACCACCGCGCGCAGCCGCGCCTCCAGCTCGCCCAGGTCGAACGGCTTGCCCAGGTAGTCGTCGGCGCCCGCGTTCAGGCCCGCGATGCGTTCGTCGGTCCGGTTGCGCGCCGTGAGCACCAGCACCGGCGTGCGGTCGCCGCGGGCGCGCGCCGCCTTCAGCACGGTCAGGCCGCTGCCCAGGCCGCTGCGCGGCTGCGGGCCGTGCGGCAGGTTCAGGTCCAGCAGCACGGCGTCGAAGCCCTGCATCTGCCAGACCTGGTCGGCCTCGGTCACCGTTCCGGCCACGTCGACGCGGTGGCCGGCATCTCGCAGGCTGCGCAGCATCACGTCGCGCAGCACCACGTCGTCCTCGATCAGCAGGATCCTCATGGCAGGGGTTTACAGGCTCTCGGTCCAGCCATGCTACGCAGTTTCCGCAACCCTGCCGGTCAGGCACCGGTCAGGCGCCGCTTGCGCTAATCGATCCGCGGTTTTGTGACCGTGCGAGAGACAGGCATGCGCATCAAAAGTCAGAAGGATTTCTTTGCCGGACTGATGTTTTCCATCACCGGCGCGGCATTCGCCATAGGGGCGACCAACTACACGATCGGCGACGGCGCCCGCATGGGGCCGGGGTACTTCCCGCTCATGCTGGGCATCGTGCTCACGATCCTGGGCGCGATCGTCGTGCTGCAGTCGATGGTGATCGAGACGGAGGACGGCGACCGGATCGGCACGATCGCCTGGAAACCGCTGTGCTACATCATCGGCGCCAACCTGCTGTTCGGCATCTGCCTGGGCGGCATCCCGAAGGTCGGCATCCCCTCGCTCGGCCTGATCGTGGGCATCTACGCGCTCACGTTCGTCTCGGCACTGGCGGGCGACGAGTTCAACTTCAAGGAAGTGGCGGTCCTCGCGACGGTCCTTGCGATCCTCAGCTTCGTGGCCTTCGTCTGGCTGCTGAACCTGCAGTTCCCGGTCTGGCCCACCTTCGTCGCCGGCTGAGGCAGAAAGCGAAAGCAATCCCATGGACCTTCTTGCCAACCTGGCGACCGGCTTCGGCGTCGCCGTCACTCCCATCAACCTGCTCTACGCCTTCATCGGCTGCCTGCTCGGCACGCTGATCGGCGTGCTGCCCGGCATCGGCCCGGTGGCCACCATCGCCATGCTGCTGCCGGCGACGTACGCGCTGCCCCCCGTGTCGGCGCTGATCATGCTGGCCGGCATCTACTACGGCGCCCAGTACGGCGGATCGACCACCGCCATCCTGGTCAACCTGCCGGGCGAATCGTCCTCGGTCGTGACAGTGATCGACGGCTACCAGATGGCGCGCAAGGGCCGGGCGGGACCCGCGCTCGCGGCCGCCGGCCTGGGCTCCTTCTTCGCCGGCTGCGTCGGCACGCTGATCCTGGCCGCGTTCGCCGCGCCGCTGACCGAAGTGGCCTTCAAGTTCGGCCCCGCCGAGTACTTCTCGCTGATGGTGCTGGGCCTGATCGGCGCCGTGGTGCTGGCCTCCGGCTCGCTG
>JAEWBU010000076.1 GCA_023390985.1 Pseudomonadota bacterium
GGACAGGGTGGGGAGGGTCTTCTGCCGGAAGTAAAGGAGGAGCCTGCGCCGTTCAGGCGCGCGGGGGACATGGAGGCAGAAGACCCTCCCCGCCCTGTCCCGGAACGACTGCGTTCAACCAGCGGGAGCCGCGCCTTACACTGCCGCCCATGCAGACGTACATGGTCGGTGGAGCGGTCCGCGATGCGCTGCTGGGGCTGCCGGTGAACGACCACGACTGGGTCGTGGTCGGCGCCACGCCGGAACAGATGGTGAACGAGGGCTACCTGCCGGTCGGCCGCGACTTCCCGGTGTTCCTGCATCCCGAGACGCGCGAGGAGTACGCGCTGGCGCGCACCGAGCGCAAGACCGGCCGCGGCTATCACGGCTTCGCCTTCCACGCCGAACCCGGCGTGACGCTGGAGGAAGACCTGGCGCGGCGCGACCTCACGATCAATGCGATGGCGCAGGACGGCGAGGGCCGGCTGATCGACCCCTTCGGCGGCCAGATAGACCTGCGGGCGCGCGTGCTGCGCCACGTCACCGAAGCGTTCCGCGAGGACCCGGTGCGCATCCTGCGCCTCGCGCGCTTCGCCGCCCGCTTCGCCGACTTCGGCGTGGCGCCCGAAACGATGGAGCTGATGCGCGGCATGGTCCAGGCCGGCGAGGCCGATGCGCTGGTGCCCGAGCGGGTGTGGCAGGAGCTGGCGCGCGGGCTGATGGAGCATCGCCCCTCACGCATGTTCGAGGTGCTGCGCGAATGCGGCGCGCTGGAGCGGCTGCTGCCGGAGGTCGATCGCCTGTGGGGCGTTCCGCAGCGCCCCGAGTACCACCCGGAGGTGGACTCCGGCGTTCACCTGATGATGGTGCTGGACATGAGCGCGCGGCTGCAGGCGAACCTGCCCGTGCGCTTCGCCTGCCTCACGCACGACCTGGGCAAGGGCACGACGCCGGAATCGGTGCTGCCCAGGCACATCGGCCACGAGGAGCGCAGCGCGCGGTTGCTGAAGAAGGTGGCGCAGCGCCTGCGCGTGCCGACCGAATGCCAGGAGCTGGCCGACGTGGTCGCGCGCGAGCACGGCAACATCCATCGCAGCGAGGGATTCGGCGCGGCTGCCCTGGTGCGGCTGCTGGAGCGCTGCGACGCGTTCAGAAAGCCGCAGCGGTTCGCCGAGGTCCTGCTGGCGTGCGAATGCGATGCGCGCGGACGGCTCGGCATGGAAGAGCGCGAGTACACGCAGAAGACGCGCCTGCTGGGCGCGCTGCGCGCGGCGCAGGCGGTGAGCACCAGCGAGATCGCCGCGGCGGCGCAGGCGCAGGGACTGTCAGGCCCGAAGGTGGGCGAAAGGATCCACCAGGCGCGGGTGGAGGCGGTGGGCGCGTTCCTGGCACAGGAATGAATCCGTCATCCCCGCGGAGGCGGGGATCCAGTGCTTCCATCGAGCGCGGCAGAAGGCGGATGCTCTGGATTCCCGCCTTCGCGGGAATGACGGGGCTAAGCGACTAAAGCAAGAGCCGCGTAGTCCCCCACGCGGTTCCCCAGCCCCGCCGGCACCAGCTCGCATCCCGCCGTCAACGCCGGCAGGTGCTTCGCCACCTGCGACCGCAGTCGCGGCAACAGGTAGTCGCGGTTGTTCCAGAACACGCTGCCGCCCAGGCTGATGCGCTGCAGGTCCAGCGTGGCCACCAGGTTGTAGAGGCCCCGTCCCAGCACGCGGCACAGCTCGTCGACGATGGCCGCGGCCTCGCCGTCGCCGGCCTGTGCCCGCTGCAGCAGCGTGGCTGCATCGGCGCCGAAGCGGCGCTCCACCGCGGAGCCGGCCACCAGCGATTCCACGTCGCCGACGTTGCCGCAACCGCACAGCGCGTCGTCGTTGTCGCTGACGAACGTGTGGCCCGCGTGGCCCGCGTTGCCGTTCTTGCCGCGCAGCACGCGTCCATCCACGCACAGGCCCGTGCCGATGCCGGTGCTCCAGGTCACGTAGGCGCAGTGGTCGAAGCCTTGCAGCGCCCCCCAGCGGCGCTCGGCCTCCAGCGCGGCGACGCCGTCGTTCTCGATGCGCACCTGCCCGAACCGTCGCGCGAGCGGCGCTTCGAGCAGCGCCGTCATCCAGTCGTTCGGAAGCCCGCGTCCCGGACCGGCCAGGCCGCCGCAGATGTTGGGCGTCGCAAGTTCGATGCGCCCCTGCACCATCACGAACGGGCCGGCGGAGGCCACGCCCGCGAACTGCACATCGCCCGGCTTGACGCCGGCCTGCTCGCACGACTCGTCGACCATGCGCAGGATCTGCACGGCCACCGCGTCGTTGTCGCCGGTCTTGGCGGTGGGTTCGCTGCGGCGCGCGATGAGGTCCATGCCGCCGTCGTTCAGGCTGACGGCGACCTTGGTGCCGCCGATGTCGATGCAGGCTTTCATTCGGTCCCGGTCAGATCAGCCGGGCGATGCCGGCGGCAAGCATGCTGAGCAGCAGCGTGGAGGCGAGCGGCACGAACCACTCGCGGCCGAAGAGCTTGAATCGCAGGTCGCCCGGCAGCTTGCCGAAGCCCAGGCGCTGCAGCAGCGGCGACAGCCAGCTGATCAGCATCAGGGCGAGGAAGACGACGAGGAACCAGCGGATCATCGGGACAGTGTAGGGAATCAGAGGCGATCGGTGCGGTCGCCGCGCGCGAATCCCAGGGCTTCCCAGAACCCGCCCCTAGCGAGCCCGATCACCTTGAAGAGCTCGCCCATCTCGTGCTCGTTCACCAGCTTCTGCATCGCCGCATGCTCCCGCGGGGGCGCGCCGTTCGCCAGGTCGAGGATGCCGCAGTTGAAGAGGAAGTGCGCCTGGCTGGTGTAGCCCAGCACGTTGAGCCCCGACTCCTGCGCCGCCACCGCGATGCCGGTGAAATCGACGTGGGCCGTGATGTCCTTCTCGCCGACGTCGGCCAGCGGATCGCCGTCGGCCAGGTGGCCCTTGTGGCACATCAGCGTGCCCATGTGGCGCTGCGGGTGCCAGTACTCGCGCTCGGGGAAGCCGTAGTCGAGGAAGAAGGCGGCGCCCGCCTCCAGCCGGTCGGCCAGCGTGCGGATGAAGGCCAGCGCCTGCGGATGGATTTCGGTCAGGTAGTCGTGCGGGCCGTCCACCTCGAGCGGCGGACGCAGATCGGTGGGACGGTCGGAGAAGCGCAGCGCGCCGCCGTCGACGACCACGCCGCGCTCATGCCACGTGCCGCCCACGCGGTGCAGCAGCTTCACCGGCATCGCGTCCAGCACCTCGTTGCCGACCACCACGCCGCACAGGGCATCGGGCAGTTCGTCGGCCCAGCGCACGCGATCGCCGAAGTCGGCCAGCCGGTGCTGCTGCCGGGCCCGCAGCGTGGCCGACAGCTCGACGATGGTGTAGCGGCGCACGCGGTCGCCCAATGTTTCGAGCAGCTGCGCGCCCAATGCGCCGGAGCCGGCGCCGAACTCCCACACCTCGTCCGTGCCGCTGGCGTCCAGCGCCTGGCGCACCTGCTTGGCCATGGCATGGCCGAACAAGGGCGTCAGTTCCGGTGCGGTGACGAAGTCGCTGCCCGACGACGGCATGGCGCCGAACTTGCGCGAGCCGCTGGCGTAGTAGCCCAGGCCGGGCGCGTAGAGCGCCAGCGCCATGAAACGGTCGAACGGCAGCCAGCCGCCGCTGCGCGCGATGGATTGCGCGATCAATGCGCCCAGGGCGCTCGTTACACTGCCTGCTTCGGTTGTCACCCCGCGATTGTGCGGGCTGGCCCGCTCCCCGAAACGCCACCCCCGTGAACGCGACACCCCTTCGCACCGCACTCGTCACCGGCGCCGGCCAACGGCTGGGCCGCGAGATCGCGCTCGCCCTGGCCGAGGCCGGCTGGCAGGTCGCGGTGCACTACCGGCGTTCGGCCGATGAGGCACGGCGGACGGTGGCCGATTGCGAAGCGCGTGCCCGGAACGGCGCCCGTTTCGCCGCCTTCGCGGCGGACCTGTCGATCGAAGAGGAAGCGCGTGCGCTGCTGCCGGCGGTCGTGAAGCAGCTCGGCCCCGTGGATGCGGTGGTGAACAACGCCTCGCTGTTCGAGAACGACTCCGCCCAGTCCTTCGGCTACGCCGCGCTGCAATCGCACCTGCTCGCGAACACCGCGGCACCTGTCGTGCTCGCGCAGGCGCTGCACGCCCACGTGAGCGAACGCGGCAGCGAAGGCGCGGTGGTGAACCTGCTCGACCAGAAGCTGTGGAATCCCAACCCTGATTTCTTCAGCTACACGCTGTCCAAGGCCGCGCTCGAGGCCGCCACCACGCTGCTGGCCCAGGCGCTGGCGCCGCGGCTGCGCGTGGTCGGCGTGGCGCCGGGCCTCACGCTCACCAGCCACCTGTTGTCGCAGGAGAAGTTCGAGCGGCTGCACCGGCTGTCGCCGCTCGGACGTTCGTCGACGCCGCAGGACGTGGCGTCCGCGGTGCGCTTCGCGCTGGAGAACCGATCGATCACCGGCACCACGCTGCTGGTGGACGGCGGCCAGCACCTGATGAAGTTCGAGCGCGACTTCTCGCTGATGTGATGGCCGGGAAAGACGACACGATGACCAAGGCCGGCACCCAGATCCTCACCCTCACCGGGCTGCGCTTCGACGCCAACCTGGGCATCCTGGACCACGAGAAGGGCGCGCCGCAGCCGATCCAGGTGGACGCCGAGCTCAGCCTCGGCACCCAGCCGCTGCTGCCGCGCGACGACGACATCCTGCACGTGCTGGACTACCGCAAGGTGCGCCGCATCATCATCGAGGAGTGCACGGCCGAGCACGTGAACCTGCTGGAGAGCCTGATCGGCAAGCTGGCCCACCGGCTGATGCAGTTGCCCGGCGTGCTGGGCGTGCGCGTGCGGATCGCCAAGCTGGAGATCTTCGACGACTGCGAGGTCGCCATCCGGGTGGAGACCGGGCAATGGTCGTGAGCGCCGGCGTGCTAGACCAGACCTTCGCCCGCAGTCGGCTGCGCTGGGCCGAGGACCTGCACACCCTGCCGGCGCACCTGACGCTGCGCCCCTGAGCGCGATCAGTCGCGCGGCGTGTCCTGCCACAGCGGCGGCGCCACCTCCTCCAGCGGCTTGCGCTCCGCGTCCACCGCCCACAGCCGCGCCAGCACCGCGGCGCCGACCATCAGCACCGAGCCGATCAGGTAGCCGACGAACACCGCCTCGCGGCTGCCGCTGGCCACCAGGGTGCCGAACAGCGCGGGCGCCGCGAAGCCGCCCAGGCCGGTGCCCACGGCATAGAAGATCGAGATCGCCAGCGCGCGCATCTCCAGCGGAAACACCTCGCTCACCGTGAGATAGGCCGAACTCGCGGCGGCCGAGGCGAGGAAGAACACGCCGGACCACGCGAGCGCCTGGCCGGCCGCGTCGAACGACCCCGAGAGAAAGCCCGCGCCCGTCGCGAGCAGGCCGATGCCGGAGAGCGCATAGGTCGCGGCGATCATCCGCCGCCGGCCGATGCGGTCGAACAGCGGCCCCAGCAGCAGCGGCCCCAGCACGTTGCCCGCCGCGAACGGGAAGATGTAGAGCGCCACGCGCGACTCGTCCACGGCATAGAAGCGCGTGAGCACCAGCGAGTAGGTGAAGAAGATCGCGTTGTAGAAGAAGGCCTGCGAGGCCATCAGCGCCAGCACCACCACGCTGCGGCGCGGGTAGCGGCGAACGAGCACGTGCACAACCTCGGTCCAGCGCGGCACGCGACCTTTCCGGGGCGACGTGGGCGTCGCAGTGGAAGGCGCGACGCCCGCGGCGCGTTCGATGTCCGCGACGACGCGCGCGGCTTCCTCCGCGTGTCCATGCGTCATCAGCCAGCGCGGGCTCTCGGGCACGTGCCGGCGCACCAGCAGGATCGCCACCGCCAGCACCGCGCCCAGCAGGAAGGCGGCGCGCCAGCCGACCACCGGACCGAGCACGCGCTCGTCCAGCAGCACCAGGCTGAGCGCCGCGCCCAGCGCCGCCCCGACCCAGAAGCTGCCGTTGATCGCCAGGTTCACGCGTCCGCGCACGCGCGCCGGGATGAGCTCGTCGATGGCCGAGTTGATGGCCGCGTACTCGCCGCCGATGCCGATGCCGGTGACGAAGCGGCAGACGGCGAAGCCCGCGAAGCTGCCGGTGAACGCCGTGGCCACCGTGGCCGCCATGTAGATCGCCAGCGTCCAGAGAAAGAGGCGCTTGCGTCCCAGACGGTCCGCCATGCGGCCGAAGACGATCGCGCCCATCACCGCGCCGCCCACGTAGAGCGATCCGGCCCAGCCGACCTGCGCGTCGGTCAGCCCCAGCGTGTCGGACCGCGCCAGCACCGCGCCTAGCGAGCCGACGATGGTGACCTCCAGGCCGTCCAGCACCCAGGCCACGCCCAGCGCCACGACCACCCGCCAGTGCCAACCCGACCAGGGCAGGCGGTCGAGGCGGGCGGGGACGCTGTCGGTCATGGGGCCCGATCATGGCCGACAATCGAGGGATCATGTCTGCCGTCTGGATCGAGTCCGAACCCGCCCCCGCCGCCGCCCGCGCGCTCAAGATCGAGCGCGAGACGCACAAGCTGGAGAAGCGCCTCTGCCGCCTGGTCGGCCAGGCGATCGGCGACTATTCGATGATCGGCGAGGGCGACAAGGTGATGGTGTGCCTGTCCGGCGGCAAGGACAGCTACGGCCTGCTGGACATCCTGCTCAAGCTGCGCGCCCGCGCGCCGGTGTCGTTCGACATCGTCGCGGTGAACCTCGACCAGAAGCAGCCCGGCTTCCCGGAGCACGTGCTGCCCGACTACCTGAAGGCGCTGGGCATCCCGTTCCACATCGAGGAGCAGGACACCTATTCCATCGTCAAGGACAAGATCCCCGAGGGCAAGACGATGTGCAGCCTGTGCTCGCGGCTGCGGCGCGGCATCCTGTACCGCGTGGCCGATGAGCTGGGCGCGACCAAGATCGCGCTGGGCCACCACCGCGACGACATGCTGCAGACGTTCTTCCTGAACATGTTCTTCGGCGGCAAGCTCAAGGGCATGCCGCCCAAGCTGGTCAGCGACGACGGCAGGCACGTGGTGATCCGCCCGCTGGCCTACGTGCCCGAGAAGGACCTGGTGCGCTGGGCCGAGCACCGGCAGTTCCCGATCATCCCGTGCACGCTGTGCGGCAGCCAGGAGAACCTGCAGCGCAAGCAGGTCGGCAACATGCTGCGCGAGTGGGAGAAGAAGCACCCCGGCCGGCTGGAGAACATGGCCAACGCGTTACAGAACGTTGTGCCTTCCCACCTGGGCGACGGAACGCTCTACGATTTCAAGGGTCTGATCGCCACGGGCGTGGCCAGCGAAGACGGCGACAAGGCTTTCGATGCCGAGGAATTCGGAGCGCCGCCGGCGCTGCCGGGCCTGTCCATCGTCAAGCTCTGATCCGCTCGCCCCACACCATGCGCTCCTGGCGCCTCGCCCTCCCCGCCGCGGCCCTGCTGCTGTCGGGCTGTTCCACCTACCTGCTGGAGAACAACGTGCAGTCGTTCTCCGGCCTGCCGGCGCTTCCGGCCATTCCCACCTACACCTTCGAGCGGCTGCCCTCGCAGGCCAGCCAGCCCGGGCAGAACACGCTCGAGGCGCTGGCGGACCCGGCGCTGTTCAAGGCCGGCCTGCGCCGCGACGACGCGGCCCCGCGCTACACGGTGCAGGTGTCGGCGCGGGTGCAGCGCGTGCTGTCGCCGTGGGCCGATCCCTGGGACTCGTGGGGCTGGGGCGGCTGGGGCTCGCGCTACGCCTTCCACCATCCCGGCTTCTGCTGCGGACCGTTCCCGCGCATGGAGCAGCCGTGGTTCCAGCGCGAGGTCGGCGTGGTGGTGCGCGAGAAGGCCAGCAACCAGGTCGTGTACGAAACGCACGCCGCCAGCGACGGCCCCTGGCTCGACCAGGCGGTGGTGCTGCCGGCCATGTTCGACGCGGCGCTGCAGGGCTTCCCGAACCCGCCGCAGGGCGTGCGCCGGGTGAACATCCAGCTCGGCGGCGAGAAGACGGCGCAGGCCGCCACGCCCCCCGCCGGCGCGGCTTCGGCGCCCGCCCCCGCAACGGCCCGTTGACATTTCGCTACCGGCGCGGCGGGCAGGCTGAGATCGCTTGCCTAGAATCCGCGGCATGGAACCCACCCGGATCATCGCCGTGCGACATGGCGAAACGTCGTGGAACGTCGATGCGCGGATCCAGGGCCAGACCGACATCGGCTTGAACGACACCGGCCGCTGGCAAGCCCGGCGCGTCGGCCAGGCGCTCGCTGGCGAGCCCATCAGCGCCGTCTACACCAGCGACCTGGGTCGCGCCCGGGAAACCGCCGAATCGATCGGCGAGGTCAGCGGCGTCGCCCCCATCCCGCACCAGGGGCTGCGGGAGCGCAGCTTCGGCATGTTCGAGGGCAAGACCTTCGACGAGATCCACCAGACCTGGCCGGAGCACGCCCAGAACTGGCGCAAGCGCCTCCCCGACTGGCAGCCGCCCGAAGGCGGCGAATCCCTCCTGGAGCTGCGCGAGCGCGTGACGCGCACGCTGCACGAACTGGCCGCGCGGCACCCGGGCGAGCAGATCGTGGTGGTGGCGCACGGCGGCGTGCTGGACGCGCTGTACCGCGTCGCCACCCGCCAGGAAGTCAACGCACCGCGCACCTGGGAGCTTCCCAACGGCGCCATCAACCGCCTGCTCTGGACCCCGGAAGGCTTCACCCTCGTCGGCTGGTCCGACACCCAGCACCTCGACGACGCGAATGCTCCGGCAGACGAAACCGCCGCTTAGCGAGCCCCTCAAGCAACTGGTCGGCCAGCCCGTGGCCGCGATCGACACCCCCGCCCTGGTGGTCGATCTCGATGCGATGCAGCGCAACCTCAGCCGCATGGCCGAGTTCGCGAAGAAGCACGAGATGCGCTGGCGCCCGCACGCCAAGATGCACAAGTGCTCGGCCATCGCCCGCCTGCAGATCCAGGCCGGCGCGGCCGGGGTCTGCGTGCAGAAGACCGCCGAGGCCGAGGCGATGGCCGCCGGCGGCGTGACCGACATCTACATCTCCAACGAGGTCATCGCGCCGCAGAAGCTGGCGCGGGTGGCGCAGCTGGCGCACCGGCTCGGCTCCGAGGGGGGGCAGCTGGCGATCGCAGTGGACAGCCACGTGGGCGTGTCGCGCCTCGCCACCGCGATGAACGACGCCCGCCGCGAAGCCGGCACCGCCGCCGTCATCGACGTGTTCGTCGAGATCGACGTCGGCCAGGGCCGCTGCGGCGTGCCGCCCGGGCGCGCCGCGGTGTCGCTGGTGCACGAGATCCGCAAGCACCCGGCCCTGCGCTTCGCCGGCCTGCAGGCCTACCACGGCCGCGCCCAGCACCTGCGCGGCCCGCAGGAGCGCCGCGACGTCATCGCCCAGGCCGCGCGCGACGTCACCCTGACACGCAAGCTGATCGAGGACGAAGGGGTGAAGGTCGGCCTGGTCACCGGCGCGGGCACGGGCAGCATGGTCTGCGAGGCGGCCAGCGGCGTGTGGGGCGAGCTGCAGGCCGGCTCGTTCCTGTTCATGGACGCGGACTACGCGCGCAACGAGCGCGATCCGGCCCAACCGAACTTCGAGCACGCCCTCTTCGTCAAGACGCAGGTGATGAGCGCCGGCCAGGAGCACGCGGTGTGCGACGCCGGCCACAAGAGCCACGCCATCGACTCCGGCCTGCCGCTGGTGCACAGCCTGGAGGACGGCCACGAGCTAGCCTACGCCAACGGCGGCGACGAGCATGGCCTCCTGCGTCCCGCGCCGGGCAAGCGCGTGCCGGAGATCGGCCGCATGCTGTGGCTGATCCCGGGGCACTGCGATCCCACGGTGAACCTGCACGACCACCTGATCGCGGTGCGCGGCGGGCTGGTCAACGGCAGGGTGGACCGCATCCTGCGCGTGGATGCGCGCGGGGCGCTGACCTGAAGGTCCCGTCATCCCCGCGCAGGCGGGGATCCAGTGCTTTCAGGGTCGCCTGAAATCGGAAGCTCTGGATTCCCGCCTTCGCGGGAATGACGGAGGTTCTCAGGGTTCAGCCCAGAACTCGCCACCGCCCCCGGCCGGACAATCCCGGCCATGCTGTCGCCGAGCCAGGTCATCGTCCTCGCCACGCCCGTGTTCCTCGGGCTGATCGCGATCGAATACGCGTGGGGCCGCTCGCGCGGGCGCGACACGTACCGCCTGAACGACGCGGTCAACAGCATCGGCCTGGGCATGCTCAGCCAGATCACGGCGATCTTCACGCGCCTCTTCCGCGTCGGCATCTACACCGCCGTCTACGGCTGGGTCGCGCTCTGGCACGACGAAGCGTTCTGGACCTCGTGGTACGGCTGGCTGCTGGCGCTGCTGTTCTACGATTTCTGCTACTACTGGCTGCATCGGGCAGGCCACGAATGCGCGATCTTCTGGGCCGCGCACGTGGTGCACCACCAGAGCCAGGACTACAACCTGTCCACCGCGCTGCGCCAGACTTCCTCGGGCGCCCTGCTCGGGTGGATCTTCTACCTGCCGATGGCGCTGGCCGGCGTGCCGCCGCTGGTGTTCGGCGTCGTGGCGCTGATCGACCTGCTCTACCAGTTCTGGGTGCACACCGAGCATGTCCCCAAGCTGGGCTGGTTCGACCGCTGGTTCTGCTCTCCCTCCAACCACCGCGTGCACCACGCGGTGAACGACCGCTACCTCGACCGCAACTACGGCGGCGTGCTGATCGTGTGGGACCGCCTCTTCGGCAGCTTCAAGGAGGAGGACGAGAAATGCGTGTACGGCACGCGCGCGCCGCTGGAAAGCTGGGACCCGCTGTGGTCCAACGCCGAGGTGTACTGGGCGCTCGCGCGCGACAGCTGGCATGCGAAGCGCTGGTCCGACAAGCTGCGCGTGTGGTTCAAGCCGCCCGGCTGGCGCCCGCCTGATGTGGCGGCGCGATTCCCGAAGGCGCCGTTCGACATCGCGCGCGTGCAGCGCTACCACCCGCCGATGACGCCCACCGCCGCCTGGTTCGGCGGCCTGCAGTTCCTCGCGCTGCTGGCGGGCGTGTCCGTGTTCCTCTGGCATGCGGACGGCGCGCCCCTGGCCGTCAGCTCGGTCTGGCTCGCCGTGCTGGCCGCGGCGCTGTGGGCCGTCGGCGCGGTGATGCAGGGCCGCATCGGCATCCTGGAGGCGCTGCTGATCGAGTCGGCCGCCCTCGCCACCGCCACCGCGGCTCTCGGGCTGCCGGAACTGCACCGCGTGTTCAAGCCGCTCACGATGCTGCTGGCCCTCGCGCTGGTGGCGACGCGTCCGCGCGCGCCGGGCGCGCTGCGCTTGGACGCGCTGCTGCTCGCCGCCCTCGCCTTCTCGCTGCTGGGCGATGTATTCCTGTTGCTGCCGGGCCGCTTCATCCCCGGCCTGGTCGCCTTCCTCGTCGCGCACCTCTGCTACATCGCGCTGCTGCGCCAGGGCGCGGGCTGGATGCCGCGGCCCATTGCGCTGGCGGCCACGCTGGGCGTGGGCGCGGCGATCTACGCGCTGCTGTTCCCCCGTCTGGACCCGGTGCTCAAGGGCGCGGTCGCGGCCTACGTCGTCGTGATCGCGGTGATGGCGGCGCAGGCGATCGGACGCGCGGCGGTCCTCAAGGACAGGGCCTCCATCGCGGTGGCGATCGGCGCGGTGTTCTTCATGGCCAGCGACACGCTGCTGGCGCTGAACCGCTTCTGGCAGCTGCCGATGGCGCAGTTCTGGGTGCTGGCGACCTACTACGTCGCGCAGACCCTGATCGTGGTGAACGCCCGGCCGGCACCGGCCGGCAACGCGGCCTGCCGCCTGTCGCCCGCGGCCGTCTAGCCGCCGAACAGCTCGCCGTCGCTGCGGGGCGGCGCCACGCCCAGGTGCCGGAAAGCGGCCAGCGTGGCGATCCGCCCACGAGGCGTGCGCTGCAGGTAGCCCTGCTGGATCAGGTAGGGCTCGATCACGTCCTCGATCGTGTCGCGCTCCTCGCCGATGGAGGCCGCGATGTTGTCCAGGCCCACCGGGCCGCCGTCGAAGCGATGGATCACCGCCTCCAGCAGCTTGCGGTCCATCACGTCGAAGCCCTGCGGGTCCACGTCCAGCATGGCCAGCGCCTTGTGCGCGATGTCCTGGGTGATGCGGCCGGTGCCCTTGACGTCGGCGTAGTCGCGCACGCGGCGCAGCAGCCGGTTGGCGATGCGGGGCGTGCCGCGCGAGCGGCGGGCGATCTCGGCCGCGCCTTCGTCGTCGATCGGCGCCTCCAGCAGCGCGGCGCTGCGCCGCACGATGCGCGTGAGCTCCTCGGCCGTGTAGAACTCCAGCCGCGCGACGATGCCGAAGCGGTCGCGCAGCGGGTTGGTGAGCATGCCGGCGCGGGTGGTGGCGCCCACCAGCGTGAAGGGCTGCAGGTCCAGCTTGATCGAGCGCGCGGCCGGGCCCTCGCCGATCATGATGTCGATCTGGTAGTCCTCCAGCGCCGGGTACAGGATCTCCTCGACCACCGGCGACAGGCGGTGGATTTCGTCGATGAAGAGGACGTCGTTCTTCTCGAGGTTGGTCAGCAGCGCCGCCAGGTCCTTGGGCTTCTCCAGCACCGGGCCCGAGGTCTGGCGCAGGTTCACGCCCAGCTCGTGGGCGATGATGTGCGACAGCGTGGTCTTGCCCAGGCCCGGCGGGCCGAACAGCAGCACGTGGTCCAGCGCCTCGCCGCGTTTCTTCGCGGCGCCGATGAAGATCTCCAGCTGCTCGCGCGTGCGCGCCTGGCCGACGTACTCGTTCAGCAGCTTGGGACGCAGCGCGCGCTCGATCGCCTCCTCGTTGGGCGAAGCCGGCGCGGCCGACACCACGCGCTGCGGCGGCGGCAGGCCGAAGTCGTCGGTCTTGATCGTCATCGTGCGTTCACCGCGCCAGCGCCTTCAGCGCCAGCTTGATGCCCTCGCTCACGCCCACCTCCTGCGGCAGCGCCTTGAGCGAAGCCTGCGCTTCCTTGTCGCTGTAGCCCAGGGCCACCAGGGCCTGCAGGATGTCGGCCTGCGCGTCGGTGGCCGCCGCGCCGCCCGTGGGCGCGCCGAGGTCGGCGCCGATCTTGCCCTTGAGTTCCAGCAGCAAACGTTCGGCGGTCTTCTTGCCAATGCCGGGCACCTTGATCAGGCGGGTGGCGTCCTGCGCGGTGACGGCCTGCGCGATGTCGCCCACGCTCATGCCGCTGAGCACCGACAGCGCGGTGCGCGGCCCGACGCCCGAGATGCGGATCAACTGGCGGAAGGCCTCGCGCTCGCTCGAGGAGCCGAAGCCGAACAGGATCTGCGCGTCCTCCCGCACCACGAAGTGCGTGAGCAGCGTCACCGGCTTGCCGACCTCGGGCAGGTTGAAGAAGGTGCTCATGGGAACGTCGACCTCGTAGCCGACGCCGTGGCAGTCCACCAGCACCTGCGGCGGGTTCTTGTCCGCCAGCGTTCCTTGCAGTCGTCCGATCATGGGCGTACCAGTCCGCGCCGCGCCGCTTCCAGCGCGGCTTCCGCGCGCGAGGAGACGTTCAGCTTGCGATAGACGTTCTTGATGTGGGCCGCCACGGTGTTGCGGGTCAGCCCGAACTGGGTGGCGATCTCGGCAAGCGTGAAACCCTTGGCGACACGCTGCAGCACCTCGGACTCGCGCTCGGTCAGGCGGGCGTGGTCCTCGATCTGCTGCGCCAGCGCCGCGCGGCGGCCGGGGGCCCCGGCGAAGTGGCCCAGCACGCGGCGCGCGATCGGCGGGGACAGCGGCGGCTCGCCCTGGGAGATGCGCAGCAGCTGCGCCACCAGCTGCTCGCGCGGCTGTTCCTTGAGCAGGTAGCCGAACGCGCCGGCCTGCAGCGCGGGGAAGAGGTGCTCGTCGTCGTCGTAGATGCTGACCACCACCGGCAGCGCCTCGGGCTGGCGGTCCTGCAGCAGCGAGACCAGGTCGATGCCGCTGCCGTCGGGAAGTCCCAGGTCGACGAGGGCCAGGTCGAAGGGTTCGGCGGCGATGGCCGCGACGCCTTCGGAGAAACGGGCCGCCAGCGTCAGCTTCAGGCCGGGGAAGGCCTCCTGCGCCACCTCCGCCAGCCAGGCCCGGATGTCGGGCAGGTCCTCGACGATCAGCGCAGTCTTCATACCGTGTCGATGTTAGCGGATGGCGTCTGCAGCGGAATCCACGCGGCCAGCCGCGTGCCGCCGTTCTCGCCGGCCTCGAAGCGGTGCCAGCCGGCGAGGCCGCGGACGCGTCCTTCGATGCTGGCGAGGCCGTGGCCCACGCGGCCGGCGCCACCGCCCTCGGACGCGAGGCCGCGGCCGTTGTCGGCCACTTCCAGCATCAGGCCGCGGCCGTCCCAATCGATGCGGATCCGGCATTCCGTCGCACCGCTGTGGCGGATCACGTTGCTCACCGCCTCGCGCAGCACGCGGGTGCACTGCACCTGCACCCGCGAAGGCAGCGCCAGGTCGTCGGGCGGTTCGCCGGCTTCCCAGCGCGCGCTCAGGCCGGCGGCCTCCAGCCGCGAGACGCACTCGGCGCGCCAGTCGGCGAACACGTCCGCCGCGAGCGCGGGCGCCGCGGTCATGCCGCGGACGGCCAGCCGCATCTCGTCCAGCGCCTGCCGCGCCATCGCCGCGATCCGCTCGTTGTCGCCCGCGCTGGCCTGGGTGATCCCCAGCAGCCGCGCGCCCAGGTCGTCGTGCAGGTCCGAGGCGATGCGGCGGCGCTCGCCCTGGGCCGCTTCGGCCGCGCGCAACTGAGCGATCTGGCGCCAGTTGTCCTCGATCTCGCGCGACTTCTCCGCCACCCGGCGCTCGAGTTCGACGTTGGCCCGCTCGGTCGCGCGCAGCGCGCGCGCCAGCTGGCGCATCAGGTGCAACCCGATCAGGGCGGCCGCCATCGGCATGACGAAATGCGCGACCTGCAGGCCCTGGAACGGCACCCAGCGGTTCTGCTGCGCGATCTCCAGGCCGGCCATGGCCGCGGTGGCGCCGGTCGCGGCGGCCATCACCCAGAAGTCCTCGCGCCGCTCGCGCCAGGCGACCGCGAAGAAGAAGCCGGCGAACATGAGGAACTCGAGCGCAAGCAGGTTGTAGTACGCGGTGAAGGCCTGCCGCAGGTAGCCGGGATACGAAGCGGCGAGCAGCACCGGGACCAACGCGCACTGCAGCCACAGCGCCCGTTCCACGCGCGGCCAGTGCCGGTCCACCATCCGCAGCAGGAAGACGAACGCGCTGACGAAGGTGGGTCCCATCAGGCTGTAGACGAGCACGTCGCTCCAGGGATGGGGCCCGGGCAGCGGGACGAACAGGCGCAGCTCCACCACCGCCCAGCCGGTGGAGTAGAGCCCGAAGAACAGCAGCCGCCCCCCCTGCCGGCGCACCGCCGACAGGCCCAGCAGGCCCAGGCCCAGCGTGCCCATCAGCGCGCACACGAGCTGCGCCACGGTCTCCGTCCAGAACCATTGCCGCTCGAAGCGCGGCTGCAGCTGCGAGAGCGGACCGACCTCCACCGGCGACAGGCCGGCGGCACGCTGGCGCGACACCACGCCGGGCGGGGCGTGGCCCGCGACCTCGAGGGTGAGTTCGTTGGCGCCGGACCGCAGCAGCGACCGCGGCAAGGTGACGAGGTGCGGCCGGTAGCAGCGGGCGCCCACCGGCTCGAGCTGCGCCGAGCCGCCCACCACCTGGCCGTTGAGCCGCACCCGCAGGTCGGCGCAGGCGCGTTCCACGAACACCGCCAGCAGCTCGTCGCCGGGTGGCGGCACCAGCGCCAGCCGGTAGCTCGCCACGCCGCTGTAGCCCGGGACCGTGTCCCACCACGTGTGCGGCAACGCCACTGTCTGTTCGGCCCCCGGCCTTCCCGCGGCGCTGAACTGCGCCTGCGACAGCACCTGGACCGGCGCGGCCGCGGCCGGCGCCCACCCCGCCACCAGGAATGCCGTTACGGCGACAATCGATCCCCACCCAAGCCCCATCCGAATGATTGTCCGCCACAGCTTCGTCCCCCCCAACAACACCCGGCTTGCCCACCTGTGCGGCCCCATGGACGAACACCTGCGGACGATAGAGACCGCGCTGCAGGTGAAGATCACCCGGCGCCAGGAGAGCTTCAAGGTCGAGGGCCCCAAGGCCAGGGCGCAGCGCGCGATGGACGTGCTGCAGGCGCTCTACGAGATCGCCCAGCGCTCCATCTCGCCCGACAAGGTGCAGCTGATGCTGGCCGGCGACGAGACGATGGACGAGGACGAGGAAGGCGCGCAGGTGCTGCACACGCGCCGCTCCGACCTGAAGGCGCGCACGCCCAACCAGAGCGTGTACCTGGACAACATCGCGCACCACGACATCACGTTCGGCATCGGACCGGCCGGCACCGGCAAGACCTATCTCGCGGTGGCCTGCGCGGTGGACGCGCTGGAGCGCAGCAGCGTGCAGCGCATCGTGCTGACGCGGCCGGCCGTGGAAGCGGGCGAGAAGCTCGGCTTCCTGCCCGGCGACCTGACGCAGAAGGTCGATCCCTACCTGCGCCCGCTCTACGACGCGCTGTACGACCTGATGGGGTTCGACCGCGTGACCAAGGCGTTCGAGCGCAACGCGCTGGAGATCGCGCCGCTGGCCTTCATGCGCGGCCGCACGCTGAACAACGCCTTCGTGATCCTGGACGAGGCGCAGAACACCACGCCGGAGCAGATGAAGATGTTCCTCACCCGCATCGGCTTCGGCAGCAAGTGCGTGGTGACGGGCGACATCAGCCAGATCGACCTGCCCAAGGGTGTGCTGTCCGGCTTGGTGGATGCCGAGCGCGTGCTCAAGCGGGTCAAGGGCATCGCCCACACCCGCTTCACCAGCGCCGACGTGGTCCGCCACCCGCTGGTGGCGCGCATCGTCGACGCGTACGACGCGGCACGGAAGACCGATGCCCACCGCTGATCTCTCGCTGGACCTGCAGTTCGGCGACTTCTCCGGCAGCGCGGCGCACAAGGCGCTGCTGTCGCCGGCCAGGGTGAAGCGCTGGATGTCGATCGCGCTGCGTTCGCCCGCGGAGATCGCCGTGCGCATCGTGGGCCAGGCCGAGGGCCGGGCGCTCAACCGGCAGTACCGCGGCAAGGACTACGCGACCAACGTGCTCACGTTCGACTACAGCCAGGAGCCGGTGGTCAGCGCCGACCTGGTGCTGTGCGCGCCGGTGGTCGAGCGCGAGGCGCGTGAACAGGGCAAGGCGCTGGTCGAGCACTACGCGCACCTGCTGGTGCACGGGACGCTGCACGCGCAGGGCTACGACCACGAGACCGGCGAGCGGGATGCGCTGGAAATGGAGGCGCTGGAAGTGCTGCTGATGGGCGCGCTGGGGTTCCCCAACCCCTACTGAGCTTCAGCGGATGAAGAGCGGGATGGTGACCGGCCCGTCGTTCACCAGCTGCACCTTCATGTCCGCCGCGAACTCGCCCGTCTGCACGACGGGATGCGCCGTGCGCGCCTGCGCGACGAAGTAGTCGTACAGCCGCCGCCCTTCGTCCGGCGCCGCCGCGTTGCCGAAGCTCGGCCGGTTGCCGCCGGAGGTGTCGGCCGCCAGCGTGAACTGGCTCACCACCAGCAGTCCGCCGGCGATGTCCTGCACGCTGCGGTTCATCTTGCCCTGCTCGTCGGAGAAGATGCGCAGCTTCAGCACCTTGGCCAGCAGCTTGTCGGCCTGCGCCTGGCCGTCGCCGCGCTCGGCGCACACCAGCAGCAGCAGGCCGGCGCCGATCTCGCCGGTCACGCGGCCCTCGACCACCACGCGCGCTTCGCTCACGCGCTGCACCAGTCCGATCAAATCAGGTCCTCCTCGTCCTCGAAATGCGCTTCCACGTCGGTGGGCAGCAGCTGGATGGTGGCGCGCAGGCCGGGCACGGCGCTCATCAGCGCCTGTTCCACCGAGCCGCGCAACGCGGCCGCGCGGCGCAGGCTCACGTTGCCGGGCATGTGCATGTGCAGGTCCACGAAACGGCGGCTGCCCGAGCGGCGGGTGGTGATGTGGTCGAAGCGGATCGTCGGATGCTCGAAGGTCTTGAGCACCTTCTCGATATCGAGCAGCACCGACCGCTCGACCCGCGTGTCCATCAGGCCCTGCGAGGACTTCCACACGAGGTTGCCGCCTTCGCGCAGGATGTTCAGCGCCACGAGCACGGCGATGGCCGGGTCCAGCCACAGCCAACCGGTCAGCGCGACCAGCCCGACGCCCACCACCACGCCGACCGAGGTCCAGACATCGGTGAGCAGGTGGCGCGCATCGCCTTCCAGCGCCATCGATCGGTGCCGCGCGGCCGACTTCAGCATGGCCCACGCCAGCGCGGCGATGACGGCCGTGCTCAGCATCGAGATCGCGAGGCCGATGCCCAGCTGTTCCAGCGGCTGAGGGTCGAAGAAGCGCGGGACCGCCGCCCACAGGATCGCGACCGAGGCCACCATGATCGCGAGGCCTTCGAAGGCGGAAGAGAAGTACTCGGCCTTGTGGTGGCCGTAGGGATGCTCGGCGTCGGCGGGCTGCCGCGCCACCTTCACCATCAGCAGCGCGAAGGCGGCGCTGGCCAGGTTGACCAGGGATTCCATCGCGTCCGACAGCAGGCCGACGGAACCGGTGAACCACCAGGCCAGCGTCTTGAGCGCGATGGTGAGCAGCGCGACCGCGATCGACACCCGGAGCCAGGTGTGCGGCGGGATGGCGCTGGCGCGGTCGGCGAGGCTCATGCATGCGATTGTCCGGCAGCGCGAGTGCCAGAATCGTCGGCCATGAAGCTGAATTCGCGTGGGTTCCGGTCCGGGATGGATGCGTTGCTGCTGGCCGTCGCGGCCGCGGCGTCATGGGCGCAGGTCGCGCCGACCGCGGACGAGGCGGCGCGCTACACCGGCCTGCACGCGGCCGCGCAGCGCGGCGATGCCGCGGCGATCCGCACGCTGGCGGGCTCCGGCACCCACCTCAACGCCCGCGACGGATACGGCCGCACGCCGCTGCACGTCGCCACGTTCGCGCGGCAGCGCGAAGCGATCCGCGCGCTGGCCGCGGCGGGCGCCGACCTGGACCTGCTGGAGAACGACCGCTACGACGCCGTCACCATCGCATCGGTGGCCGACGACGAGGAGACGCTGCGCCTGCTGCTCTCGCTGGGCGCGAGCGCCAAGCAGGTGACCAGCCGCTGGGACGGCACGGCGCTGATCGCGGCCGCGCACCTGGGCCACGACGGCGTGGTGCGGCAGCTGATAGGCGCCGGCGCGCCGCTGGACCACGTGAACAACCTGCACTGGACGGCGGCGATCGAGTCCGTCGTGCTGGGCAATGGTGGGCCGCGCCACCAGGCGTCGCTGAAGGCGCTGATCGACGCCCGCGCCAACCTGCAGCTGGCCGACCGCGAGGGCCGCACGCCCCTGCAGCTGGCCCGCTCGCGCGGCTACGCGGCGATGGTGAAGATGCTGGAGGCGGCCGGCGCGCGCTGACGCGCGGACCCGCTCAGGCCAGCGTCACCCGCGCGAACTTGCGCTTGCCGACCTGCACGACGTAGGTGCCGGCGGAAAGCTTCAGGCCCTTGTCGCTGACGGTCGCGCCATCGATGCGCACGCCGTTGCCTTCGACCAGGCGCATGGCTTCGCTCGACGACGGCGCCAGCCCGGCCTGCTTGAGCAGCGCGCCGATCGCCAGCGGCGCGCCCGACAGCGCCACCTCCGGGATCTCGTCGGGGATGCCGCCCTTGCTGCGGTTGACGAAGTCCTGCTCCGCGGCATCGGCCGCGGCGGCGTCGTGGAAGCGGGCCGTGATCTCCTTGGCCAGCATCACCTTGGCATCGCGCGGGTTGCGGCCCTGCTCCACCTCGGCGCGCAGCTTCGCGATGTCGGCCTCCGAGCGGAAGCTCAGCAGCGTGAACCAGCGCCACATCAGCGTGTCGGAGATCGACATCACCTTGGCGAACATGGTGTTGGCGTCCTCGGTGATGCCGATGTAGTTGTTCTTGCTCTTGCTCATCTTCTCGACGCCGTCGAGGCCCTCGAGCAAGGGCATGGTCAGGATGCACTGCGGCTCCTGGCCGTATTCCTGCTGCAGGTGGCGGCCCATCAGCAGGTTGAACTTCTGGTCGGTGCCGCCCAGTTCCAGGTCGCTCTTCAGGGCGACCGAGTCGTAGCCCTGCATCAGCGGGTAGAGGAACTCGTGGATGGAGATCGAGGTGCCGGCCTTGAAGCGCTCGTGGAAGTCGTTGCGCTCCATCATGCGTGCCACGGTGTACTTGGCGGCCAGCTCGATCATCCCGCGGGCGCCCAGCGGGTCGCTCCATTCGCTGTTGTAGCGAAGCTCGGTGCGGGCCGGGTCCAGGATCTTGTAGGCCTGGGCGCGATAGGTCTCGGCGTTGGCCTGGATCTGCTCTCGCGTCAGCGGCGGGCGGGTGGTGTTGCGGCCCGAGGGGTCGCCGATCATCGAAGTGAAGTCGCCGATCAGGAAGATGACGGTGTGGCCCAGATCCTGGAGCTGGCGCATCTTGTTGAGCACGACCGTGTGGCCGACGTGGATGTCGGGCGCCGTGGGGTCAAGGCCCAACTTGATACGGAGTGGAACGCCGGTGGCTTCGGAACGGGCGAGCTTCTGCAGCCATTCCTCACGCGGGATGAGCTCCTCGGCACCGCGCAGCGACACCCCCATGGCATCCTTCACGCGATCCGTCACCGGATGCTGTTGTGTTACAAGCTGTTGATTCGTCACGGCTTTTTACTGTTTGGACGGGTTGTCACCGTTCTATACTGGCGCCCGTTTTACATGGCCGGGTGATTCTAAAGAGACGCCCATCAGAGGCATCCCGGCCAGGGGCCCCCAGCGGGCACACTGCCGGCGTTGCCGGCAGGCTCAGACAAGAGGATCCGAGGTTTGACAGGTAGCGCATTGACCATTGCGGCCGACCGGGCTCTGTCCGTCGCCACACGGGTGCTGGAGAAGCACCCGCGCAAGCTGACCGCGCTCGTCGCCGCGATGTTCCTCGGCGGCGGTGGCGGCGCGTTCGCGGTGGCCTCCTTCGGTCCCGATCCCGCCAGCCTGCCGGTGCGCGAAGTGATCGAGCCGGTCCAGCCGCTGGCGCTGAGCCCGCAGATCGAGGCGCTCGACGCCCACGTCTTCAACCTCTATCGCTCCGATGCCGTGCGGCCCACCGACACGGTGGAGTCCCTGCTCTCCCGCCTGGGCGTGAGCGATCCGGCCGCCGCCGCCTACCTGCGGCAGGACGCCGCCGTGCGCACCCAGCTGCTCGGCCGCCCCGGCCGCACCGTGCGCGCCGAAGCCACCGCCGACCACGGCCTGGCCGCGCTCACCGCGCGCTGGGTCGCCGACGATTCCGGACAGTTCCGTCGGCTGGTCGTGCAGCGCGACACCGACGGCCGCTTCTACACGCGCGTGGAATCCGCGCCCCTGGCCGCCGCCGTGCGCCTGGGCAGCGGCTCGATCCGCAGCTCGCTGTTCGCGGCGGTGGACGAAGCCCGCATCCCCGACGAGATCGCGGTGCAGGTCGCCGACATCTTCTCGGCCGACATCGACTTCCACCGCGGCCTGCGCAAGGGCGACCGCTTCAGCGTCGTGTACGAGGCGCTGGAAGCCGATGGCGAGCCGCTGCGCACCGGCCGCGTGCTGTCGGTGGAGTTCGTCAACAACGGCAAGACGCTCAACGCCGTCTGGTTCCAGGAGCCGGGCAGCAAGGGCGGCTATTACGGCCTGGACGGCAAGAGCCTGACCAGCTCGTACCTCGCCTCGCCGATGGAGTTCTCGCGCGTCACCAGCGGCTTCGCGATGCGCTTCCATCCCATCCTGAACCGCTGGCGCGCCCACCTCGGCGTGGACTACGGCGCGCCCACCGGCACGCCGGTGCGGACGGTCGGCGACGGAATCGTGGAATTCGCGGGTGTGCAGAACGGCTTCGGCAACGTGGTCATGATCAAGCACAACGCCAGCGACCTGACCGTCTATGCGCACCTGAGCCGCATCGACGTGCGCCACGGGCAGAACGTGTCGCAGGGCCAGCGCGTGGGCGCGGTCGGCGCCACGGGCTGGGCCACCGGGCCGCACCTGCATTTCGAGTTCCGCGTCAACGGTGCCCACCAGGACCCGATCCAGGTCGCCAAGCGCGCCCAGGTCCAGGTGCTCAGCGCCGCCGCCCGGCCGGCTTTCGACCGGATGGCGAATTCGATGCGCGCGCAGCTCGCGGCCGCGGCGCAAGCCACCCTCGCCAGCGCGGAATAACCGCTTCCCCATGTCCGATCGGTACATCGGCCTGATGTCCGGCACCTCGCTGGACGGGGTCGATGGCGTGCTGGCGGACTTCTCCGGGGGCCTTCGCGTGCTCGGGCATGCCAGCGCGCCTTTCGATCCGGCGCTGAAAGAGGAGCTGCTGGCGCTCAACCGGTCCGGCGCCGACGAGATCCATCGCGGCGAGCTGGCGGCGAATGCGCTGATGCGGGTCTATGCCAGCGTCGTGCGGCAGCTTCTGTCGTCGTGCGGAGTTGCCGCATCGGACGTACGCGCCATCGGCGCCCACGGCCAGACCGTGCGGCACCGCCCCCAGGAGTTCGACGGCACCGGCTACACCGTGCAGCTGTCCCAGCCGGCCCTGCTGGCGGAGCTGACCGGCATCGATGTCGTCGCCGACTTCCGCACCCGCGACGTCGCCGCCGGCGGCCAGGGCGCGCCGCTGGCGCCGTTCTTCCATCGCGCGCTGTTCGGCCGGGCCGGCGAGACGGTCGGCGTGCTCAACATCGGCGGCATCTCCAACCTGTCGCTGCTGCGGGCCTGCGGCTCGATGCTGGGCTTCGACTGCGGCCCGGGCAATGCGTTGATGGACACGTGGACGCTGCGGCACCTGGGACGGCCGTACGACGATGGCGGGGCGTGGGCCGCGGGCGCATCGCCCGACGACGCGTTGCTGGCCGCGTTGCTGAACGAACCCTTCTTCGCCAAGGCGCCGCCCAAGAGCACGGGCCGCGACCTGTTCAACGAACCCTGGCTGCAGCAGCGGTTGGCGGGGTTCGCCTCGCTCGCGCCGCAGGTGGTGCAGTCCACGCTCACCGAGCTCACGGCCCGCGCCTGCGCCGGCGAGGTGCTGCGGCATGAACCCCGACTGCCGCGGCTCATCGTCTGCGGCGGTGGCGCTCTCAACACGCACCTGATGAGCCGCCTGCAGGCGCTGCTGCCGGCCGCGCAGGTCGTCTCCAGCGCCGAGGCCGGCCTGCCTCCGCTGGAAGTCGAAGCGACCGCCTTCGCCTGGCTGGCCCGCAAGGCCGTCCTTCGCGAAAAGCTGGAGCTGGAAAGCACAACGGGCGCCAAAGGCGCCCGCGTGTTGGGTGGGATCTGGCCCGCGTGAGGGCCTGAGCGTCAGACGCTGAAGCTGGAACCGCAGCCGCAGGTGGTGCTGGCGTTCGGGTTCTTGATCACGAATTGGGCGCCCTGGAGGTCTTCCTTGTAGTCGATCTCGGCGCCGACCAGGTACTGGTAGCTCATCGCGTCGATCAGCAGGGAGACGCCGTTCTTGGACATCACCGTGTCGTCGTCGTTGGCGATCTCGTCGAAGGTGAAGCCGTACTGGAAGCCGGAGCAGCCGCCGCCCTGCACGAACACGCGCAGCTTGAGGTCGGGATTGCCCTCCTCGGCGATCAGGTCGGCCACCTTGGCCGCTGCGCTGTCCGTGAAGATCAGCGGTGCGGGCATTTCGGACTGGACGTTATCGGCTACTGCGCTCATGGGTGTTCCTCGGAAGAGGACAAATGGTAGGGCAAAAAGGTCGGGATTTCAGGCTACTGGTTGTTTGCCGCCAGCTTCAGTAAGGGCTTTTCCTCGTCGATGGCGAGCGGACGCAACGAACCGGAGATGACGGCGCCCTGGTGCATCTCAAGGGCGCGGTAGGACACATCGCCTTCGATGTGGGCCTTGGGCTGCAGCTCCAGCAGCTCGGTGGCGAAGATCGGGCCGCGCACCGTGCCGTTGACGATGACGTGGTCGGCGTGGATCTCGCCCTGCACCACGGCCGCCTCGGAGATCACCAGCATGCTCGGCTCTTCGGTCATGGCGCGGATGTCGCCCACCACCTCGCCGTCGATCCGAAGGCCTTCGGTGAACTTGAGGTTGCCCTCGACCCGGCTGCCATGGGCGATGAGGCTCTTGATGGGCGGTTGGGCTTTCTTGCCGAACATTTCCGTGTACTCCTCGAGAAAGGTCGTCGTTGTGGTTCAAGCCCCGAGCTTGATGTTCTGAACTGCGCGGGTGGTGGAACCTTCCATCACCTTGGCGGAAACGTTTTGTACCACGGCCTGCTCAGGCAGATCGGCCATTCCCTCCAGACGGCGGTATTGGCGGAACCGAAGGTCTTGGGGGCCGTCGGGCAGATCCATCGTCCAGGGTTTTCCGGCCAGCGTGCCGGACACCGTCAGGTGCAGCTTGCCGCGGAATTCCGGCGCCTGCTTCGTCGGCTGGATCACCAGCACCTGCCAGCGCAACTGCCCGCCCACCACCTCGGCCTGCAAGCCGCGGATGGCCAGCGTCTCGTTGCCGCCGGCGGGCATGAGCTTCTCGAAGAAGCCGAGGTCGTCGCGCAGCGAGCGGTTCTCGGCCTCCAGCATGCGGATCTGGGCGGCCAGGCGTTCCTGCGCGGATCGTTCCGCGGTGGCCAGCACGCCCGAGGTGTTGATCGTGGACTGGGCCTTGTCGCGTTCCTCGCGCAGCCGGGCGTTCTCCTCCCGCAGCGCGGCAAGCGCTTCCTTGTCACCGGTGTCGACACCGGCGAGGTCCTTGCCCAGCTCGAAGGCGCCCAGGGAGATGGCGGCGCAGAACCCCAGCATGATGGCCACGCCGGCCCAGCGCAGCGGCCACGGCATGGCGCTGCGGACCGCGACCTGGGGTGCACTGACGGTCAGCCTTCGACGTAACAGCTTCCAACGCATGAGCTACAAGTAGATCACGCCGTGACCCAGAAGCGACAAAGCCGCAGCAAGCGAACTTGTGCGGCTTTGTAACCCGGTCGGGCGCAGCGGTTTAGCGCTTGCTGAACTGCTTGCGACGACGCGCGGAGTGCAGACCGACCTTCTTGCGCTCGACCTCGCGGGCATCGCGAGTGACGAAGCCCGCGGCCGACAGTTGCGGCTTGAGCGACGCGTCGTAATCGATCAGCGCGCGCGTGATGCCGTGGCGCACCGCGCCGGCCTGGCCGGACTCGCCGCCACCGTGCACGTTGACCTGGATGTCGAACGTTTCGGCGTGGTTCGTCAGCAACAGGGGCTGGCGGGCGATCATGATCGAGGTCTGGCGGCCGAAGAACTGTTCGATGTCCTTGCCGTTGACCGTGATCTTGCCGGAGCCCTTCTTCAGGAAGACACGGGCCACGCTGCTCTTGCGGCGGCCGGTGCCGTTGTTCCATTCACCAATCATCGTGGCGCTCCTCAGATATCCAGCTGCTGCGGTTGCTGCGCGGTGTGCGGATGCTCCGCGCCGCCGTAGACCTTGAGCTTCTTGATCATGGCGTAGCCGAGCGGGCCCTTGGGCAGCATGCCCTTGACGGCCTTCTCGAGCGCGCGGCCGGGGTGCTTGGCCTGCATGTCGCGGAAGTTGGTCTCGTAGATGCCGCCGGGGAAGCCCGAGTGGCGGTAGTACTTCTTGTCCAGTTCCTTCGCGCCGGTGACGCGAAGCTTGGAGGCGTTGATGACGACGATGTAGTCGCCCGTGTCGACGTGAGGCGTGTAGATGGCCTTGTGCTTGCCGCGCAAACGGAGGGCTGCTTCGCTGGCAACCCGACCGAGCACCTTGTCGGTGGCGTCAATCACAAACCACTCGTGCTTCACGTCAGCGGGTTT
>JAEWBU010000110.1 GCA_023390985.1 Pseudomonadota bacterium
GCGTAGGGACAGGGTGAGGGAGCCCTCCTGGCGGAAGTAAAGGAGGAGCCAGCGCCGTTCAGGCGCGCGGGGGACATGTAGCCAGGAGGGCTCCCTCGCCCTGGCCCGGCACGGGACGTGCCTTCAACCGTGGACGACTCTCGGCAGCAGCCTCATCGCGAAGTCCGATACGGCTCGTCGAACTCCACGAAGTCCTTCTCCGCCAGCGCCCCCTCGACCCAGGCCTGCACCCCCGGCAACGCGTACACGCGGCGGATGTAGTCGGTGATGTGCCCCGGCACCGGCAGCGCGTAGTTCCGGATGCGCGAGCACACTGGTGCGAAGTAGGCGTCGGCGACGCTGAAGTCGCCGAACAGCATCGGGCCGCCGTGCTGCTCCAGCAGCTCGGTCCACATGCCCACGATGCGCTGCACGTCGGCGCGCACGGCCGGCTGGTCGCGCCAGACCAGGGCGCCGACGTGCGGCAGCGACGCCTCGATGTTCATCGGGCAGTGGTTGCGCAACGCCGGGAAACCGGCGTGCATCTCGGCGCACACGCTGCGGGCGCGGGCCCGCGCCTTGGCGTCCTTCGGCCAGAGGTGGTGCTCCGGGAAGCGCTCGGCCGCGTACTCGCAGATGGCCAGCGAGTCCCAGACCGCGAGGTCGCCATCCACCAGCACCGGCACCTTGCCCTGCGGGTTGACGGTCTCCACCACTTCCTTGAACTGCGAGCCCGAGGCGAAGGAGTCGAAGCGCACCAGCTGCTCCTCGAACGGGATGCCGGCCTGCCGCAGCAGCACCCACGGCCGCATGGACCAGGAGGAGTAGTTCTTGTTGCCGATGTAGAGCTTGAGCATCGCGTTCCCTCTTTTCTTGGAAGATGGGGCGATGCTAGCGGCGGGGTCGGCGCGATTGATGCCGAAACGCCCCGCCATTGATGCGTCAGCCGCCGCCGTCGGGGTCCTGGGGCTTCACGACGCGGTGCTCGCGGCGGCGCAGCATGCGTTGCAGCGGACCTTCCATGGACAGGATGGCCAGCGCCAGCAGCGTGCTGAGCACGGCGGTGGCGTCGCGGCCCAGCCCGGCGGCCATGCCGATCGCTGCGGTCATCCAGAGGCTGGCCGAGGTGGTGAGGCCGTGCACGTGCTCCTCGCTCGCCGCCTTGAGGATGGCGCCCGCGCAGAGGAAGCCCACGCCGGCCAGCAGGCCCTGGATCACGCGGCTGAGGTCGTCCAGCTCGATGCCGGCCTGCAGCGGGATCAGCACGAAGAGGGCCGAGCCGAGCGCCACCAGCATGTGGGTGCGAAGGCCGGCCGACTTGCCGGCCAGTTCGCGCTCCAGCCCGATCAGGCCGCCGAGCACGGCGGCCACCAGCAGCCGCACCACGACGCGCGTGAGCTGCTCCAGGTCCGGGATGTCCGAGAACTCGGCGGCGACGGTCGCGGTGATGGTGTCCCAGGCGCTCATGCGGTCACGGCATGTCGCGGTTGGGCTCGGGCAGCGCGGCGTCGCGCGGACCCACCATGCCCAGGCGGGCCTTCAGCGACTGCGGCTGGCCGCTGAGCACGGCCGCGTAGATCGTGGTGTTCGCCAGCACCTTCTTGACGTAGTCGCGCGTCTCGCCGAACGGCACGTTCTCGGCCCAGGCGGCCGCCTCGATCACCGGTCCGTTGCGCCACGCGCGCGGACGGTTGGGGCCGGCGTTGTAGGCGGCGGCCGCCAGCGGCATGGAGCCGTTGAAGTCGTCCAGCGCCAGCTTCAGGTAGCTGGTGCCGATGGCGATGTTGGTGTCGCGGTCGTTCAGCTGGTCGGGCGTGAAGCCGGTCATGCCGATGCGCCGGGCGGTCCAGCGCGCCGTGGCCGGCATCACCTGCATCAGGCCCGAGGCGCCGACGTGCGAACGCGCGTCCATGACGAAGCGGCTCTCCTGGCGGATCAGGCCGTAGACGTAGGCCGGGTCCAGCCCGATCGACTGGGCCCGGCGGACCACCGCGTCGCGAAAGGGCATGGGAAAGCGCTGCTCGATGTCGAACTCGGCGCGCGTGCGCTCGCTGGTGTTGATGCAGCGGTCCCAGATCTCGCGCTCGCAGGCGAACGCCGCGGCGGCCAGCAGCTCGCGGTCGTTCAGGCCGCCGGGGCGGGCGAGGTTGGTGCCGTAGTTCCACTCGCGCACGCCCTCGTTGCGCAGGCCGAGGGCGATGGCCATCACCGCGCGCAGCAGGGTCGGGTTGTTGCGCGCGGCCTGCATCTCCTCCGCCGTCACCGGCGCGGGACGCTCGGGCACCGTGATGGGCCGGCCCAGCTCCTCCAGTGCCAGCTGCTCGTAGAAGCCGCGCGGCGAGGCGATGCCTTCGAGCAGCTTGACGGCTTCCGCACGCATCGACTCCCGGCCGCTGGCGAGCAGGGCGCGCGCCTTCCAGTACTGCCAGGTGGGATCGCGGCGCAGCTCCGGGCTCATCGCCTCGATGGCCGCTTCCAGCCGGGCCCAGTCGGGCTGCGGACCGGCGCGCAGGGCGGCGCGTGCCTTCCAGGCCAGCATGTCGTCGCTCAGGTCGTTGTCGCGGGTGACGCGCGCGTAGTAGCCGAGCGCATCGGGCGACAGGCGCTGCGCGGACTGGCGGGCGATCACGCCCCAGACCCAGTTGCGCTCCTCGGGGGAGATCTGCGGCCCCCACTTGCTGTCGAGCAGGCGCGCGGCGTTGTCGATGTCGCTGGTGGCCAGCTTGATCAGCGCCAGGCCGATCATTTCCTTGCGCACGCGCGAGGCGACGGTGACGCGGCCGGTCAGGAATTTCGTCGGGCTGGCGTTGATCTCCGCTAGCGCCGGCAGCGCGTCGGGCGCGATGAGCTCCAGCGTGCCCTGCACGTTGCGCGGGCGATTGGCCTCCATGGACACGCGCGCCTTGCGCCAGGCATCGGCGGTGGTCAGGCGATTGCGGCCCGGCGCGTCGGATAGCAGGCGTGCGGCGGCCTGGGTGCAGGCGTCGCCGTTGTCGCGCTGCGCGAACCAGAGCTTGCGAACCTCTTCGACCATCGCCGCGGACGCCGTGCCTTCGGCGACGTGCTGCACCAGCAGGGCGTAGCAGCGCACTTGCGGGTCGTCGTTCATGCGGAAGCGCCCGTGCTCGGCTTCGAAGGTGGTCCAGTCGCGCCGCTGGCCGAGCAGCAGCAGCCAGTCATTGCGGAGGCGGTCTTCCTGGTAGGTGCCGGCGTAGCGCGAGAGGAAGTCCTGCACCTCCTGCGGCGCGGCGGTGTCCAGGCGCGCGCTCAGTTCCCAGTAGGCGGCCCAGGGTTCCAGCATGTGGCCGCGCGCCTGCGGCAGCAGCTGCGACAGGCGCGCCTTGTTGCCCTTCTGGTAGGCCTGCGCCATCTCGAGGATGGTGGAGTCGTCCACCTTGACCTGCGCGCACGCCGTGCTGGCGTACGCCACCATGATCGATGTCAGAATCGCCCGGAACTTCATCGGGAGATTATGAGCACGCCGGACGACAAAAAAGCCCTGCGCCGGCGCCTGATCGAGGATCGGCTGAACCTTCCGGACCGATTGCAGCGCGCCGATTCGCTGCAGCGCGTGATGCGCATCTGGCTGGTGGGCCGCCCCGACACGGTGATCGGCGCGTATTGGCCCATCAAGGGCGAGTTCGATCCGCTTCCGGCGCTGCATCGCTGGAAGGAAGACGGCGAGCTGCTGGACGAGCCGCAGCTGCGAAGAATCGGCATGCCCGTGGTCGACAAGCTGCACAAGACCCTCAGATTCCACGCCTGGTTCCCCGGCTGTCCGATGGAGGAGGATGCGTACGGCATTCCCAAGCCCAAGGACACGGAGGTCATCGTGCCGACGCTGCTGTTCGTGCCCTGCGTGGGCTACGGGCCGGGCGGCTTCCGCCTGGGCTACGGCGGCGGCTTCTACGACCGCACGCTGGCCAAGCTGGAGCCCCGGCCCTTCACGGTGGGGCTCGGCTACACGAACGGCTACGTGGACGACCTGGAACCGGAGCCGCACGACGTGCCGCTCGATGCGATCCTGAATGACAACGGGGTGGTCTGGCCGGTTCGCTGAAACCCGTCATCCCCGCGAAGGCGGGGATCCAGTGCGTCCGCCTTCGACGGACTGCCGGAAGCCCTGGATTCCCGCCTTCGCGGGAATGACGACCTAATCGATGTTGTCGACCGTGTCCGGGTCGGGCACTTCGCCCACCGTCTGCCGCGTCGCCTTGCCCTGCGCCATCACCCAGTCGCAGAAGGCCTTGATCTCCGGCCGGCCGCCGCTGCGGGGACCCAGGATCAGCCAGTAGGCCATCGGCGAATCCATCCGCGTCTTGGGCAGCGGCTCGATCAGGTCGCCGTTGGCCAGGGCCTCCGCCACCATCGGCAGGCGGGCCAGCACCACGCCCTGGCCGGTGAGCGCGGCCTGCACCATCTGGTAGGCGTAGTTGAAATACAGCCAGCGCTTGGGCTGCAGCCGCGAGAGCTGCTGCTCGTCGAACCAGCGCCGCCACGTCAGCCACTCCAGGTGCGTGCGGTGCGCGTCGCCGGCCTCGATCAGCGCGAACTGCGCCAGGTCGGCCGGCTTCTTCACCGGCGTGCCGCTCTTGAGCAGCCAGGGGCTGGCCACCGGCGTGAGCTGTTCGCCGAACAGGCGGATCGCCTTGGGCGGCATGTTGGCCGTCGGTCCGTAGCGCAGTGCGAGGTCGACGTCGGCCAGCTCCAGGTCGAGCGAAGCGTCGCTGGCGTCGATGCGGATGTCGATCTCGGGGTTGTCGCGCTGGAACTGCTCCAGCCGCGGGATCAGCCACATCGACGCGAACGAGGCGAAGGTGGTGATGGACACGCTCTTGCGCCCCGCGCTCTGGCGGATCTGGCGCACCGCCGAATCGATGCGCGGCAGCGCCTGCGACACCGCCATCAGCAGCTGCGTGCCGGCGCTGGTCAGTTCCACCGCCCGCGTGTGCCGCAGGAACAGCGCCGCGCCCACTTCCTCTTCCAGCGACTGGATCTGCCGGCTGACGGCCGACTGGGTGAGCGCCATCTCCTCCGACGCGGCCCGGAAATTCAGGTGGCGTGCCACCGCCTCGAAGGCCCTCAGGTGGCCGGCCGAGATCGGCCGGGTGCGCAGGTGGGTCTGGGAATGCAGCATGGGGCTACGGCCGGGCAGGCCAGGGGATTGATGCGGGATGCGAATGAATAGCCTAGCCGCATTTCATTGGACTGCCAAGCGTTCGCCCCCGATCATTCGCCTCACCCAAAGCCCAAAGGAGAACCGCCATGACCTCGCTCACGCTGACGCAATCGCAACAATCCAGCCTTCGCCTGCCCGGCACCTGGCGGCTGGAACCGGCCCGTGCCGTGACGCTGCGTCCGCGCGAGGACGGCGTGCTGCGCATCGCCCATGGCGGTGTCTGGGTCACCTTCGACGGACCGCATGCCGGCCCCCTCAACGACCTGGGCGACCGGGTGCTGGGCGCGGGCGAGCAGCTGCGGGTTCGCGCGGGGCGGCGCGTGGTCCTGGAGCCGGTGGACCGCGCAGCGCCTGCCTACTTCAGCTGGGACTTCGCCCCGGCGCCGGAGCCTGTCCGCGAGCCGCAGCTCGCGGTCGCGCAGTCCTGGAGCGACCTGCAGCTGGCCGTCGTGCTCGGCGTGCGGGCCGGCGGTCGACTTTTCGCCGCCGTGATCGGCCTGGCTGCCGGCGCGCTGCTGCCGCGGCCCCAGCGCAACGAGTGCCCCGCCGCGTGACGGCGTGCCGCGGGTGGTCGCGATAATCGCGGCCACCCATGGCGCGCCCACGATCGCAGCAGCACGAGATCAAGCGGGACGAGATCCTCGAGATCGCGGCGCAGTGCTTCGCCGAACGCAGCTACGCGGCGGCCAGCATGAACGACATCGCCGCGGCGGGCGGCACCTCCAAGGCCCGCCTCTATCACTACTACGAGAGCAAGGAAGCGATCCTTTTCGACCTGCTGGACCGCTACACGCAGCGGCTGCTGGCGCTGATCGGACAGGTCGAGGCGACCGCCCAGCGCAGGCGGCTGGACGACCGCGCGGCGCTGCACGAACTGGTGCGCGCCTTCCTCGGGGAGTACGAGACCAGCGCCACGCGCCATGCCGCGCTGCTGCACGACAGCAAGTTCCTGGGCGATACGCAGCGTCAGCTGATCGTGGAGCGGCAGCGCGACGTGGTCGCCGCGGCCACGCGCTTCCTGCACCGCGCCTATCCGCAGCGGGTGAACGAGGACAATCAGACCGCCCTCGTCATGATGCTGTTCGGCATGATCAACTGGACCTTCACCTGGCTGCGCCCCGGCGGCGCGATGACCTACGCCGATTTCGCCGAGCAGGTGGTCGCGTTCGTCGACCGGGGCCTGGCGGCATGAGCGCGCTGCATGTGGTCGTGATGGGCGTGTCCGGCTGCGGCAAGAGCGCTGTCGGCGAACGCCTCGCGCAGGCGCTGGGCCTGCCGCTGGTCGAGGGCGACGCCTTCCATCCGCCCGCCAACATCGACAAGATGCGCCGCGGGCTCCCGCTGGACGACCAGGACCGCGCGGGCTGGCTCGACACGCTGGGCGCGCAGCTCGCGAGCCGGCCGCAAGGCGCGGTGCTCACCTGCTCGGCGCTGAAGGCCGCCTACCGCGACCGCTTGCGCGCCGCGGCGCCGGGGCTGCGCTTCGTGCACCTGGCGCTCACGCCGGCGCAGGCGCTGGAGCGAGTCGTGTCGCGCAAGGACCACTTCTATCCACCCAGCCTGGTGGACAGCCAGTTCGCGGCGCTGGAAGACCCGTCCGGCGAACCCGGCGTGGTGAAGGTCGATGCCTCGCGGCCGTTCGAGGACGTGCTGGCCGCGGCGCGCGCCGGCCTCGCCGCCTGAGGGCCTGATCCGGCGTTTCACATTCCGTAATGCATTACGGTAAGTAGAATCGCCCGGATCGCGCCGCGATGGCGCCAGGAGAGTCCCCCGTGAGCAAAGCCTTCGCCAGCCAGGCCGACCTGGCCGACAAGAAGATCACTTTCGAACAGCTGTCCCCGCACTGCTGGGCGTACACCGCCGAGGGCGACCCGAACTCGGGCGTGATCATCGGCGACAAGTTCATCATGGTCAGCGACGCGACGGCCACGCCCGCGATGGCGAAGGACCTGATCGCGCGCATCCGCACCGTGAGCGACAAGCCGATCAAGTACGTGCTGCTGACGCATTACCACGCGGTGCGCGTGCTCGGCGCCAGCGCATACGCCGCCGAGGGCGCGACCGAGATCATCGCCAGCCAGGGCACGTACGAGCTGATCGTCGAGCGCGGCAAGGAGGACATGCAGTCCGAGATGGACCGCTTCCCGCGCCTGTTCCGCAACGCCGAGAGCGTGCCGGGTCTGACCTGGCCCACCATGGTCATCGGCGGCGGCGACCCGACGAAGGGCGAGGTGCCCGGCAGGCTCACGCTGGACCTGGGGGGCGTCAAGGTGCAGGTCTGGCACCCGGGCCCGGGCCACACGCGCGGCGACACCATCGCCTGGGTCGAGGAGGAGAAGGTGCTGTTCTCCGGCGACCTGGTCGAGTACGAGGCCGGCGTCTACACCGGCGACGCCCACCTGCAGGAATGGCCGGCCACGCTGGAGGCGCTGCGGGCGCTGAAGGCCGAGGCGCTGGTGCCCGGCCGCGGCGAGGCGATGAAGGGCAATGCGCAGGTCAACAAGGCGCTCGACTACACCAAGCGCTGGGTGGAGATGCTCTTTGCCGCGGCCAAGGAAGCCGCCGCCGGCAAGATGGACCTGAAGGCCGCGATGGCGCACACGCGCAAGAGCATGGACCCGGTGTTCGGCCACGTGTTCATCTACGAGCACTGCCTGCCGTTCGACGTGAGCCGCGCCTTCGACGAGGCGAGCGGCATCAAGAATCCGCGGATCTGGACGGCCGAGCGCGATAAAGAGATGTGGGCTTCGCTGCAAGGCTGAACGCGGCGGTGTAGTCGCTGTCCGACCGAGGTCGCGCCCACGGCTGACGCAACGCGGCTGTGGTTTTTCCTAAGCTGCTGGCTCTTTCGAGCCAGTACCCAGCACCAGGAGACCTCCGTGAGTTCCCGCAGTACCTCCCAGCAGCAGCAACCGGCCGGCGATCGCGTCGCGCAACAGCAGCAGATGTCCGGTTCCAACGAGTTCCAGAAGCAGGGCCAGCCCGGCCAGCAGCAGGGCGCTTCCGGCAAGCCCCAGCAGATGGGCGAGGGCAGCTACGAAGGCGCCCGCGACTACAAGGAGCGCACCGAGCGCTACGTGAAGAACGCGGACGTCGAGGCGGACGCCGAGAAGGCGAAGCCGCGCTCCGAGCAGGAAGCGCGCGAGATGAAGCAGGCGGAGGAGGAGGGCAAGTCCCACTCCAAGGGCGAGCACTGAATCCCGTCGTCCCCGCGAAGGCGGGGACCCAGAGCTTCCGATTTCAGCGTTCCAGGAAAGCCCTGGATCCCCGCCTTCGCGGGGATGACGC
>JAEWBU010000116.1 GCA_023390985.1 Pseudomonadota bacterium
TGGAAGCTGCTCACGAAGGGAACGGCGGTGAATGCAGCGCCTGCCGCGCCAGCACAACCGGACGCGATCAGCCACGTCCGCTTGCTGGTGTCCAGTGGGGAGTCACTCATGTAGTCCTCGAAGGGGGAACGCTTGTAAGGTCAACCCGCGATTGTAGCGGACCGTATCCCGCCGAATCCACCCTTGCGAGCGGCCGCGCGGCGCCGGCGCGCCACATACACTCGCGGCCGTCAACAACGGGAAGGAGCGGAAATGAGCATCGTCAAGGAGTTTCGCGAGTTCGCGATCAAGGGCAACGTGATCGACCTGGCGGTGGGCGTGATCATCGGCGCCGCGTTCAACAAGATCGTCGACTCGCTGGTCAAGGACGTGATCATGCCGATCATCAGCCTGGTCGGCGGGGACCTGGATTTCTCGAACAAGTTCGTGGTGCTCGGCTCCATCCCCCCGGGGGTGCCGCGCACGCTGGCCGACCTGACCAAGGCGGGCGTGCCCGTGTTCGCCTGGGGCAACTTCATCACCGTCGCGGTGAACTTCCTGATCTTGGCCTTCATCATTTTCATGATGGTCCGCCAGATCAACCGCCTGAAGCGCAAGCACGCCGAACCCGCCGCGGCCGCGCCCTCCGCTCCGCCGGAGGACATCGTGCTGCTGCGCGAGATCCGCGACAGCCTCAGGAAGTAGCGACCGGACCGGCGGCCAGCCGCCGCGCCATCCGTACCGCGGCCAGCAGGCTGGACGCATCGGCCCGGCCGGTGCCGGCGATATCGAACGCGGTCCCGTGATCGGGGCTGGTGCGCACCAGCGGCAGCCCCAGCGTGACGTTCACGCCCTGCTCCAGGCCCATGTATTTGACCGGGATCAGGCCCTGGTCGTGGTACATCGCGATCACCACGTCGAACTCGCCCGCGCGCTGCGGCGTGGAACGGGCGCGCATGAAGACCGTGTCGGGCGCCCACGGGCCCGAAGCGTCGATTCCCTCGTCGCGCGCCGCCTGCAGCGCGGGCGCGATCACCTCCAGCTCCTCGCGCCCGAACAGGCCGCCCTCCCCCGCGTGCGGGTTCAGCCCGGCGACGCCGATCCGCGGCGGCCGTCCGAGCAGGCGCGACAGCGCGGCGTGCGCGATGCGCAGCGTCTGCAGCACGTTGTCGCGCGTGACGGCCTCGATCGCGTCGCGCAGCGAAACGTGGATGCTCACGAGCACGGTCCGCAGTTCCTCGCTGGCCAGCATCATGCGCACCGGCATCCGCGCCGGCGTGACCCCGGCATGCGCCGCCGCTTCGGCCTGCAGCAGTTCGGTGTGGCCCGGATAGGGCACGCCGGCGGCCGCCAGCGCTTCCTTGTGTAGCGGCGCGGTGACCACGGCGGCGACCTCGCCGCGCAGCGCGGCGCGCGCGGCCCAGGTGACCGCATCGGCTGCGATGCGTCCTGCGGCGGCATCGACCCGGCCCCACGGCACGAGCGATCCGGCGCGGCTCGTCGGCAGCAGCGGGATGCAGTGCGGCGGCACTTCCAGCGCCTGGGCGGGCGAGTCGATCAGCGCGATCGGCAGGGTGGCCTGGCCCGGCGCCAGGATCGCCGCGGCCGAGCGGCGCAGGTGCAGGAGGTCGCCGACGACGAAGCAGCCCGGCAGTTCGCCCGGCTCGTCGCGGTAGAGCCTCGCGATGAGTTCCCCGCCGATGCCGGCCGGGTCTCCCTGCGTGATGGCGATGGGCTTCACGGAGCGCCCCTCAGGCCGGGTTGTCGATGTCGATGAAGCGGTGCTCGAGCCCGAGCGCCGCCGCCACGTGCCCGGCCACCGCCGGCGCGCCGTAGCGCTCGGTCGCATGGTGGCCGCAGGCCAGGAAGCTCACGCCGCATTCGCGCGCGTAGTGCGCCTGCGGCTCCGAGATCTCGCCGGTGATGAACGCCTGCGCGCCGGCGGCGATGGCCGCTTCGAAATAGCCCTGGGCGCCGCCCGTGCACCACGCGATGCGCGACACCGGACCGCCGCCGCCTTCCACCAGCGTCACGCTGCGGCCGAGCACCCGCTGCACGTGCGCGGCCAGCGCCTGCGCGTCCTCGAATGGAGCACCGTCCTGCCGCGCACCCAGGAATCCGAGGTCCTGCTCGCCGAACCGCTCCTGCGCCTGCAGGCCGAGCACCGCGCCCAGCTGCGCGTTGTTGCCGAGCTCGGGATGCGCGTCCATCGGCAGGTGGTAGGCGAACAGATTGATGTCGTGCTGCAACAGCAGCGCGAGCCGCTGCTTCATCCAGCCGGTCACCCGGCCGTCCTGCCCGCGCCAGAACAGGCCGTGGTGCACGAACACCGCGTCGGCACGATCCGCGACCGCCGCCTCGATCAGCGCGCGGCTGGCGGTGACACCGGAGACGATGCGACGCACCTCGGGCCGGCCCTCGACCTGCAGGCCGTTGGGGCCGTAGTCCTTGAAGCGCTCGGGCTGGAGCAGCCGGTCGAAGGCGTCGGCGAGTTGCTGTCGGGAAGTCATCGGACGAGGAGCAAAAGCTCCATTGTGGAGGAGCACGGGGGTCTACACTGACAGGTTCTTCTTACCTCCCGAACGCCTTCATGCGCCGCTCCTGGCTCCTGTTCTCGCAAGCCGTCACCATCCTGGTCGCCGTGTTCTTCGTGGTCGCGACCTTCAAGCCGGAGTGGCTGCGGCGGCCGGGGATCACCTCCCAGAGCACGGGCGTAACGCTGCTGGAGGCGCCCGCGCCGGCAGGGCCGCCGCCCGCCGGCAGCTTTCGGCAGGCCGCGCAGCGCGCGTCGGCCGCCGTGGTGAGCATCAACACCAGCAAGGCGGCGCCGCGCAATCCGCAGGCCAACGACCCGTGGTTCCGCTTCTTCTTCGGCGACCAGGGCGGCCAGCCGCAGGTGGGCCTGGGCAGCGGCGTGATCATCAGCCCCGACGGCTACATCCTCACCAACAACCACGTGGTGGAAGGCGCCGACGAGATCGAGGTGACGCTGAACGACAGCCGCACCGCGCTGGCCAAGGTGATCGGCACCGATCCCGACACCGACCTGGCCGTGCTGCGCGTGGAGCTCGACCGCCTGCCCGTGATCACGCTGGGCAACTCCGACGCGCTCCAGGTGGGCGACCAGGTGCTGGCCATCGGCAATCCGTTCGGGGTCGGCCAGACCGTCACCAGCGGCATCGTCAGCGCGCTCGGGCGCAACCAGCTGGGCATCAACACGTTCGAGAACTTCATCCAGACCGACGCGGCCATCAATCCCGGCAACTCGGGCGGCGCGCTGGTCGACGCCAGCGGCCAGCTGATGGGCATCAACACGGCGATCTACTCCCGTTCGGGCGGCAGCATGGGCATCGGTTTCGCGATCCCCGTCTCCACCGCCAAGCTGGTGCTGGAAGGCATCGTGAAGGAAGGCGTCGTGCGGCGCGGCTGGATCGGCGTCGAGCCCGCCGACCTGTCGCCCGACCTCATGGAGACGTTCGGCGTCAAGGCGCGCAACGGGGTGCTGGTCACCGGCGTGCTGCAGAACGGCCCGGCCGCGCAGGCGGGCCTGCGGCCCGGCGACGTGATCGTGGAGGTGGGCGGCAAGCAGATCGGCAACGTGTCCGAGCTGCTGACCAACGTGGCGGCCCTGAAGCCCGGCGCGCCCACGCCCTTCAAGGTGCAGCGGCGCGACGAGTCGCTGCAGCTGAACGTGACGCCGGGCCTGCGGCCCAGGCCGCGCGCCGCGGCGCGCTAGGAGGTCTTTTCCTCGGCGGCGTCCGAGCTGTTGTCGTCGGGCGCGCGGCTGGCCTTGACGAACCACTTCGCGCCGACGATGCCGATCTCGTAGAGGATCACCATCGGCACGGCCAGCGCCAGCTGGGAGATCACGTCCGGCGGCGTCACCACCGCGGCGACGATGAACGCGACGACGATGAAGTAGCCGCGGAATTCCTTGAGCTTGTCGGTGGTGACCAGGTTGAAGCGCACCAGCAGCATCACCACGATCGGCACCTGGAAGGCCAGGCCGAACGCGATGTAGAGGCCCAGGATGGCCTCCACGTACGAGGCGATGTCCGGGGTGGCCGCCACGCTCTTCGGCGTGAAGCCCTGGATGAAGCCGAACATCTTGTCCAGCACGAAGAACTGCACGAAGGCGATGCCGGCGTAGGCCAGCAGGCTGCCGAAGATGATCAGCGGCAGCGCGAACTTCTTCTCGTGGCTGTACAGGCCGGGCGCGACGAACGCCCACAGCTGGTACATCAGCCAGGGCAGCACCGCCAGCACGGCCACCAGCAGCAGCACCTTGAGCGGCACGAAGAAGGGCGAGAACACGCCCACCGCGATGAGCTTGGCATCGGGCGGCATGTGCGCCCGGATCGGCTGCGCGATGAAGTCGATCAGGCCGTTGGGCCCGGGCCAGATCGCCAGCACGGCGATGGCGGCGACGATGCCGTAGATGGAGTAGAGGAGCCGGTCACGCAGCTCCACGAGATGGGCGACGAATGGCTGCTCGGTGCCGGCGAGCTCGTCTTCCTTGTCGGGCTGGGACATCAGTTCAGTTTCTTGGGCCGGTAGCGCGCCACGCGGGCGGCGCCGGAAAGGGCCCGGGTGCGGACGCCGTTGCGGGCCTTGTACCACTGCGGGGTGGCGCCCTGCTTGAGGCGCCACTTCTTCTTCGGATGCTTGTACTGCGGGTACTCGGGTACGGGCTCGGCGCCGGGCAGCGCCTGCGTCTCGCCGACGGCGTCGGACCACTGCTTCTCGAATTCGGAGGCGCCGGTGCGCACCGAGTTCTCGACGTCGCGGGCCGCGGTCTCCACGCTGTCCTTCATCTTGCGAAGCTCATCGAGCTCCATCGACCGGTTGACCTCGGCCTTCACGTCGTTGACGTACCGCTGGGCCTTGCCCAGCAGGGTGCCGACCGTGCGGGCGACGCGCGGCAGCTTCTCGGGGCCGATGACGATCAACGCCACCACCCCGATGAGGGCCATCTTGGAAATGCCGAGATCGATCACAGGCGCGCGCCTTCAGCGGACCCGGATGTCACGACTTGTTGCGAGCCTCGACGTCGATGGTCGTGCGGTCCTGCGCGCCGGCCGGCGGCGTGGTGCCGGTGACCTGTTGCGACGGGGGCACCGGTTCGTCCGGCTTCGAGCCGTCCTTCATGCCGTCCTTGAAGCCCTTGACGGCGCCACCGAGGTCGGAACCCATGTTCTTCAACTTCTTGGTGCCGAACACCATCACCACGATCAGCAGCACGATCAGCCAGTGCCAGATGGAAAACGAACCCATGAATCACACTCCTGAATGAATTGCCCGGATTTTAGTCGGCCGGACCCATCGGTCCCCGCTCTTCGGCAGCGGAACCTGCCCTGCCCTCAGGGTCAGTCAGCCCTTGCGCCAGGGGCGCGGGCCACCGATGACGTGCAGGTGCAGGTGGTGCACCTCCTGCCCGCCATCGTCGCCGGTGTTGATGATCACCCGATGACCGCCCTGCGGATACGGCCGCGCGCCGTTCTCCGCGGCCAGCCTGGGCGCCAGCGCGAGCATCCGGCCCAGCACGCCCGCGTGCTCCGGGCCCACGTGCGCCAGCGACGGCACGTGCTGCTTGGGGATCAGCAGGAAGTGCATCGGCGCCCAGGGCTGGATGTCGTGGAACGCGAGGATGTCGTCGTCCTCGTACACCTTGCGCGAAGGAATCTTGCCTTCGACGATCTTGCAGAAGATGCAGTTGGGGTCGTGCTGGGTCATGGCGATCAACGGGGCGGGCGGCCGTCGACGAAGCGCAGCCAGCCGCGGATGCAGCGGTACAGGTACCACAAGCCCACGATGGCGTGCGCCACGAAGCCCGGGAAGAAGAACAGCAGGTACAGCGGCGAGGTCACCAGCAGCCACAGCACGCTCCACCAGAAGGTGGCGATCATGTAGTTGTGGTGCGAGGCGTAGACCGCGTCCAGTTCGTCGGCGCGGCGCACGTAGTTCACGATCATCGCGATCACCGCCAGCACCCAGTAGGTGAACGGCGCGAACGTGTGCATGCCGTACAGCACGTTCATGATGGTCCGGTCCTCGGGCCGCTTGCCCTCGAACGCCGCGAAATCGGTCTCGCTCATTCGCCCGCTCCTTCGCGCTGGCGCGCCTTGCGCAGCGCCTTTTCCTCGATGCCGCTGGTGCCCTCGCGGCGCTCCAGTTCGGCGATCACGTCGGCCGGTGCCAGACCGTAATGCGCCAGCGCGATCATGCTGTGGAACCACAGGTCGGCCACCTCGCCCACGATCTTCGAGCGGTCGCCGCCGTGGTCCGCGTCCTTGGCCGCCATCACCACCTCCGTGGCCTCCTCGCCGATCTTCTTGAGGAAGGCGTCCGGCCCCTTGTGCAGGAGGCGCGCGACGTAGCTGCTCTCGGGGTCGCCGCCGCGGCCGGGCTTGCGGCTCTCGATGACGGCCGCCAGGCGGGCCAGGGAATCGTTGGCGCTCATTGTCGTTACTTGTAGATGTCGTCCGGGTTCTTCAAGACCGGCTCGACCGCCTTCCAGGCGCCATCTTCATGGCGCTGGAAGAAACAGCTGTGACGCCCCGTGTGGCAGGCGATCGAGGGGTCGTGCCCCTTCTGCGTCACCTTCAGCAGCAGCACGTCGTTGTCGCAGTCCATGCGGATCTCGTGCACCTGCTGCACGTGGCCGGACTCCTCGCCCTTGAACCAAAGCTTGTTGCGCGAACGGCTGAAGTACACCGCACGGCCCAGCTCGGCCGTGCGCTGCAGCGCTTCGCGGTTCATCCAGGCGAACATCAGCACGTCGCCGGTGCCCTGCTCCTGGGCGATGACGGGCACCAGCCCGGAGGCGTCCCACTTGACTTCGTCGAGCCAGTCCATGGCCCGATTGTCGGCGATCCGGGGAGGGGCCCGCTTACCGGCGGACCGGGATGCCGCGCTCGGCCATCCGGGCCTTGGCCTGGCCGACCGTGTACTCGCCGTAATGGAAGATGCTGGCGGCGAGCACCGCGTCGGCGCCGCCCTTCTGCACGCCGTCGGCCAGGTGGTCGAGGTTGCCCACGCCGCCGGAGGCGATGACGGGCACCGGCACCGCGTCGCTCACGGCACGCGTGAGTTCCAGGTCGAAGCCGGACTTGGTGCCGTCGCGGTCCATGCTGGTCAGCAGGATCTCGCCGGCGCCGCGGCGCGCCATTTCGGCGGCCCACTGGACGGCATCCAGACCGGTGTTGCGGCGGCCGCCGTGGCTGTACACGTCCCAGCCCGGGCCGCGCGCCGCCTCGTCGGCGCCGCTGCGCCGCTTGGCGTCGATGGCGACCACGATGCACTGCGCGCCGTACTTGCCGGACGCGGCGTTGATCACCTCGGGATTGGCGATGGCGGCGGAGTTGAAGCTGGTCTTGTCGGCGCCCGCGTTGAGCAGGCGGCGCACGTCTTCCACCGTGCGCACGCCGCCACCGACCGTGAGCGGGATGAACACCTGCGAGGCGACCGCCTCGATGATGGGCAGGATCAGGTCGCGGCCGTCGCTGGTGGCGGTGATGTCGAGGAAGGTGAGTTCGTCGGCGCCCTGCTCGTTGTAGCGGGCGGCGATCTCCACCGGGTCCCCCGCGTCGCGCAGCTCGACGAAGTTGACGCCCTTGACGACCCGGCCGCCGGTGACGTCCAGGCAGGGGATGATGCGCTTGGCGAGCATCAGTCTCTGGAGAGTTCGTCGGCCTTGGCCTGGGCCTGGGCGAAGTCCAGGTCGCCGGAGTAGATGGCCCGGCCGCAGATCACGCCCTCGATGCCCTCGTCCTCGACGGCGCAGAGCTTCTCGATGTCGGTCAGGCCCGACAGGCCGCCGGAGGCGATGACCGGGATCGTGAGCGACTGCGCCAGCTTGACGGTGGCGTCGACGTTGATGCCGGTGAGCATGCCGTCGCGGCCGATGTCGGTGTAGACGATGGACTCGACGCCCCAGTCCTCGAACTTGCGCGCCAGGTCGACCACCTCGTGGCCGGTGAGCTTGCTCCAGCCGTCGGTGGCGACCTTCCCGTCCTTGGCGTCCAGGCCCACGATGATGTGGCCGCCGAAAGCGCTGCAGGCGTCCTTCAGGAAGCCGGGGTTCTTCACCGCGGCCGTTCCGATGATCACGTAGCGCAGGCCGCCGTCGATGTACTTCTCGATGGTGTCCAGGTCGCGGATGCCGCCGCCCAGCTGCACCGGAATCTCATCGCCGACGGCCTTGAGGATGGACTTCACGGCCGCGAAGTTCTGCGGTTTTCCGGCGAAGGCGCCGTTGAGGTCCACCAGGTGCAGGCGGCGTGCGCCCTTGGCGAGCCAGTTGCGCGCCATGGCGGCCGGGTCCTCGCTGAACGTGGTGGCCTGGTCCATGTCGCCTTGCTTGAGGCGTACGCAATGCCCGTCCTTCAGGTCGATCGCGGGAATGAGAAGCATGAGGGAGCTGGGATGGCGCTGTGGGGGGAGTGCCTGACGGCGGACGAAGCCCGGAGGGCTTCAGGGATTCCAGCGGAGGAAATTCCGGTAGAGGGCGAGTCCTGCGTCAGCGCTTTTCTCGGGGTGGAACTGGGTCGCAAAAATATTATCGCGGGCCAGCGCGGCGGTAAAGCGGGCCCCATAGTCGGCTTCGCCGGCGCTGTGGCGCGCATCCGACGGACGGGCGTAGAAGCTGTGCACGAAATAGAACCAGGCGCCGTCGGCGATGCCGTCCCACATCGGATGCGGCTGGCTCTGCCACACGGCGTTCCAGCCCATCTGCGGGACCTTGAAGCGGCTGCCGTCGGGTTGCAGCCGGCCTTCCAGCTGGAAGCGCCTGACCTCGCCGGGGATCAGGCCGAGGCCGTCGCTCGGGCCTTCCTCGCTACGGTCGAGCAGCATCTGCATCCCGACGCACACGCCGAACAGCGGCTTGCTGGCCGCGGCTTCCAACACGGCCGGCAGCAGGCCCGAGTCGCGCAGCTCGCGCATGCAGTCGGGCATGGCACCCTGGCCGGGCAGCACCAAGCGCTCGGCCGCGCGCACTTCCTCGGGCTTCGAGGTGATGAGCGCATGGAATCCGCTGTCCTGGGCCGCATGCTGCACCGCCTGCGAAACCGAACGCAGGTTGCCCATGCCGTAATCGACGACCGCTACCGTTTTCATCTGGAACTGTCCCGGCCTCGCGCCGGGAAGGACTGCATCAGAGGGAGCCCTTGGTGGAGGGAATGGTGCCGGCCGCGCGCGGGTCGAGCTCGACCGCCGAGCGCAGCGCGCGGGCGAACGCCTTGAACACGGTCTCGCACTGGTGGTGGGCGTTCTCGCCGCGCAGGTTGTCGATGTGCAGGGTGACGAACGCGTGGTTGGCGAAACCCTGGAAGAACTCGTGCGCGAGCTGGCTGTCGAAGGTGCCGATCATGCCGCTCTTGAACGGCACGTTCATGACGAGGCCGGGACGGCCCGAGAAGTCGATCACCACGCGCGACAAAGCCTCGTCCAGCGGCACGTAGGCATGGCCGTAGCGGCGCAGGCCCTTCTTGTCGCCGACGGCCTTGGCCACGGCCTGGCCGAGCGTGATGCCCACGTCCTCGACCGTGTGGTGGCCGTCGATGTGCAGGTCGCCCTCGGCCTGGATGTCCAGGTCGACCAGGCCGTGCCGGGCGATCTGGTCGAGCATGTGGTCGAAGAAGCCGATGCCGGTGGAAAGGCGGGCCTGGCCGCTGCCGTCGAGGTTGACGCGCACGGTGATGCGGGTCTCGGCGGTGTTGCGGGTGATCTCGGCGGTACGGGGGGCGGTCATAGGCTTGCTTGCAGGGCCTGCAGCATCTGCGCGTTCTCGTCGGCGGTTCCGACGGTCAGGCGCAGGCACTGGGCCAGCAATGGGTGCATTCTAGAAACGTTCTTGACCAGCACGCCGCGCGCCTTCATGCCCTGGAAGGCGGCGTCCGCGTCGGGCACGCGCACCAGGATCATGTTGGCATCGCTGCGCCAGGCCTGCACGCCGGGCATGGCGCCCAGCGCTTCCAGCAGCCGTCCGCGCTCGCGGCGCAGCTCGGCGGCCTGGGCGTCGAACACGTCCGCGTGCTCCAGGGCGAACAATGCCGCCTCGCAGTTGAGGACGCTGATGTTGTAGGGCGGCCGGACCTTGTCGATCTCGCCGATGAGCGCCGAGCGGCCGATCATGTAGCCGATGCGGACACCGGCCAGGCCGAACTTGCTCAGCGTTCGCATCAGCAGCACGTGCTCGTGGCGGGTGATGCGATCGGCGTAGCTGCGGCTGGCGAACGGCTGGTAGGCCTCGTCGATGACCACCAATCCGGGCGCGGCCTGCACGATGCGCTCGATGACAGCATCGTCCCAGAGGTTGGCCGTGGGATTGTTCGGATAGGCGAGGAAGACGATCGAAGGCTGGTGCTGTTCGATGGCGGCGAGCATGGCGCGCTCGTCCAGCTCGAAATCGGGCGTGAGGTCCACCGGGATGAACTTCAGGCCCTGCAGCTGGGCGCTCATGCCGTACATCACGAAGCCCGGCACCGGCGCCAGGATGGACGCGCCGGGCACGTCGCAGGCCATGGCCAGCAGCGAGATCAGCTCGTCGGAGCCGTTGCCCAGCATCAGCGAGAAACCCTCGGGCATGCCGGCGTGGCGCCCGAGCGCATCGCGCAGCGTGGCGACGCGCTCGCCCGGGTACCGGTTCAGCGCCACGGACGCCAGCCGCTCGCCCAGAGCGTGTTGCAGCTCGGGCGGCAGCCGGTGCGGGTTCTCCATCGCGTCCAGCTTGACCAGCCCGGCCGACGGCTGGACGGCATAGGCGTGCATGCCCTGCACGTCGTGGCGGATCAGGCGCGACAGGCGCGGCGGCAGGGGGATGGCGTTCACTGGGAAACCTCCGCCCTACGGGCTGCGGTGCCATGAGCCTCGGGAGCGGCCCGGCGGCTCATGGCTTGAGCCTCATCTCGGCGGCCCGGGCGTGCGCCTGCAGGCCCTCGCCGTGCGCCAGCACCGAAGCCACGCGGCCGAGCGACTGCGCGCCCGCTTCGCTGACCTCGATCAGGCTGCTGCGCTTCTGGAAGTCGTACACGCCCAGCGGGCTGGAAAAGCGGGCCGTGCTGCTGGTGGGCAGCACGTGATTGGGGCCGGCGCAGTAGTCGCCCAGGCTTTCGCTGGTGTAGCCGCCCAGGAAGATGGCGCCGGCGTGCCTGAGCAGCGGCTCCCAACGATGCGGATCGCCACTGGCGATCTCCAGGTGCTCGGGCGCGATGCGGTTGCTGATCTCGCACGCCTCGTCCATCGAACGCGTGAGGATCAGCGCGCCGCGGCCGTTCAGGGACTTGGCGATGATGTCCGCGCGCGGCATCTGCGGCAGCAGGCGATCGATCTCCTGCTGCACGCGGTCGAGGTAGGCAGCGTCCGGGCACAGCAGGATGCTCTGCGCCAGCTCGTCGTGCTCCGCCTGCGAGAACAGGTCCATCGCCACCCAGTCCGCCGGCGTGCTGCCGTCGGCCAGCACCAGGATCTCGCTCGGGCCGGCGATCATGTCGATCCCCACCTGGCCGAACACGCGTCGCTTGGCGCTGGCGACATAGGCGTTTCCGGGGCCGGTGATCTTGTCCACCCGCGGCACCGTCCGCGTGCCGTACGCCAGCGCGCCCACCGCCTGGGCGCCGCCGATGGTGAAGGCGCGGTGAACGCCTGCGACGTGCGCGGCCGCCAGCACCAGCGGATTCTTCTCGCCGCCCGGCGTGGGCACCACCATGACGATCTCGCCCACGCCCGCGACGTGCGCCGGGATGGCGTTCATCAGCACCGACGACGGGTAGGCCGCCTTGCCGCCGGGGACATAGATGCCCACGCGGTCCAGCGGCGTCACCTTCTGGCCGAGCAGCGTGCCGTCGGCGTCGCGGTACGACCAGCTCTCGCCGCTGGCGCGCTTCTGGGCCTCGTGATAGCTGCGCACGCGGGCGGCGGCGCTTTCCAGGGCGCTGCGCTGGTCGACCGGCAGGCCTTCGAATGCGGCCTTCAGTTCGGCCGGAGCCAGCTCCAGCGACGCCATCGACGACGCATCCAGCCGATCGAAGCGGCGGGTGAACTCCAGCACCGCCTCGTCACCGCGTGAACGCACCGCATCGAGGATGTCGGTGACCGCCTGCTCGACCTGCGCGTCGGTGTCCGCCGACCAGTGCAGCCGGGCCTGGAACGCGGCCTCGAAGCCGGCATCGGCGGTGGACAGGCGAAGGGGTCGGGCTTGCGGGGTCATCACGAGGGGCGGGCGGCGGTGGCGCGGGCGAAGGTATCGATCAGCTGGCGGATCGGCGCCTGCTTGAGCTTGAGCGCGGCCTGGTTGACCACCAGGCGCGAGCTGATGTCCATGATGCGTTCGACTTCGACCAGCTGGTTGGCCTTGAGCGTGTTGCCGGTGGAGACCAGGTCCACGATGGCGTCGGCCAGTCCGGTGAGCGGCGCGAGCTCCATGCTGCCGTACAGCTTGATCAGGTCCACGTGCACGCCCTTGGCGGCGAAGAAGTCGCGCGCGATGGACACGTACTTGGTGGCCACGCGCAAGCGCGAGCCCTGGCGCACGGCGTTGGCGTAGTCGAAGTCGGAGCGCACGGCCACGCTGACGCGGCAGCGCGCGATGTCCAGGTCCAGCGGCTGGTACAGGCCCTGGCTGCCGTGTTCGATCAGCGTGTCCAGCCCCGTGACGCCCAGGTCGGCGCCGCCGTATTGCACGTACGTCGGCACGTCGGTGGCGCGCACCAGCACCACGCGCAGCTCGGGGCGGTTGGTGGGCAGGATCAGCTTGCGCGACTTCTCCGGGTCTTCCAGCACCTGGATGCCCGCGGACTGCAGCAGCGGCATCGTCTCGTCGAAGATGCGGCCCTTGGAAAGCGCCAGGGTGACGGTCATGCGCTCACTCTCTCGATCTCGGCGCCCAGGCCGCGCAGCTTGGCTTCCATCCGGTCGTAGCCCCGGTCCAGGTGGTAGATGCGGTCCACCATCGTCTCGCCCTCGGCCACCAGGCCGGCGATGACCAGGCTGGCGGACGCGCGCAGGTCGGTGGCCATCACGGTGGCGCCCGACAGGCGCGGCACGCCTTCCAGCACGGCGACCTTGCCGTCCACCTGGATCTTCGCGCCCAGGCGCACCAGCTCGTTCACGTGCATGAAGCGGTTCTCGAAGATGGTTTCGGTGACGTGCGAGGCGCCGTCGGCGATGGCGTTCAACGTCATGAACTGGGCCTGCATGTCGGTCGGGAAACCGGGGTACTCGGTGGTGCGGAAGCTCTGGGCCTTCAGCCGCCCCTGCGAGCGGATGCGGATGCCGTCTTCCAGCGCGGTGATCTCGGCGCCGGCCTGGCGCAGCTTCTCGATCACCGCTTCCAGATGGTCGGCGCGGCCGTGGCGCAGCACCGCTTCACCGCCCGTGGCGGCCACCGCGCACAGGAAGGTGCCGGCCTCGATGCGGTCGGCCACCACCTGGTGCGTGCAGCCGGAAAGGCGCTTCACGCCCTCGATGCGGATGCGGCGGGTGCCGTGGCCTTCGATACTGGCGCCCATGCGGATCAGCATCTCGGCCAGGTCGCTGATCTCCGGCTCCTGGGCGGCGTTCTCCAGCACGGTCTCGCCTTCGGCCAGGGCGGCGGCCATCATGAAGTTCTCGGTGCCGGTGACGGTCACCATGTCGGTGGTGATGCTCGCGCCGCGCAGCCGCTCGCTGCCCTTGGGCAGCTTGGCGATCATGTAGCCGTGCTCCACCACGATCTCGGCGCCCATCTGCTGCAGGCCCTTGATGTGCTGGTCGACCGGCCGCGAGCCGATGGCGCAGCCGCCCGGCAGCGACACGGTGGCTTCGCCGAAGCGCGCCAGCAGCGGGCCCAGGGCCAGCACCGAGGCGCGCATGGTCTTCACCAGTTCGTAAGGCGCTTCCGGCGAGCTGAGCTTGCCGGCGTCGATGCGCACCCCGCCCTCTTCGTCCTGCTCGGCGGTGACGCCCATGTTGCGCACCAGCTTGAGCATGGTGGCCACGTCCTGCAGGCGCGGCACGTTGCGCAGCTGCACGGCTTCATCGGCCAGCAGCGCGGCGCACAGCTGCGGCAGCGCAGCGTTCTTGGCGCCGGAGATGCGGACCTCGCCGTGGAGCGGCCGGCCCCCGCGGATCAATAGCTTGTCCATCTCGGATCAGGAATGTCGGGTGGACGCCCACTCGGCGGGCGTGAAGGTCTTCATCGACAGCGCGTGGACCTCGTCCGTGTGCATTCTCGCACCCAGGGTGGCGTACACCCGCTGGTGCCGCTGGATGGGGCGCTTGCCC
>JAEWBU010000161.1 GCA_023390985.1 Pseudomonadota bacterium
AATGGCCGTAACGGGTGACCACCACGCCTGCCAGCGGGCCAGGCCAGACGGCTTCCAGCGCCGCCGCCATCTGCGCCGCGGCTTTGCCAGCGCCGACCACGACCGTGCGGCCGCGCGGCGGCGCCGGCAGGAAGGCGGCCGTGTTGTGCAGCGGGAGCGCGCGATGCACCGCGGCGCGGTACAGGTGCTCCAGGAATTCGCGCGGGGCGCGCTGCGGATCGGGCACGGGGCCGTCGGTGGAAGGGTTCATGTTCATTCGCCGAGGACGGTGACCACCACGCTGCGGTGCTGAGGTTCCGCGCGGTGTTCCCAGAGGAAGAGGCCTTGCCAGGTGCCCAGCAGCAGCCGGCCCTCGCCGACGGGCACCGTGAGCGACTCGCCGCTGATCACGGTGCGCGCGTGCGCGGCCATGTCGTCGGGGCCTTCGGTGTCGTGTCGGTAGGCGCGGTCGCCGTCGGGCGCCAGGCGCGAGAGCACCGTTTCCAGGTCGCGCCGCACGTCGGGATCGGCGTTCTCCGTGATCACCAGCGAGCAGCTGGTGTGCTGCGCGAACAGGTGGACGAGGCCGGTGCGCACGCGCGACTGCGCGACGATGCCGGCCACCGCCTGCGTGATGTCGCGGGTGCCGCGGCCGGCGGTCGAGAACTGGAGCGTGGCCTGGTGGTGCACAGCGGCCGATTGTGCCGCCGGCGGGGCGCACCGATACTGCGGGCCGCGAACCACCCACAACGAAGGAGACGACACCCATGAAATCCCACCTGCCTCTCAGGCGCCTGCTGCTGGCCGCCGGCCTCACCGCGGCGACCGGCTGGGCCGCCGCCCAGGGCTTCCCGAGCAAGCCCATCACCCTGGTCGTGCCCAACCCGCCCGGCGGGCTGGTGGACAGCTCGGCGCGGCTGCTGGCCGATCCGCTGGCGAGGGTGCTCAACCAGTCGGTGGTGGTCGACAACAAGGGTGGCGGCAGCGGCAACGTCGCGTACGGGAACGTGGCGCGCGCCACGCCCGACGGCTACACGCTGCTGACCTCGTATTCGGCCTACCACGTGGGCAATCCCTCGCTGATGCCCAAGCTGCCCTGGGCGCAGAAGGACCTGGCGCCGGTCGCGCTGATCACGGCGGCGACCAACGTGATCGCGGTCCACCCTTCCGTGCCGGCCAACACGCTGGGCGAGTTCATCGCGCACCTGAAGAAGAACCCCGGCAAGCTGAGCTATGCCTCGCAGGGCAACGGCTCGCTCTCGCACGTGGGCACCGAGATGTTCAAGATGCAGACCGGCACCAGCATGGTCCACATCCCGTACCGCGGCTCGGGACCGGCCATCCAGGACGTGCTGTCGGGTCAGGTGCAGGTGTTCATCACCACGCCGCCTTCGGTGATGGGCCATGTGCAGCAAGGCAAGCTCAAGGGCCTGGCGGTGACCGGCAAGACGCGCCATCCGGGCGTGCCCAACGTGCCGACCACCGAGGAAGCGGGGCTGAAGGGTTTCGAGCTGGAGGCCTGGGTGGCGATCTTCGCGCCTGCCGGCACGCCGGCGGACGTGATCAGCAAGCTCACCACCAGCATCAAGCAGGCGCTGGACCAGCCCGAGACCAAGACCCGCGCGAACACCGCGGGGATCGAGCTGCGCTACCTGCCGCCGGACGCGCTGGACGCGCTGGTCAAGAAAGAGACGGAGTACTGGGCCAAGATCATCAAGACGGCGAACATCACGGCGGAGTGATCGCCACCCTCCCCGTCATTCCCGCGAAGGCGGGAATCCAGAGCTTCCGCCTTCTTCGGCGATCGAAGGGAAGCACTGGATCCCCGCCTTCGCGGGGATGACGCTTCCAGTTACTGCGTCTTCGCCCCCGCCTGGAACCACTGCCCCACCGCCGCCCGCTCCGCGTCCGTCATGCCCGTCGCGTTGTTCAGCGGCATGAGCTTGCTCACCACGGCCTGCTGGTAGACCGACGCGGCGTGCTGCTTCAGCCCCTCGGGTGAATCCAGGCGCACGTTCTTCATCTGCAGCTGCGCGCCATGGCACTGGTAGCAGCGCTGCTCCAGGATCGCGCGGACCTGCGCGTAGCCCGCTCCGGATGAAGTCGCCGCAGCCGCCGGAGCACCTCCGCCCGAGGGCGCCAGCCACACCGCCGTGGCCGCGATCACCGCGATGCCCACCGCCGCGTACGGCAGCGGATGCCGGTTGCGCCCGAGCTTCCAGCCGTGGCGCAGCACGAAGAACTGGCGGATCGCCGCGCCCGCGAACATCAGCAGGATCAGCACGACCCAGTTGCGCGGGTGGTTCCACAGGAAGCTGTAGTGGTTGGACAGCATCGCCAGCAGCACCGGCAGCGTGAAGTAGGTGTTGTGCACGCTGCGCTGCTTGCCGCGCTTGCCGTGGACCGGATCGACCGGCCGGCCCTCGCGGATGGCCGCCACCATCTTGCGCTGGCCGGGGATGATCCAGAACAGCACGTTGGCGCTCATCGCCGTGGCGATCATCGCACCCACCAGCAGGAAGGCCGCGCGGCCCGGGTACCAGTGGCAGGCCAGCCAGGCGGCCACGGCCACCAGAACCGCGACCAGCGCGCCGACGATCGCATCGCCCTTCTCGCGATCGCCGAACACCCGGCAGACCGCGTCGTAGGCCAGCCAGAACACCACCATGAAACCGACCGCCGTCGCGCCGGCCGCCAGCGGCGACCAGTCCATCAAGGACTTGTCGACCAGGTAGCTGCCCGCGTTCCACAGGTACGACACGGTGAAGAGCGCGAACCCCGACATCCAGGTCGTGTAGCTCTCCCAGTAGAACCAGTGCAGGTGCTCCGGCAGCCGCGGCGGGGCGACCGCGAACTTCACCGGGTGATAGAAACCGCCGCCGTGCACCGCCCACAACTCGCCGCTGACGCCCTGGCGCTTCAGGTCCTCGTCCTTCGGCGGCGTGAGGCTGGAGTCCAGGAACACGAAGTAGAACGAGGACCCCACCCAGGCGATGGCGGTGATCACGTGCAGCCAGCGCAGCAGCAGGTTGGCCCAGTCGAGGAGGTAGCTTTCCATGTGGTCGTCGTGGTCAGGCGCGCGGCGGCGCCGATGGCGTTTTCGTTTGCAGGAGTTGGGCCAGCGCGCTGACGGCCACCACCGCCGGCTGCTTGCCCGCGATGCCGGGCACGCCGATCGGGCAGTGCACCGCGTCCAGTTCCGCGGCCGTGAAGCCGCGCTGCTCCAGCCGGTGTCGGAAGGTGGCCCACTTGGTCCTGCTGCCGATCAGGCCGATGAAAGGGAGGTCGTCGCGCTCGCGCCGCCGCTGCAGGCAGGCGGCGAGGATGTCCAGGTCCTCGGCATGGCTGAAACTCATGATCAGCACCTGGCTGCCCGGCGCGAGGTCGACCACCGCGCGCTGCACGGGGTCGGAGTACTCGCAGCGGACGTTGGCGGGCAGCTGCGCGGGGAAGATCTCGTCGCGGCTGTCGATCCAGGTCAGCGCGAACGGCAGGCCGTCCATGCGCGAGGCGATCGCGCGGCCGACGTGGCCGCCGCCGAACAGCGCCACGTGCGTGGCGGCCGCGGCCAGCCGGTCGCGCAGCGCGTCGATGTCCCCTGACGTCACGCGCTCGAAAGCGAGGTGCACCACGCCGCCGCAGCACTGTCCGAGGCTGGGACCCAGGGCGTAGCGGCGCCGCTGCGGGACGGAGCCCTGCCCGGCCAGCAGTTCGCGCGCCGCGGCGATGGCGTCGAACTCCAGGCGGCCGCCGCCGATCGTGCCGGCCGCCCCCTCTTCGAAGACCAGCATCCAGGCGCCGGGCTCGCGCGGGCCGGAGCCCTCGACCGACGCCACGGTCACGAGCACCGCTTTTTCACGCTCGGCGAGGGTGACAAGCCACTCGGTCATGTTTCAGTGCCGTTCATCGGTGTCGACTCGCAACTGGCATACCCAGCCGTAAGCATGGTCATCCCGGATCGCGAGCCGGCCGTTGCACGAGGCGCGGACGGCAAGCGTCCGCGGACAAAGGGCGGCCCTTTGCATGCCCAAAGAGGAGAAGTAAATGAAGGGAATCTCGATCCGCATCGCCGGCTGGCCGGCGATCACCGCCGGCTTCCTGCTGGCGGCCTGCACGACGACTCCACCGCCCCCCCCGGCGGAAGCGGTCGTCACTCCGCCGCCGGTGGTGGTGGAGACACCACCGCCCCCGGTGGTCGAGGAGCCGGTGACCAATCCCCGCATCTCCCAGGCCGCCACGCCGCGCGCCTACCGCAAGGACGCCGCCGGCCACCTGTACGGCCTGCACGGCGACCGCATCTACAAGGGCCGCATGCCGCCGCTGCTGTACGCGGTTGGCGTGCTGCAGGTCGACGTCGACAAGCACGGCCGCGTACAGAACGTGAACTGGATGCGCGCGCCCCGGCACGCGCCCGAGGTGATGGCCGAGATCGAGAAGATGGTGCGCGCCGCCGCGCCGTACCCCGCGCCCACTCGCATGGGCCACGTGACGTATACCGACACCTGGCTGTGGCACAAGAGCGGCCGCTTCCAGCTGGACACGCTGACCGAGGGACAGGACTGACGGAGGGTCGTCGTCCCCGCGAAGGCGGGGACCCAGTGCTTCCCTTGAGCGCCGAACGAATGCGGAAGCACTGGATTCCCGCCTCCGCGGGAATGACGAGGTTCTTCTCATGAGCCCCGATAGGTCGAATAGCTCCACGGGCTGCACAACAGCGGCACGTGGTAGTGCTCCCCGGGCCGGGCGACGCCGAAGTCCAGCGTCACCTGGTCCAGGAAAGGCGGCTCGGGCACGTCGACGCCCCGGCCGCGGAAATACCCCGCCACATCGAACACCAGCCGATAGCTGCCCTGGCGCAGCTCGCCGTCGCGGTACAGCGGCCCGTCGGGCGCGCGGCCGTCGGCGTTGAGCTGGAAGCGCCGCACCAGCGTCGCCTGCCCGCCCTGCAAGGTGTACAGCGCCACCGACATGCCGGCGGCGGGCGATCCGTGCATCGTGTCCAGCACGTGCGTGCTCAGGCCCATGGGCGCTCCTCGTTTGGTCCACAGAAGTGTATACACTTTTGCGGCGCGCCACTATCATCGCCACCGTGCAGCCGACCACCACCAGCGTCATCGTCCACGAGCTCACGCAGGCCATCGCCGGCCATCGCCTGCAGCCGGGCACCAAGCTGGCCGAGCAGAAGCTGGCCGACCACTTCGGCGTGTCGCGCACCCTGGTGCGCCAGGCCCTGCACCAGCTGGCGCAGAACCGCCTGGTGACGCTGGAGCCCGCGCGCGGCGCCTTCGTGGCCGCGCCGACGGTGGACGAGGCGCGCCAGGTGTTCGCCGTGCGCCGCATGCTGGAAGCCGGCATGGCGCGCGCCTTCGCCCGCGAGGCCACGCCGGCGCGCATCCGTGCGCTGCGCGAGCACGTCGCGGCCGAGAAGGCCGCCGTCGACGCGCAGGACACGGCCAGTGGCGTGGAGCTGCTGGGCGACTTCCACGTGCGCATGGCCGAGCTGATGGACAACGAGGTGCTGGCGCAGATCCTGCGTGACCTGATCTCGCGCAGCTCGCTCGTCACGCTCATGTACCAGCGCGCCGGCGCCGCCCTCCACTCGCAGCAGGAGCATGTCGAGATCGTCCGGGCGCTGGCCGCGCGCGATGCCGACAAGGCCGTGAAGCTGATGGAGGACCACCTCGCCAACGTCGAGGCCAGCCTGGCCTTCGACCGGCCGCCGCCCACCCACGACATCGCCCAGGCCCTGGCCGCGGCCTGAGCGCGACGGAAAGGATCCGCCACCGTGCCCGCCATCTACGACAGCGCCCATCCCAGCTACCCGCGCGACCTGGCCGGCTACGGCCGCGACACGCCGCATCCGCAGTGGCCGGGCAAGGCCCGCATCGCGGTGCAGTTCGTCCTGAACTACGAGGAAGGCGGCGAGAACGCCGTGCTGCACGGCGATCCGGGCTCCGAGCAGTTCCTCTCGGAGATGTTCAACCCGCCCAGCTTCCCGGCGCGGCACCTGAGCATGGAAGGCGTCTACGAGTACGGATCGCGCGCGGGCGTCTGGCGCATCCTGCGCGAGTTCGAGCGCCGGCGCCTGCCGCTCACGGTGTTCGGCGTGGGCATGGCGCTGCAGCGGTATCCCGACGTCGCGAAGGCGTTCGTCGAACTCGGCCACGAGATCGCCAGCCACGGCTGGCGCTGGATCCACTACCAGGACGTGGACAAGGCGACGGAGCGCGAGCACATGCGGCTGGCCATCCGCGCCCTGGAGCAGCTGACCGGCGAGCGCCACGGCTCGCCCGGCGCGATCCACGGCGCCGGCTGGTACACCGGGCGCGACAGCCCCAACACGCGCAAGCTGGTGGTGGACGACGGCGGCTTCGAGTACGACAGCGACTACTACGGCGACGACCTGCCGTTCTGGATGAAGGTGCGCCGCTCCGACAACATCGTGGTGCCGCACCTCGTCGTGCCCTACACGCTGGACTGCAACGACATGCGGTTCTCGCTGCCGCAGGGCTATTCGCAGGCCGAGGACTTCTACACCTACCTGCGCGACACCTTCGACGCGCTGTACGCCGAAGGCGACCCGGCCGGCCTGGACCGGCCCAAGATGATGAGCGTCGGCATGCACTGCCGCCTGCTCGGGCGGCCCGGGCGCATCGTCGCGCTGCAGAAATTCCTGGACCACGTGGAGCGCCACGACCACGTGTGGGTGTGCCGCCGCATCGACCTGGCGCGCCACTGGAAACTGATCCATCCCTATCCGGCCGGAAGACCATGACCCTCACCCTCGACCAACTGAACGCGCCGGACGCGCGGGCCTCGGCGGCCCTGCTCGACGGCATCTACGAACATTCGCCCTGGATCCCGATCGAGGCGCTGGCGCATCGCCCGTTCCGTTCGCTCGCGCACCTCAAGCACGCGCTGGCCACGGTGGTGGAGGACGCAGGCGTGGACCGCCAGCTGGCCCTGCTGCGCGCCCACCCCGAGCTGGCCGGCAAGGCGATGGTGAGCAAGACCCTCACCCCCGAATCGACGAACGAGCAGGGCAAGGCGGGCCTCACCGACTGCACGCCCGCGGAGTTCGAGAAGATCCAGCGCCTCAATGCCGAATACAACGCGAAGTTCGGCTTCCCCTTCATCCTGGCGGTGCGCGGGCCGCGCGGCAACGGACTCACGCGCGCGGAGATCATCGACACCTTCGAGCGCCGTGTCGGCAACCCGGTGGACTTCGAGCGCGAGGAAGCGCTGCGCAACGTGCACCGCATCGCCGAGATCCGGCTCAACGACAAGTTCGGCGTCGCGCCCACGCAGGGTGAACGGGTCTGGGACCAGCTGGAGGAGCTGTCGCGCTTCAGCGATCCGGGCTTCAAGGAAAAGGGCCAGCTCACCGTCACCTACCTCACCGACGCGCACCGCTCGGCGTCCGCGCGCATCCAGCAGGACATGAAGGAGGCGGGCTTCGATGAAGTGACGGTCGATGCGGTGGGCAACGTGGTCGGCGTCTATCACGGCGAGTCGCCGCAAGCGAAGCGCCTGCTGACCGGCTCCCACTTCGACACCGTTCGCAACGGCGGCAAGTACGACGGCCGGCTGGGCATCTACGTGCCGATGGCCTGCGTGCGTGCGCTGGCGAAGGCCAGGCGCCGCCTGCCGTTCGGACTGGAAGTGATCGCGTTCTCCGAAGAGGAAGGCCAGCGCTACAAGGCGACCTTCCTCGGCTCGGGCGCGCTGATCGGCGCATTCGATCCCGCCTGGCTGGACCAGAAGGATGCGGACGGCATCACCATGCGCGAGGCGATGCACCACTCGGGACTGCCCGGCACGATCGAGGCCATCGCGGCGCTCAAGCGCGATCCTTCGCGCTATCTCGGGTTCGTCGAAGTCCACATCGAGCAAGGCCCGGTCCTCAACGAATCGCACCTGCCGCTGGGCGTGATCACGTCCATCAACGGCGGCGTGCGCTACCTGTGCGAAGTGATCGGCATGGCCAGCCACGCCGGCACCACGCCGATGAACCGGCGGCGGGACGCCGCACTGGGCGTGGCGGAGCTGGCCCTCTTCATCGAGCAGCGCGCCACGCGCGACGGCGACTCGGTGGGCACCATCGGCATCCTCAACGTACCGGGCGGCTCCACCAACGTGGTGCCGGGCCGCTGCCAGTTCACGCTGGACCTGCGCGCGCCCAACGACAAGCAGCGCGACGCCATGGTGGACGACGTGCTCGCGCAGCTGAAGGCGATCTGCGACCGCCGCGGCCTGCGCTTCACCTGCGAGCTCACGATGCGCGCCGCCGCCGCGCCCAGCCATCCGCAGTGGCAGGCGCGCTGGGAACGCGCGGTCGAATCCCTGGGCGTGCCGCTCTTCCCCATGCCCAGCGGCGCGGGCCACGACGCGATGAAGCTGCACGAGGTCATGCC
>JAEWBU010000213.1 GCA_023390985.1 Pseudomonadota bacterium
GCCGGCGGCCGTGCCCACCGGGTGCGGGCCGAGCGCCTTGCCTTCGCGCTCACGCTGCTCTTCGCGCTCCAGTTCGCGCTCGCGTTCCCGGGCCGCCGGGCCCTTGAGCGTGCCACGAGCCGCAGGCTTGTCTCGTTCCATGCTGAGCTCCTTGCAGGGATGCGGATGCGTTCATTTCAGCCCCGGCGCCGCGCGGCTGATGTAGGCGCAGGCCGATGCGATCTTTTTTACTGGGCTGAAAGGGCCATGCGGCCGCCTGCAACTGCTGAGCACTCGATAATCCGCGCTTTGCTCATTCGGAAGGGATAGCGAGTGGATGTCGTCCTGCTGGTCAAGGCCGCGATCATGGGCGTGGTGGAGGGGCTCACCGAGTTCCTGCCCATCTCCAGCACCGGCCACCTCATCCTGGCCGGTTCATTGCTGGGATTCGACGACGCCAAGGCCAAGGTGTTCGATATCGCGATCCAGACCGGCGCGATCCTGGCCGTGATCATCGTGTACTGGCAGAAGATCCGCACCACCGTGGTGGCGCTGCCGACGCAGCGGCAGGCGCAGCGGTTCGCGCTGAACGTGCTGATCGCCTTCCTGCCGGCGGTGATCCTCGGGCTGCTGCTGGGCAAGGCGATCAAGGAACACCTGTTCACGCCGGCGGTGGTGGCCACCACCTTCATCCTCGGCGGCTTCGTCATCCTGTGGGCGGAGCGGCGCCAGAAGACGGACGTGCGCATCGAGGACGTCGACCAGATGACCGCGTTCGACGCGCTCAAGGTGGGCCTGGTGCAGTGCCTGGCCATGATCCCCGGCACCAGCCGCAGCGGCGCCACCATCATCGGCGGCATGCTGCTCGGGCTGTCGCGCAAGGCGGCCACCGACTTCTCGTTCTACCTGGCCATCCCCACGCTGATCGGCGCGGGCGCGTACAGCCTGTACAAGGACCGCGGGCTGCTCACCTGGCAGGACCTGCCGATGTTCGGCGTCGGCCTCCTGTTCTCCTTCATCAGCGCCTGGGCCTGCGTGCGCTGGCTGCTGCGGTACATCTCCAGCCACAGCTTCACCCCGTTCGCCTGGTACCGCATCGCCTTCGGCATCGTGGTGCTGCTCACCTGGTCGATGGGCTGGGTCGAGTGGCATGGGTGAGTCCGGGCGCACTGCGCGACCGTGAGAGCGGTGTCCTACCTGCGCTGCGGGTGGGCGTCCGACATGCATCGCATGCGGTGCGCATGATCATGGCCCGCACAGGCCGCCCATGACGGGCGGCCACCAAGGCAGACCGATGGACCAGCAGGATCAAGGTCCGGACAAGTCGCAGGCGCCCGCCGACGACAAGCAACCGGCTCAGGGATTACGCCGGGCGGAGCAGCAATCCGCCAACGACAGCAACTGGGGCCTGGGTTCCGCCAGCGCGCTGGACAACCTCAGGCGGCACGACTACCGCGCCCGGCGCAGCCGGGTGATGGAGACGGACGGCGAGCCGTCGCCCGACCGGCCGTTGGCCGAATAGAAGCCGAACCCCGTCATTCCCGCGGAGGCGGGAATCCAGGGCGTCCGCCTTCCCGGACTTCATGGAAGCCCTGGATCCCCGCCTCCGCGGGGATGACGTCAGAGCGCCCGCAGCGACGCCTCGATCGCCGCCGCCGTGGCCAGCGGCTTCTCCATCGGGAACAGGTGGCTGCCATCCAGCATGGCCATGCGGCCCTGCGTCACCCGGGTGGTCAGGCCCAGGCCGACCTGCTTCAGCTCCAGCGACTGCAGCCCGCCGATGAAGGCCGCGGGGCAGCGCAGCGGATGCCGCTTGAGCACGCGCTCCAGGTGGTGCGGCAGCGTGTTGTAGATGGCGGTCTCGACGTCGCGGTCGAAGCTGAGGACGCGCTCGCCGTCCTCGTCGTGGGTGCACAGGTGCACGTAGTCGTGCAGCACCTGCTCGTCCCATTTCGCGAACGCCTTCTTGTGGCGGAAATGCTCGATGGCGGCATCGCGGGTCGGCCAGCGGTTGCGTCGCTTGCGGCTGATGCGCCCCGGCGAGACCGAGCCGACCAGCTGGGTGGACTTCACGGCGCCGAGCGCCGTCGCCTTCCAGCCGCCGATCACCGGCGAATCGAGCAGCAGCACGCCACGCGCCAGCTGCGGATGCCGCGCCGCGCACAGCAGGCTCAGGATGCCGCCCAGCGAGTGCCCGACCAGGAACGCCGGCTCGCCGGCCCTGGCCACCTCGCGCTCGGCGAAGTCGTGCAGCTGCTGCACGAGATGCGGCCAGTTGTCGGTGACCGGATAGCGCTCGTCGTGGCCGAACCGGTCGACCGCCTTGACGGTGAAGCCGCGCGAGCGCAGCTGCTTGAACAGGACGCCGTAGGTGGCCGCGGGGAAGCTGTTGGCGTGGGAGAAGACGATCAGGGACATGGTTCGCATCGTCATTCCCGCGGAGGCGGGAATCCAGTGCGTCCGCTTTGCGGACTGCCGGAAGCTCTGGATCCCCGCCTTCGCGGGGATGACGGGAGGGGAGTGCGGGAATGACGCGTGGGAGCGTCAGATCAATTTTTCTTCCGGCCGCGAGATCTTCCGCAGCGGCTTGTTCTGCGCCTCCGCCACCTTGAGCGGCGTGTCGGTGTGGGCGTCGTCCCAGACCGGGTCTTCCAGGCTGTCGAACACCTCGCGCAGCTTCTGCCCCCAGCTGGAATGCAGCATGCGGTAGTACGGGTTGGCCATGTCGATGCACACCAGCTTGTCGCTCTGGAACCGGTTGGCTTCGTACACCACGAGGTCCAGCGGCGGGCCGACCGACAGGTTGGACTTCATCGTGGAGTCCATCGACACCAGCGCGCACTTGGCCGCTTCGTCCAGCGGCGTCTCGGGCGTGAGCACGCGGTCGAGCACCGGCTTGCCGTACTTGGATTCGCCGATCTGGAAATAGGGCGTCTCCGGCGTCGCCTCGATGAAGTTGCCGGCCGAGTACACGCTGAAGAGGCGCATGCCCTCGCCCTTGATCTGGCCGCCGAAGATCATCGAGATGTTGAATTCCACGCCGGCGAACTTCAGCGCCTCGGCGTCGCGGTCGTAGACGCGGCGCACCGCCTGGCCGAGCACGCGGGCGGCGTCGAACATGCTGCGGGCGTTCCAGATCGTGATCGGGTCGCCGCCCTCGGGGTCCTTGAGGTGCTCGACCTGCAGGATCTCGCGCACCGACTGCGAGATCGACAGGTTGCCGGCCGTGAGCAGCACCATGAAGCGGTCGTTCGGCCGCTCGTACACGATCATCTTGCGGAAGGTGCTGATGTGGTCCACGCCCGCGTTGGTGCGCGAGTCGGACAGGAACACCAGTCCCGCATTGAGCTTGATGCCGACGCAGTAGGTCATCTCGATTCCAGTTTTTTCTTCAAGGCGTAGAGCGCGTCAAGGGCTTCCCTCGGACTCATGGTATCCGGGTCCAGTGCAGCGAGCGCGGCCTCGGCCGGGCTCGGGCCCTGCTGCACGGCTTCGGGCGGCGGGGCGAACAGGTCGACCTGCTCGCGCGCGGCTTCCTGCTGCTGCTCGAGCGCGGAGAGGGCGTGGCGCGCATGGTTGACCACGGCGGCGGGCATGCCCGCCAGCCGCGCCACCTGGATGCCGTAGCTGCGGCTGGCCGGGCCGGGCTGGATCTCGTGCAGGAACACGATGTCCGCGCCCGACTCGGTGGCGCTGACGTGCACGTTCACCGCGCAGTGGTGCTTGGCGGGGAACTCGGTCAGCTCGAAATAGTGCGTGGCGAACAAGCAGAAGGCCTGGGTGCGGTCGTGCAGATGCGCTGCGATGCCTGAAGCAAGGGCCAGGCCGTCGAAGGTCGAGGTGCCGCGGCCGATCTCGTCCATCAGCACCAGGCTCTGCGGCGAGGCCGAATGCAGGATCTGGGCCGCCTCGGTCATCTCCAGCATGAAGGTGGACTGGGCGTTGGCCAGGTCGTCGGC
>JAEWBU010000231.1 GCA_023390985.1 Pseudomonadota bacterium
CGTTCTTCTCGATCTCCGGCTCCGACTTCGTCGAGATGTTCGTCGGCGTGGGCGCGGCCCGCGTGCGCGACATGTTCGAGAACGCCAAGAAGAACGCCCCCTGCATCATCTTCATCGACGAAATCGATGCGGTCGGCCGCCAGCGCGGCGCGGGCCTGGGCGGCGGCAACGACGAGCGCGAGCAGACCCTCAACCAGATGCTGGTCGAGATGGACGGCTTCGAGACCAACCTCGGCGTCATCGTCATCGCGGCCACCAACCGGCCGGACATCCTGGACGCCGCGCTGCTGCGCCCGGGCCGCTTCGACCGCCAGGTCTACGTGCAGCTGCCGGACATCCGCGGCCGCGAGCAGATCCTGAACGTGCACATGCGCAAGATCCCGATCGGCCAGGACGTCAAGGCCGAGATCATCGCGCGCGGCACCCCGGGCATGTCGGGCGCCGACCTGGCCAACCTCTGCAACGAGGCCGCCCTGATGGCCGCCCGCCGGAATGCGCGCGTGGTCGAGATGCAGGACTTCGAGAAGGCCAAGGACAAGATCCTGATGGGCCCCGAGCGCAAGAGCATGGTCATGCCCGAGGAAGAGCGCCGCAACACGGCCTACCACGAGTCCGGCCACGCGCTCATCGGCAAGCTGCTGCCCAAGTGCGACCCGGTCCACAAGGTCACCATCATCCCGCGCGGCCGTGCGCTGGGCGTGACGATGAGCCTGCCCTCGCAGGACCGCTACAGCTACGACCGCGAGTACATGCTCAACCAGATCAGCATGCTGTTCGGCGGCCGCATCGCGGAAGAGGTGTTCATGAACCAGATGACCACGGGCGCCTCGAACGACTTCGAGCGGGCCACCCATCTGGCGCGCGACATGGTGATGCGCTACGGCATGTCCGACGCGCTGGGCCCGATGGTCTACGCCGAGAACGAGGGCGAGGTGTTCCTCGGCCGCTCGGTCACCAAGACCACCAACATCTCCGAGCAGACCATGCAGAAGGTCGACCTCGAGGTGCGCCGCATCATCGACGAGCAGTACGCGCTGGCGCGCAAGCTCATCGAGGACCACAGCGACAAGATGCACGCCATGGCCAAGGCCCTGCTCGAGTGGGAAACCATCGACGCCGAGCAGCTCGACGACATCATGGCCGGCAAGGATCCGCGTCCGCCCAAGGACTTCACGCCGCGCTCGCCTTCGTCCGGCGGCGGCTCGGGCGGCAGCGCGGTCGGTGCCGACAACCCCGCACCGAGCGCAGCCTGATCCAGGCTTACCGTTGAGCACAAAAAGGGGCCCATCCGGGCCCCTTTCGCTTCCCGCCGCTGGAGGACAATCGAGCCCATGCATTGGCAGACCGCCCGCTTCCGCATGGACCTCGCGCAGCCGCGGGTGATGGGCATCGTCAACGTCACGCCCGACTCGTTCTCCGACGGCGGCCACCACGCCACCACCAGCGCGGCGCTCGCGCACGCCGAGTGGCTGCTGGCGCAGGGCGCCCACATCCTGGACATCGGCGGTGAATCCACCCGGCCCGGCATCGCGCCGGTGCCGCTGGACGAGGAACTCGCGCGCGTGCTGCCCGTGGTGCGCGAAGCGGTCCGCCTGGGCGTGCCGGTCTCGGTGGACACCTACAAGCCCGAGGTGATGCGCCAGGTGCTGGACGCCGGCGCGGACATCGTCAACGACGTCTGGGCGCTGCGGCAGCCCGGCGCGATGCAGGCGGTGGCCGCGCACCCGTCCTGCGGCGTGTGCCTGATGCACATGCATGGCGAGCCGCGCACCATGCAGAAGTCGACCATGGCCGGCGACGCCGTGCCGCAGGTGCTCGCGTTTCTGCGCGAACACACGCGGGCGCTGACGGCGCTGGGCGTGGCCGCCGAACGCATCTGCTGGGACGCGGGCGTGGGCTTCGGCAAGTCGGTCCCGCAGAATTTCTCGCTGCTCGCGCGGCAAGGCGAATTGCTGGCGGACGGCCATCCGCTGCTGGTGGGCTGGTCGCGCAAGTCCTCGCTCGGCCAGGTCACCGGCCTGCCGGTGGACCAGCGCACCGTGCCCAGCGTGGCGGCGGCGCTGCTGGCCGTCGAACGCGGCGCGCGCATCGTGCGCGTGCACGACGTCAAGGAAACCGTCGCGGCCCTCAAGGTCTGGGCGGCGGCGACGAACGAACATCAAGGGGAAGGAAGCTCCACATGAGCAGAAAGCATTTCGGCACCGACGGCATCCGCGGCACGGTGGGCCAGGGGCCCATCACGCCCGACTTCGTGCTGCGCCTCGCGCACGCGGTGGGCCGCGTGCTCAAGCGCACCGAGGACCGGCCGACGGTGCTGATCGGCAAGGACACGCGCATCTCGGGCTACATGCTGGAGAGCGCGCTGGAATCGGGCTTCAACTCGGCCGGCGTCGACGTGGTGCTGCTCGGCCCGCTGCCCACGCCCGGCGTGGCCTACCTCACGCGGGCGCAGCGCGCCAGCCTGGGCGTGGTCATCAGCGCCAGCCACAACCCGTTCGCCGACAACGGCATCAAGTTCTTCAGCGCCCAGGGCACCAAGCTCCCCGACGAATGGGAGCGCGACGTCGAGGCCGCGCTGGACGAGCCGCCCAGCTGGGCCGACTCCGCCACGCTCGGCAAGGCGCGCCGCCTGGACGACGCCGCCGGCCGCTACATCGAATTCTGCAAGAGCACCTTCGCCAACGACCTCACGCTCAAGGGCCTGAACATCGTGGTCGATGCCGCCAACGGCGCGGCGTACCACATCGCCCCCAAGGTGTTCCACGAGCTCGGCGCGGAAGTGCACTGCATCGGCTGCTCGCCCGACGGCCTGAACATCAACCGCGACTGCGGCGCCACGCAGCCTGAAGCGCTGGTGCAGGCGGTGCGCGAGCGCCGCGCCGACTTCGGCATCGCGCTGGACGGCGACGCCGACCGGC
>JAEWBU010000238.1 GCA_023390985.1 Pseudomonadota bacterium
AAGAACGACCATGGCCCTCCCCCACGCCCAGCTGATGGACATCGTCAACGTGGCGCCGCTCGGCGACGCGCTCGCGAACGCGGTGAGCACCAGCCTGATCAAGACCGACCGGCTGCAGCTGCTGCACATGGTGATGCGCGCCCACCAGGACCAGCCGCAGCACCACGTCAGCGACGAATGCACGATCCACTGCCTGGAAGGCGACATCGAGGTGGTGATGCCGGCCGGCAACCGGCGCCTGCGCGCGGGCCAGCTAGTGGTGCTGCCGGCGGGCGAGAAGCACTCGGTGCGGGCCCGCGCCGACAGCGCGATCCTCGTCACGCTGATCCTGCGCAACGGCGACGCGGGGCACGGCGGCGGCGCCGGCGCGCGCACGCTGACGGGGGATCTGCCTCCGCGCTGAGGCGGACAGGCTCCTAGCGGCCGAAATTGGCGGCCAGCACGCGCTGGCGCACGTAGCAGCCGCAGGCCTGGCGTTCCAGGCCGGGACGGTCGAGCACGCGGATGTGGCCGCGGGAGTAGCGCACGTAGCCCTTCTCCTGCACGCGCATCGCGGCCTGGCTCACCGTCTCGCGGCGCACGCCGAGGAGGCGCGCCATCAGGTCGTGCGTCATCGCGAGTTCGGGCACCGGGCTGCGGTCCAGCACCAGCAGCAGCAGCGTGCACAGCTGGCGCTCGGGCGGATGGTGGCGGTTGCAGATGGCGATCTGCCAGGCCTGGCCCAGCAGCGCGGAGGCATAGACCAGCAGCACGTCGCGCAGGGTGGCGTCGGACTGGAACAGCTCGCGAAGGAGCCGCGCGCTGATCTTGTAGGCGTGCCCTCCCGCCAGCACCAGCGCCCCCGCGCCGTGGGTGCCGTTGAGGCAGGCGCCTATGCCCAGCATCCCTTCCCGGCCGACCAGCCCCACCTGGATGGTGGTGCCGTCCACATCCGTGTGGACAAGGCTCAGGACGCTGTCAATCGGGAAATAAGCAGTCCGCACCGGCTGCCCGGCCGTCGCCAGCAACCCGCCGGCCGGCAGATGGACCTTCTCGACGGCATCGCCCAGACGAGCCAGCAGTTCCCTGGGAAGCTGCTCCAGCAGCCGGTTTCCCGTGCCATCCAGGGTGTTGCTGAACGGTGTCGCCGTTTGTTCTTGCATGTCGGCCTCCCGCGGTGTTGGGGTTGCAAGGGTAGTCTTTTGGATGCAGGAATCAAGTGCAATCCTTACAACTCCATACAAATACGCGTGTGGCTGCGTGAATACACGCACCGACGGACTTGACAGTCGGTTCGATCCTACAAGCCAGTTCCCTGGGAGAGACACATGCATTCGGACGAAACCACCTCGACCGAAACGCTGACCCATCCCCTCGCGGCGGGGTCCCGAGCAGACCGCCTGGCGCGGCTGGCACGCGAGAGCGAGCGCAAGGACCAGTTCATCGCAACCATCGCGCATGAGCTGCGCAACATGATGGCGCCGCTGGACGCCGCCCTGGAGATCCTGGAGCACGGCCGCGACGACCCGCTGACGGTCGACCGCGTCCTGCCCGTAGCGAGGCGGCAGGTGAAGCACCTGTGCCACCTGGTGGACGACCTGCTCGACGTGGGCCGCATCGTCAACGACCAGCTGGCGCTGGACCGCACGCTGCTCGAACTCCAGCAGATCGTCGAGGAGACCGCCGCCGCCTGCCGGCCGATGTTCGTGGCCCGCCAGCAGGAGCTGACCCTGCGGTTGGACCCGGCCGCGGCGCACGTGCGCGGCGACGCGGTGCGCTGGGCCCAGATCGTCACCAACCTGCTGCACAACGCCTCGAAGTTCACGCCGACGGGCGGCTTCGTGGAGATCGAGCTCAAGCGTGACTCCGACGGCCGCACGGCCGAGTTGCGCGTCTGCGACAACGGCTGCGGCATCGCGCCGTCGGAGCTCGAATCGATCTTCGGGATCTTCCGCCACTCGCGCGACCGCGCGGGCATGGGCATCGGGCTGGCCGTGGTGCGCCGGCTGGTGGAGCTGCACGGCGGCACCATCCACGCCGAAAGCGCCGGGCCCAACCTGGGCGCGGCGTTCGTGGTGCGGGTGCCGCTGCTGCCGGAAGCGCCGCCGGCCTGTCCGGCGGCGATCCGGATCACTCGGCCTTGAAGCCGGAGGCCTTGATCGGCGCTTCCCAGCGCTTCAGGTGCGCGACCTGCGTCTTCATGAGCTCGTCGGAAGACGCGTGGCTGGGCACCAGGCCGAACGAGTAGATCTTCTCCTGCACGTCGGGCTGGCGCAGCGCCTGGGCGACGGCGCGGTCGATGCGCTGGACCGCCTCGGCGGACATGCCGGGCGGGCCGAACATGCCGAAGTACGCATCGGCCGTCATGTCGATGCCCGCCTCCTTGAGCGTGGGCACGTCGGGCAGCGCGCGCGTGCGCTGCTCGCCGGTGACGGCCAGGATGCGCACCCGGCCGGCCTTGTGGTGCTCCAGCGTCTCGGAAGCCGTGTCCACCATCAGCGGCACCTGGCCGCCGATCAGGTCCTGCGCCGCCGGCGCGCCGCCCTTGTACGGGATGTGCTGGAGCGTCACGCCCGCCGCCTGCGACAGCAGCTGCCCCGCGAAGTGCGGCACGGTGCCGGCGCCCGAGGTGGCGTACTGGGCCTTGTTCGGGTTGGCCTTCATCCAGGCCAGCACCGCCTTGATGTCGCCGGGAGGCGCGGCCGGGCCGGCGGTGACGGCGAAGTCGAACACGCTCAGCCGCGCGACCGGCGTGAAGTCCTTGATCGGGTCGTAGCCCAGGTTGCTGTACAGCCAGGGCGCGATCACCATCGCGCCGCTGGGCGAAACGACGACCGTCTGGCCATCGGGCGCGGCGCGCTTGAGCTCGCCGAGCACCACGCGGCCGGCGGCGCCGGGGCGGTTCTCCACGATCACGTTCTGGTTGAGCGTGGAACGCATCTTCTCGGCCAGGAGGCGCGCGATGATGTCGGCCGACCCGCCGGGCGGGAAGCCCACCAGGATCCTCATCGTGCGGTCCTGCGCGAAGGCGGCCGGCAAGGCCAGCGAGGCGGCCGCGGCGGCGGCGAAGTGACGGCGTTTCATGGTTTGTCTCCTTTGGGATCGTTGATCGCCTGCAGCACGCGGGCGTTCTGTTCGGGCAGGCCCACGCTGATGCGCAGCCAGCGCGGCAGGCCGTAGGGTTCGAGCGTGCCGACGTGGATGCCCTGACGCGCCAGCGCGGCATGCGTGCCGGCGGCATCGCCCATCTCGACCATCACGAAGTTGCCGGCCGAGGGCAGCGTGCGCAGCCCCAGCCGTTCCAGGCCCTGAGCGAGCTGCTCGCGGCCCTGTACGTTGAACGCGTGGGTGCGCGCCTGGAAGTCGTCGTCGGCCAGCGCCGCCGTGGCGGCGGCCAGCGCGGGCGTGGTGACGTTGAAGCGCGGCCGCACGGCATGGAGGCGCGCGATCAACGCGGGCTGCGCGACGCCGTAGCCCACGCGCAGCCCCGCCAGCCCGTACGCCTTGGAGAAGGTGCGCGCGACCAGCAGGTTGGGAAAGCGCCGGGCCCAGCCCATGCTGTCGTAGCGCTGCGCCGGCGTCAGGTACTCGGTGTAGGCCTCGTCGAGCAGCACGGTCGCATGGGCCGGCACGCGCTCGATGAAGGCCCGCAGCTCGTCGCCCGGCAGGAAGCTGCCGGTCGGATTGTTCGGATTGGCGACGAACACCAGCCGCGTACGGTCGTCGATCGCGGCGAGCATCGCTTCGAGGTCGTGGCCGAAATCGCGCGCGGGCACGACGACGTGTTTCGCATGCACCAGCTGCGCCGCCTGCGAATAGACGATGAAGCCGTACTGCGAGGAAACCACGCCCTCGCCAGGCTGCACGAGGGCGTGCGCGGCCATGGTGAGGATCTCGCTGGAGCCGCTGCCCAGCACGATGTTCGCGGCCGGCACGTCCAGGCGCGATGCCAGCGCGGCACGCAGCTGCATGCCGGCGGCGTCGGGATAGCGGTCGGATCCGGCCAGCGCCTGCGCGGCGGCCTCGCGCGCGGCCGACGGCATGCCCAGCGGGTTCTCGTTGGCGGCCAGGTGGAGGGTGGGAGTGGAAGCGGCGATCATTTAATACATTCAATATATCGTCCGCAGCGGGCCGGACGCATCGGGACGGACCCTGCCGGAGCCGCGGCTTTCGTGGGAACATGACGCGCCATGACCGACCTCGCCCGCCTCCAGTCCGTCCTCGATCCGCTGTTCCCCGGCCTCATGGGCGTGAAGCTGCTCGAGGTGTCGGCCGACCGGGTGCTGGCGGAACTCGTGGTGCGGCCCGACCTCTGCACCACCGGCGCCACCCTGCACGGCGGCGCGTACATGGCATTCGCCGACACGCTGGGCGCCGTCGGGACCTTCATGACACTGCCTGCGGGCAAGGCCACCACCACCACCGATTCCAGCACCAAGTTCACCGCGGGTGCCAAGGCGGGCAGCACGGTCCGCGGCGAGTGCGTGGCACTGCACCGCGGCCGCACCACCCAGGTGTGGCAGACCTCGATCCGCAACGAGGCCGGCAAGCTGTGCGCGGTGGTGACGCAGACGCAGCTGGTGATCGACGCGAGGAACTGAGCCCGCTTCGCGGGGATGACGGCCGTAACGGGCGCCGTCCTACAGCAGAGCCAGAAGCCGCTTCCTACGATGGAACCTCATCCATCGCAAGGCAGGCATGATCATCAGCAGTACCCCCGCCGCAGGGACGAATGCGGCGCGCAGGACCACCGTCCTTCTTTCCATGGCGGTCCTGGCCGCGAGCCTGGCGGCCTGCGGCGGCGGAGGCGGTGATTCGGCCAGCGGCACCTTCCCGACAGGAGCTTCCGTGAACGCGCAAGCAGCCCCGCCTGTTTCTTCAGCCGCCTTCACGGCCGACACCGCCACGGCGGTGCATCCCGCCCAACCCGGACTCCAACGCTTGCTGGCGATCGGCGCGACCGCGGGCGGCCACGCGATCGCCTGGCTGTCGCAGGACGGCGCGGCGAATGCTTCGGTGCGGCTTCGCCGGTTCGACAACCAAGGCCAGCCGCAGGGCTCGGACATCGCCGTGGGCGTGGACACGCTCGACGGCGCACCCGCCGCGGCCGTGCTCGCGGACGGCAGCCTGGTGGTGGCTTCGGCGGTCGCCCACCCGCTGTCGGTGGACCAGCCCTGGATCACGCGCTCCGCCATTCGCGTGCAGCGCTTCGATCCCGCGGGCCACGCGAGCGTCGACGTGGACGTCGGCGCGGTGCAGCAGAACCGCATCGGCGCGACCACCATGCGCTTCGTGGCCGACCCCGCGGTGATCCGCTGGGACCACGGCGGCTTCCTGGTCGGCTGGGCGCTGGTCGAGGAGGACGCGAACGGCCGCTCGCCGCAGTTCTGGGTGCAACGGTTCGATGCCGCCGGCCAGCCGCTCGGCGCGGCTTCGATGGCGGTGCAAGGCGAGATGAACGGCGCTTTCCAGCTGACCGCCTCGCCCACCGGCGGCTGGCTGCTCACCACCTTCCACCGCGTGATGGGTCGCGGGTTCGTGCGCCACCATCCGTTCGAAGGCGCCAGCGCGCCCGCGCTGCCTTCGGGCGCGACGGGTTTCGCGGAAGGCAGCCTGCTGGTGCCGCTGCAGAACGGCGGCTCGGTGCTGCTGCAGCCGGCCCAGGTGTACGGCTCGTGGCAGCTGTACGGCGCGAACGGCCAGGCGCAGGGCAACGGCGCTTCGCTGCCCACGGTGCCGCGGGCCGCGGCCGCGCTGCGCGATGGCGGATTCGTCGTGTTCACGGGCAGCGAGACGCAGCTCCAGGGGCAGCGATTCGACGCGAACGGGCAGCCGCTGGGCGGCGCCTTCGCGGTCGACGCCGCGGCCAACCTGCTCGCGGCGTCGCTGGCGGACGGCAGCATGGTGCTGGGCTGGACCGCCGACCGCGGCACGGGGGACACGGACGTGATGGCGCAGCGGCTGCGCTGAATATTCCGTCATCCCCGCGGAGGCGGGGATCCAGCGCTTGCCCTGGAGGCTGACGCGGAAGCCCTGGATTCCCGCCTTCGCGGGAATGACGAAGACAGCTGCCTAGAATCGCCGATTCCGCCCGCCGCCCCCGCGCGGCGCGGCGGTTCACTTCCCCCATGTCGCTCTACCGCCTGATCGGCCAGTTCCTGCGCCGCCACTGGGTCGCCTATTCGACTTCCGGCGTGATGCTCATCGGCATCGCGCTGCTCCTCGTGTGGATCCCGCGGCAGGTCGGCCACCTCGTGGACGGGCTGGTCGCGGACCGGCTCACGTCCAGCCAGCTGCGCACCGAACTGCTCTGGCTGGTCGGCGCCGGCCTGCTCGTGTACCTGCTGCGCGTGGGCTGGCGGCTGCGGCTCTACGCCGCGGCGTACCGGCTCGGGGTGGAACTGCGCCAGCGCCTGTACCAGCGCCTGTCGCACCAGGGCCCGGCCTTCTACCAGGACCGCCGCACCGGCAACCTGATGGCGCTGGCCACCAACGACGTCGACGCGGTCGAGATGGCCGCCGGCGAAGCGATGCTGGCCGGGTTCGACGGCACGCTCACGCTGGTGCTGGTCGTCGGGATGATGGCGCTGGGCGTCGATGCCCGGCTGGCCGCCATCGCGCTGCTGCCCTTCCCGCTCATGGCGCTGGCGTTCTGGTGGATCTCGCGCCACGTGCACGAGGCCGAGCGCCTGTCGCTCGACCGCTTCGGCGCGCTCAACGACCACGTGCAGGAAACGCTGGCCGGCGTGCGCACCGTGCGTGCGCTCGGCTTGCAGGCTCGCAGCGGCAGGCAGTTCTCGGCCCTCGCGACCGGCGCCGCGCAGGCGAGCTTCCAGGCACAGAAATGGGAGGCGGCCTACGAACCGGCCGTGGGCCTGACGCTGGGCGCGGCGACGGTGCTGACGCTGGGCGCGGGCGGCTGGCTGGTCTGGCGCAACGAGCTGAGCCTGGGCCAGCTCACCAGCTTCAGCCTCTACCTGGGCCAGCTGATCTGGCCGATGTTCGCGGCCGGCTGGGTGCTGTCGCTGCTGGAGCGCGGCAAGGCCGCCTGGTCGCGGCTGCAGCCCGTGCTGGACGCGCCGCTCACCGTGGACGACCACGGCACGATCGCGCGCGTCGAGCCCGGCACCATCGAATGGCGCGACGTGCGCTTCCGCTACCCCGGCGGCACGCGCGATGCGCTCGACGGCGTGTCCCTGCAACTTGAGCCCGGCCGCACGCTGGGCCTGGTGGGCGCCACCGGCGCCGGCAAGACCACGCTGCTGCGCCTGCTGCTGCGGCACCACGCGCCGCGCACGGGATCGCTGAGCTGGGACGGCCACGACCTGCAGGCCTACACGCTGGACGCGCTGCGCGCCGCCATCGCGTGGGTGCCGCAGGAAGCCTTCCTGTTCTCGGCCAGCGTGGCGGAGAACATCGCGCTCGCGCAGCCCGAGGCGTCGCGCGAGGAGATCGAGCAGGTCGCGAAACTGGCCGCGGTGCACGAGGACATCCTGCGCCTGCCCAACGGCTACGACACGCCGGTCGGCGAACGCGGTGTCACGCTCTCGGGCGGCCAGCGCCAGCGCGTGGCGATCGCCCGCGCCCTGCTCGCCGACGCGCCGCTGCTCCTGCTGGACGATGCGCTCTCGGCGGTGGACACCGAAACCGAAGCGCGCATCCTGGCGCACCTGCGGCAGGCGCGCGTCGGCCGCACCGTGATCATCGCCAGCCACCGTCTCAGCACCGTGGCGGACGCCGACAGCACCCTGGTGCTGCAGGGCGGCCACGTGCTCGAGCACGGCTCGCATGCCGAGCTGCTGGCCCGCGACGGCTGGTACGCGCGGCAATGGCGCTACCAACAACTGCAGGCGAGCCTGGATGCCAGCTGAAGCCCTCACCCCTCCCGCCGCGCCGGTGGAAGACCTGCCGCGCCGCGCGATCTTCGGCGACGCCGCGGCGCTGCTGGCGCGCGCGGCCGCGCCGGAGCGGCGCCATCTGTTCCATGCCATCGGCTGGCTGATGCTGGCGGCCGGGCTGGAGGCAATCGGGCCGCTCGCGGGCAAGTACCTGATCGACCAGTACCTGGTGCCGCGGCAGGACAAGTGGATGGAGATCGCCGCGCTGCTCGCGGGCGCGCTGGCCGCCGGCTGGATCGCCAGCCTGCTGCGCTACGGACAGATGGTGCGGCTGGCGGGCCTGGCGATGCGCTCGGTGCAGCGCGTGCGCGAGCAGGTGTACGGCCACGTGCTGCAGCTGCCGATGACGTTCTTCGATCGTGCGATCACCGGCCAGCTGGTCAGCCGCGTCACCAACGACACGGAAGCGGTCAAGACGCTGTACGTGCAGGTGTTGTTCGTGATGCTGGACAGCCTCATCGTGCTGGCCGGCGCGGTGCTGGCGATGCTGTGGCTGGACTGGCGGCTGATGCTGATCGTGGCGACGCTCGCGCCCGCGGTGGGCATCATCGTCGCGCTGTACCAGCGCATCTCGGGGCCGGCGGTGGCGCGCACGCGCCAGCTGCGCAGCGAGCTCAACGCGCAGATGGCCGAGTCGATCGCCGGCATGCCGGTGCTGCAGGCGAGCAATGCGACCACGCGCTTCCGCGAGAGGTTCAGCGCGCTCAACGAGGCGCACTACGCCTCGCGCCAGGTCGAGCTGCGCGCCAACGCCTGGCTCCTGCGCCCGGTGCTCGACCTGCTCAACGTGTCGCTGCTGGCGGTGCTGATCTGGTCGTTCGGCCTGCGCAGCCAGGGCGGCGCGCTCGGCGCGGTGGAGGTCGGCATCCTCTACGCGTTCGTCAACTACATGTCGCGCGTGGTCGAGCCGCTGATCCAGATCACCATGCAGTTCGCCCAGCTGCAGCAGGCGCTGGTGGGCGCGGCGCGCGTGCATGCGCTGCTCAGGGAATCCGAGGCCCCGCGGCCGGCGGGGGCCGCGCGCATCCGCGAAGGCGACATCCGCATCGAAGGTCTGGATTTCGCGTACCAGCCCGGTCATCCGGTGCTGCGCGACCTGCACCTGCACATGGCGCCGGGAAGCTTCCACGGCATCGTCGGCCACACGGGCAGCGGCAAGACCACCCTGCTGTCGCTGCTGCTGCGCTTCTATCCGGCGCCGGGCGGCACCCTCCGCATCGACGGCACGCCGGTCGAGGCGATCGCCGAGGAGCACTTCCGCGACAGCATCGGCCTGGTGCCGCAGGAACCCTTCCTGCTGGCCGCCAGCGTGCGCGAGAACATCGCGATGGGCCGGGAGCTCAGCGACGATCAGGTGGTGCGGGCCACCCGGGCGGCGCGGCTGCACGAGTTCATCACCGGGCTCGAACACGGCTACGACACGCCGCTGGGCGAAGGCGGCGCGCGCCTGTCGGTGGGACAGAAGCAGCTGCTCGCGATCGCGCGGGCGCTGGCCGGCGAGCCGCGCATCCTGTTCCTGGACGAGGCCACCTCGCACATCGATTCGGAGACGGAGCAGCAGGTGCAGCGCGCGCTGGCGGACCTGCGCGGCCGGGTGACGATCGTGGCGATCGCGCACCGCCTCTCCACCGTGCGGGATGCGGACCGCATCGTGGTGCTCAACCACGGCCGCATCGCCGAGCGCGGCACGCACGAGGAGCTGATGGCCCTGCCCCAGGGCATCTACCAGCGCCTGTACCAGCTGCAGCAGCTGCAGGACGACGAGGACGAGGAAGCCGCGGCGGACGCCTGATCCGCGTGGCACGTCGCTTGCCGTGAACGGGGCAGTCATGGCCAAGCCCAGCCCGCCCGAGACGCGCCTGCTTCGCAACCTGGTCCGCCTGCACGGCCGCGACCCCGGCGGCTTCGAAGCGAAGTTCCTGCCCACGGGCATGGTGCAGGTCACGGCGCCTTCGGGCGCGGCGTTCTATCCGGTGGACGGCTGGATCAGCCGCTTCGTGCGGCACCTGCACCAGGGCCTGTTCGATGCGCGCAGGCCGGCCACGCTCACCGGCGAGCACGCGGGCGCGAGCGGAGAAGGCGGCACGGGTTAGCGCGGGCCGCGTGAACGGATGGGCCTAGAATGAACCGGTCCCTAGTCCCGCAGGTCCGACGTTGCCCCGCAGCCCCATGACGCCCGCCGACCAACGCATCCGCCAGGCGATGCAAGCCTGGCTGCAGTCGCGCGTCGAGTTCGAACCGCATGCCAAGGTGCTCGAAGAGTCGCTCACGCGCTACTTCCAGAACCAGGGACCGCTGCCCTACCCCGAGATGGAAGCCGCCGAGAAGTCGCGGATCGGCGTGGCGCAGAGCTTCCACGCGCTGTGCGACGCGATCCGCGAGCGCGGCGGCCCCTGAGCCGCTGTCGGCCGATCCCTACATCCCAATCCGTCTCACGGCGCCGCCGCGCCGCCCGCGTCCGTGCGAGGCTGGCGGCATGTACTACGTGATCGAAGGCGTGCGCTGGTCGCCGCACGGCACCATTTCGCACGTGCAGTGGTATCCGGTCCGGGTCCGGGACGACGACATCGAGCATGGCGAAGCCGAACTCGTGCCCGTGGTCGACGCGGCCCGGGTTTGCGATGAATCGGAAGTACGCGTCTATGTGGACGGCGGCCGCACCGGCAGCTACTTCACAATGAAAGCCTGCCCGGAAGGGCTGGAGGCCGATTCGGAACCGTCGGGCCAGCCGCTGCGCGAACGGCTGGCGCACCTGCCGTCGGTCTAGCCGGACCCGGCCGCGGGGTCGGGCCCGGGCGGCGACCGGTATTTGCCCGCTATTGTTTGTGTAGCGCAGCCTGCGTACACTGCCCCTCCCGCGCGCCGGGCCGGCGCCGCCAGGGGGATAACAACAAAGCATGAGTTCCAAGGACAACGTCGCCATCTCCCAGCTGCTGGCGCTGCTGGAAGCCCGGTACGCCATCCGCGTGCTGTGGGCCCTGCGCGATGGACATCCGCAGACCTTCCGCCTGCTGCAGGACAGCGTGGGCGGCATCACCCCGAACACGCTCAACACCCGCATCAAGGAGATGCGCGAAGCCGGCCTCATCGTTCACGGGCCCGACGGCTACTGCGTCACGCCTGCGGGCGCGGACCTGCTCAAGCGCCTCTCGGACCTGCCGGCCTTCGCCGCCAAGTGGGTGGCTGGGCAGGGGCGCAAGAAGCAGGCCTCGCCCTGAACGCGCGCTGGGTACACTGGCCGATTGCTTTAACCAGCGACCCGCGGGCGTGCCGCCTGCAGCGTCGTGCATTGAAAGACCCCCGAACATGATCACCACCCCCTCCGGCCTGCAATACGAAGACACCACGCCCGGCACCGGCGCCGAGGCCAAGCCCGGCCAGCACGTGCACGTGCACTACACCGGCTGGCTCTACGAGAACGGCCGCCAGGGCGCCAAGTTCGATTCCAGCCTGGACCGCAACGACCCGTTCGCCTTCTCGCTGGGCGCGGGCATGGTCATCAAGGGCTGGGACGAGGGCGTGGCTGGCATGAAGGTCGGCGGCAAGCGCACGCTGATCATCCCGCCGCAGCTGGGCTACGGCGCGCGCGGCGCGGGCGGCGTGATCCCCCCGAACGCCACGCTGAAGTTCGACGTGGAATTGCTCGAGGCGCACTGACGCGCCTCGCCGGGGTCAGGCGCGCTTGCGCGCCGTGACCTCGATCTCGATCTTCATCCGCGGATCGAGCAGCCCGGCCTGGATCATCATCGCGGCCGGCCGCACCTCACCGAAGTGCTTCTTCAGCACCGGCCAGCAGGCCGGGAAGTCGGCGCGGTCGGGCAGCACGTAGTTGACCCGCACCACGTCCCCGAGGCTGGCGCCGGCCTGGCCCAGCGCCGCCGCGATGTTCGCCAGGCACTGCTCGCACTGGCCCGCGACGTCGTCCACGATGCTCATCGTCGAGTAGTCGAAGCCGGTGGTGCCCGAGACGAACACCCAGTCGCCGTCCACCACGGCGCGTGAATAGCCGATCTCGGCCTCGAACGCCGAGCCGGAGCTGATCAGCCGTCTTGCCATCGCATCCTCCTGGTCGAAACCGTCCACTGTACGGCCGCGGCCCGAGCTCATCGGCGGCACCGTCGCGCTGGGCGCGGTAGCCCGTTAGGACTAGCTCAGCCTTTTTTCGCCGGATTCCGCCATTTCCCCGACTTGAAAAGGGCTACCCTGCCCCAAGGTGCACCGCTGCCTTAAGCGCAATCGACCCGTTTTCCACCAGAACCCGAGATGAACGCAGACGACAAGATCGAACCGACCCTGGACGGCGCGCCCGCCCCGGCCGACGTTTCGCCAGAGGAGAAAGAGGCCGCCGCGGCCGCCAACGAAGTGGACCTCGCCGCTTCGCTGTCGGAGCTGGACACCCTGCGCAGCAAGAACGCCGAGCTCACCGAACAGTTCCTGCGCGCCCAGGCGGAGGTGCAGAACACCCGCCGCCGCGCCGAGGACGAGATGGCCAAGGCCCGCAAGTTCGCGATCGAGAGCTTCGCCGAGAGCCTGCTGGCGGTGGCCGACAGCCTGGAGGCCGGGCTGGCCATCAAGGACGCCACGCCCGAGCAGATCCGCGAAGGCGCCGAAGCCACCCTGCGCCAGCTCAAGACCGCGCTGGAGCGCAACAAGGTCGTGGAGATCAACCCGGCCGCGGGCGCGAAGTTCGACCCGCACCAGCACCAGGCCATCTCGATGGTGCCCGGCACCGGCCAGGAGGCGAACACCGTGGTCTCGGTGCTGCAGAAGGGCTACCTGATCGCCGAGCGCGTGCTGCGGCCCGCCCTCGTCACGGTGGCGGCGCCCGCTTGATCACAAGCGCCGGCTTGAAAACGATCAGAGTTATCCACAACTAGCTTCAAGAGATCAGGGGCACGGCCCCGGCGAAAGACAGGAGAGATAGACACATGGGCAAGATCATCGGCATCGACCTGGGCACCACCAACTCGTGCGTGGCCATCATGGAGGGCAACACCCCCAAGGTCATCGAGAACAGCGAAGGCGCGCGCACCACGCCTTCCATCGTGGCCTACCAGGAGGACGGCGAGGTCCTCGTGGGCGCCTCGGCCAAGCGCCAGGCCGTCACCAACCCGAAGAACACGCTTTATGCGGTGAAGCGCCTCATCGGCCGCCGCTTTGAGGAAAAGGAAGTCCAGAAGGACATCCACCTCATGCCTTACCAGATCACCAAGGCCGACAACGGCGACGCCTGGGTGGAAGTGCGCGGCAAGAAGCTGGCGCCCCCGCAGGTCAGCGCCGAAGTGCTGCGCAAGATGAAGAAGACCGCCGAGGACTACCTCGGCGAAGCGGTCACCGAAGCGGTGATCACGGTGCCGGCGTACTTCAACGACGCGCAACGCCAGGCCACCAAGGACGCCGGCCGCATCGCGGGCCTGGAAGTCAAGCGGATCATCAACGAGCCGACCGCAGCCGCGCTGGCGTTCGGCCTGGACAAGCAGGAAAAGGGCGACCGCAAGATCGCCGTCTATGACCTGGGCGGCGGCACGTTCGACATCTCGATCATCGAGATCGCCGACGTCGACGGTGAAAAGCAGTTCGAGGTGCTGTCCACCAACGGCGACACGTTCCTGGGCGGCGAGGACTTCGACCAGCGGATCATCGACTACATCATCGCGGAGTTCAAAAAGGAGCAGGGCGTCGACCTGTCCAAGGACGTGCTCGCGCTGCAGCGCCTGAAGGAAGCCGCCGAGAAGGCCAAGATCGAGCTGTCCAACAGTTCGCAGACCGACATCAACCTGCCGTACATCACGGCGGACGCCAGCGGTCCCAAGCACCTGAACCTGAAGCTCACCCGCGCCAAGCTGGAGAGCCTGGTGGAGGAGCTGATCGAGCGCACCATCGCGCCCTGCCGCACGGCCATCAAGGACGCCGGCGTGAGCGTGGGCGACATCCACGACGTGATCCTGGTCGGCGGCCAGACCCGCATGCCCAAGGTGCAGGAGAAGGTCAAGGAGTTCTTCGGCAAGGACGCCCGCAAGGACGTCAACCCCGATGAAGCCGTCGCCGTGGGCGCGGCCATCCAGGGCCAGGTGCTGGGCGGCGACCGCAAGGACGTGCTGCTGCTGGACGTGACGCCGCTGTCGCTGGGCATCGAGACCCTGGGCGGCGTGATGACCAAGATGATCGCGAAGAACACGACCATCCCGACCAAGTTCGCCCAGACCTTCTCCACCGCCGACGACAACCAGCCGGCCGTGACGATCAAGGTGTTCCAGGGCGAGCGCGAGATGGCCGCCGGCAACAAGCTGCTGGGCGAGTTCAACCTGGAAGGCATCCCGCCGGCCCCGCGCGGCCTGCCCCAGATCGAGGTCAGCTTCGACATCGACGCCAACGGCATCCTGCACGTGGGCGCCAAGGACAAGGCGACCGGCAAGGAGAACAAGATCACCATCAAGGCCAACTCGGGCATCTCCGAGGAGGAGATCCAGAAGATGGTGAAGGACGCCGAGCTGAACGCCGCCGAGGACAAGAAGAAGCTCGAGCTGGTGCAGGCCCGCAACCAGGGCGAGGCGCTGGTGCACTCGGTGCGCAAGAGCCTGGGCGAGTACGGCGAGAAGCTCGAAGCCGGCGAGAAGGAAAAGATCGAGGCCGCGCTCAAGGACGTCGAAGAGGCGCTCAAGGGCGAGGACAAGGCGCAGATCGAGGAAAAGACCAACGCCCTCATGACCGCCAGCCAGAAGCTGGGCGAGAAGATGTACGCCGACATGCAGGCGGCCCAGTCCGCGCAGGCGGCCGGCGGCGCCGCCCCCGGCGCCGAGCCGCAGCAGGACACCGGTGCCGGTCCGGCGAGTCACGACGACAACGTCGTGGACGCCGAGGTCAAGGAAGTCAAGAAAGGCTGACGCCTCCAGGGGCGAGGGACGAGGGGCGAGGGGCGAGGGAGAAACCCTCTTGATCCCTAGCCCCTCGCCCCTCGCCCCTCGTCCCTTCAAATAAAGCATGGCCACGAAACGCGACTACTACGACGTCCTGGGCGTGCCCAAGAACGCCTCCGAGGACG
>JAEWBU010000256.1 GCA_023390985.1 Pseudomonadota bacterium
GGCGCCGGGCCAGTGCGGGCGGCTGCCGCGTACGCCGGCGCGCGTGCGGCGAGCCGGCACCGTGGGCACCGGCAGCGCGACGTCGCGCGCGATGCGCTCGACCAGCCGGTACTCCTCGGCGGACAGGCCGTTGAAGTCGGCATGGCGCAGGCGCTGCAGCTCGCTGGCCGTCATGGCGGCGTCGAAGCGCACTTCCTGGTCGGGCTTGCGCGGGCTGCCCTGGCCCACGCGCTGCGGTGCCAGTGCTTCCTGCACGCGCGGACGGCGCTTGACCGGCTCGGCCTTTCCTTCGCCCTGCGGCAGCATCTGCGCCAGGAGCTTCTGCGCCATGCCGGGATCGCGGAAGAAGGCATCGAAGAGTTCGCGGAACACGAGGCGGTCCTGCTCGCGGCCGACCATCACCGCCTCCAGCGCGGCGCCCAGGTCATCGCGCCGCTCCAGGCCCACCAGCGTCGCGGCCTCGGTGGCGAGCGCGATGCGCGCGCTGTCCACCCGCACGCCGGCGCGTCGCAGCGCCCGCCCGAACCCGGCGATGTTGTCGGCCAGCTTGCCGGTGCGCGCGTCGCCGAGCTGCATGGCGGCTCCTTCCCGTCATTCCCGCGGAGGCGGGAATCCAGTGCGTCCGCCTTCAGCGGACTGCCGGGAGCCCTGGATCCCCGCCTTCGCGGGGATGACGGTGGTGGTTGTCATGCCGCCTCCGGCTTGAGCAGGTCGGCGGCCAGGTCGCGGGTGAGCGCGGCCACGTCCTCGCGCTGCTTGAACAGGATGCCGGCGGTGTCGGTCACCACCTCCGGGTCGAGCGCCAGCGTGTCCAGCGCGACCAGGGCCTTGGCCCACTCCACGCTCTCGGCGATGCCGGGCGTGCGCTGGAAGGCGCTGGCGAAGGGCTGGCTGCGCAGGCGCGCGACGAAGGCCGACACCTGGTCGGCCAGGGCTTCGCCCGCCTGCGGGACGCGCGAGCGCACGATGGCGAGTTCGCGCTCGCGGTCCGGGTAGTCGAGCCAGTGATAGAGGCAGCGCCGCTTGAGCGCGTCGTGCAGCTCGCGCGTGCGGTTGCTGGTCAGGATGGTCACCGGCGCGGCCTGCGCGCGCACCGTGCCCAGCTCGGGGATGCTCACCTGGTACTCGCCCAGGTACTCGAGCAGGAAGGCTTCGAAGGGCTCGTCGGCGCGATCGAGTTCGTCGACCAGCAGCACCGCGCCCGGCGCGGGCGCCCGCAGGGCCTGCAGCAGCGGCCGGTGGATCAGGTACTTCTCCTGGTAGACCTCGCGCTCCGCTTGCGCGGCCGTGCCGTGCCCTTCCGCCGCGCGCAGGTGCAGCAGCTGCGCCGCGTAGTTCCATTCGTAGAGCGCCTCGCGCTGCTCCAGCCCGTCGTAGCACTGAAGGCGCAGCAGCTCGCGCCCCAGCGCCGCGGCCAGCGCCTTGGCCAGTTCCGTCTTGCCCACGCCCGGCTCGCCCTCCAGCAGCAGCGGCCGTTGCAGCTTCAGCGCGAGGAAAGCCGCGGTGGCCAGGCGGCGATCGGCGAAATAGCCGACCGACTGGAGCGATTGGATCAGGGCATCGATGGAGGCTGGCACGATCCCGCGAGATTAGCCCAGCGCCTTCGCGACCGCTCGCTGCGCCATCACGCTGATGAGCTGCGCGCGGTACTCGGCGCTGGCGTGCAGGTCGCTCGACAGGCCGTCGCTGGAGATCTTCAGGCCCGCCGAAGCCGGCGTGAAGCTGCGCGACAGCGCGTCCTCCAGGCCCTGGTGGCGGAACACCCCGTTGCCGCCGCCGGTGACCGCCACGCGCACGCCCGAGGCCGTCTGCGCGACGAACACGCCGATGAGCGCGAAGCGCGAGGCCGGCTGCTTGAACTTGATGTAGGCCGCCTTCGACGGGATCGGGAACGAGATCGCGGTGATCAGTTCGCCCTCCTCCAGCGCCGTGGCGAAGAGGCCGGTGAAGAAGTCGTCGGCCGCGATCTTGCGCTTGGTCGTCTGCACCGTCGCGCCCAGGCCCAGGACCGCGCTGGGATAGCAGGCCGCCGGATCGTTGTTGGCCACCGAACCGCCGATCGTGCCGAGCGCGCGCACCTGCCGGTCGCCGATGTGGCCGGCCAGGTCGGCCAGCGCGGGGATGGCCCGGCGCACCTCGTCGCTGGCGGCGACCTCGGCGTGGCGGGTCATCGCGCCGATAACCAGGTTGTCGCCCTCGCGCCGGATGCCGGCGAGTTCGCGCACCGCGCCCAGGTCGACCAGCTGCTCGGGGTTGGCCAGCCGCAGCTTCATCGAAGCCAGCAGGGTCTGGCCGCCGGCCAGCGGCTTGCCGCCGGTACCGGCCAGCCGGGCGGCGTCGGACAGCGCGGTGGGACGTTCGAAGGTGAATGCGTACATGCTCGTCTCCTTGCGTCGGTTTCAGGCCCGGGCCTGCTGGATGGCCTGCCACACGCGCGGCGGGCTGGCCGGCATGTCCAGCTCCTTCACGCCCAGGTCCTTGAGCGCGTCGAGCACCGCGTTGATCACGGCCGGCGGCGAGCCGATGGCGCCGGCTTCGCCGCAGCCCTTGGTGCCCAGCGGGTTGTGGGTGCACGGCGTGGACACGGTCGACAACTTGAACTCCGGAAGGTCGTCGGCGCGCGGCATGGCGTAGTCCATGAAGCTGCCGGTGAGCAGCTGTCCGCTCTCGCGGTCGTACACGCAGTTCTCCATCAGCGCCTGGCCGATGCCCTGCGCCAGCCCGCCGTGCACCTGGCCCTCGACGATCATCGGATTGATGATGGTGCCGAAGTCGTCCACCGCGGTGAAGCGGTCCAGCCGCACCACGCCGGTGGTGGGATCCACCTCCACCTCGGCGATGTAGGTGCCGGCCGGGAAGGTGAAGTTGGTGGGGTCGTAGAACGCCGTCTCGTTGAGGCCGGGCTCCAGCTTGTCCAGCGGGTAGTTGTGCGGCACGTAGGCCGTCAGCGCCACCTGGCCGAACGGGATCTTCTTGTCGGTGCCCTTGACCTTGAACTCGCCATTGGAGAACTCGATGTCGGCGTCGCTGGCCTCCATGAGGTGCGCCGCGATCTTCTTGGCCTTGGCCTCGATCTTGTCGAGCGCCTTCATGATGGCCGCGCCGCCCACGCTGATGGAGCGCGAGCCGTAGGTGCCCATGCCGAACGGCACGCGGCCGGTGTCGCCGTGCACCACGTCCACGTTCTCCACCGGAATGCCCAGCCGCGCCGCGACCACTTGCGCGAACGTGGTCTCGTGGCCCTGGCCGTGGCTGTGCGAGCCGGTGAAGACGGTCACGCTGCCGGTCGGATGCACGCGGATCTCGCCGCATTCGAACAGCCCGGCCCGCGCGCCCAGCGCACCCGCGATGTTCGACGGCGCGATGCCGCAGGCCTCGATGTAGCTGCTGTAGCCGATGCCACGCTTGAGGCCCTTCGCCTCGCTGGCCGTGCGGCGCGCCTCGAAGCCTTCCACCTCGGCCAGCGACTTCGCCTTGTCCATGCACGCGTTGTAGTCGCCCGTGTCGTACTGCAGCGCCACCGGCGTCTGGTACGGGAACTGGGTGATGAAGTTGCGCTTGCGGATCTCGTCCTGTGACAGGCCCATCTCCCATGCGCAGCGCGTCACCAGCCGCTCGAGCAGGTAGGTGGCCTCGGGCCGGCCGGCGCCGCGGTAGGCGTCCACCGGCGCGGTGTTGGTGAACCAGGCGTCCACCTCGACGTGGATCAGCGGCGTGGTGTACTGGCCCGCCAGCAGCGTGGCGTACAGGATGGTCGGCACCGCCGTCGCGAAGGTCGAGAGGTAGGCGCCCAGGTTGGCGTCGGTGTGCACGCGCAGCGCGAGGAACCTGCCGTCCTTGTCCATCGCCATCTCGGCGCGGCTGACGTGGTCGCGGCCGTGGGCGTCGCAGAGGAACGCCTCGCTGCGCTCGCAGGTCCACTTGATCGCGCAGTTGAGCTGCTTCGCGGCCCAGGTCAGCGCCACGTCCTCGGCGTAGAGGTAGATCTTGGAGCCGAAGCCGCCGCCGACGTCGGGCGCGATCACGCGCACCTTGTGCTCGGGCAGGCCCAGCACGAAGGCGGTCATCAGCAGACGCTCCACGTGCGGGTTCTGGTTGGCCACGTACAGCGTGTACTCGTCGGTGGCGCGGTTGAACGAGCCGATGGCCGCGCGCGGTTCCATCGCGTTCGGCACCAGCCGGTTGTTGGTGAGGTCCAGGGTGGTGACGTGCGCGGCGTTCGCGAACGCGGCATCCACCTGCGCCTTGTCGCCGATCGCCCACTTGTAGCAATGGTTGCCGGGTGCGGCGTCGTGCAGGGCCGTGGCCTTGGCCGCGTCGCGCACGTCCACCACGGCGGGCAGCGCGTCGTAGTCGACCTCCACCGCCTCCGCGGCGTCGCGGGCCTGCGCCAGCGTGTCGGCCACGACCATCGCGACGTGGTCGCCGACGTAGCGGACCTTGCCCTGGGCCAGGATGGGATGCGGCGGCTCCTTCATCGGCGTGCCGTCGGTGCTGGTGATCAGCCAGCCGCACGGCAGGCCGCCCATCTTGCCTTCCACGTCCTTGCCGGTGAACACCTTCGCCACGCCCGGCATGCCCTCCGCACGCGAAGCGTCGATGGACTTGATCGTCGCGTGCGCATGCGGCGATCGCACGAACACCGCGTAGCGCATGTTCGGCAGGTTGATGTCGTCGGTGTACTGGCCGCTGCCGGTGAGGAAGCGGTAGTCCTCCTTGCGGCGCAGGGCCTCGCCGATGTGCGGCAGGCCGGAGAAGTCGGATGCACCCATGGTGTTGTCTCCTCGAAGCGGTTCAGGCCGATGCCGTGGCGACGCCCTGCTCCATGGCGGAGCGGCCCTGCTGCACGGCCTTCACGATGTTCTGGTAGCCGGTGCAGCGGCAGATGTTGCCCTCGAGCTGCTCGCGGATCTCGGCCTCGGACGCCTGCGGATGGCGCTGGCACAGGTCGATGGCGCTCATCACCATGCCCGGCGTGCAGAAGCCGCACTGCAGGCCGTGGCAGTCCTTGAACGCGGCCTGCATCGGGTGCATGGCGCCGTCCGCGGCCGCGATGCCCTCGATGGTGGTGATTTCCGCGCCGGGGTGCTGCACGGCCAGCGTGTTGCACGACTTCACCGCCTTGCCGTCCACCAGCACCGTGCAGGCGCCGCACTGCGCGGTGTCGCAGCCCACGTGGGTGCCGGTCAGGCGCAGGTGCTCGCGGATCGCGGTCACCAGCAGCGTGTTCGGCGGCACGTCCAGGCTCGCGGCCTTGCCGTTGACTTTCAATTGGACCTGCATGCTCGTCTCCAAGGGTGGGGGAACTCCTGACCGGGCCATTCTTGGAGCCGCCTCCACCCCCCTACCTAGGCGAAACCCTAGAAGGTGGCGGGAGCTCGCGGAAATTCTCAAAATGGAACAACGGCAGGGCGATCATCGCCCGCGCCCGGCAAACCCCACGGAGACCACCGTCGTGCTCATCAAGGACGCAACCCGCCTGCAGGACATCGAGCGCGCGCGCCGCGCGGTGATGTTCGAAGGCCGCTCGGCCACGGATGTGCTGGTGGACCGCTGGTTCGAGCGCAGCTGGATCGAGCGCTCCTGGCGCCGCTGCCTCGCGCAGGGCCAGCGTCCCGACCAGCGCGTCGGCTTCGACCTGCTGCCCGCGCAGGCCATGCGGCGCGCCGAGGAAGCGGGCCACGAACTGCTGCAGGCCGCGCGGCCGGTGATGTCGAGGCTGTCGCGCGCGATCGCCGGCAGCCGCTATTTCGCGGTGCTCACCGATGAGCAGGGCACCGTCATCGGCGTGGACGGCGCCATCGATCGCAGCGACCGCCGCGCCGACCTCATCACGCGCGTCGGGGTGGACCTGTCCGAGCGCGCGGTGGGCACGACGTCGATCTGCGCGGCGCTCATCGAGCTGCAGCCGGTCTGGCTGCACCGCGGCGAGCACTTCTACGAGGACACCAGCTGCTACAGCTGCGCGGGCGCGCCCCTTATCGGGCCGGACGGCCGCACGGTGGGCATGCTCGACCTCACCGGCATCGACGCCGCCGAGCGGCCGGAGCTCAAGCACCTGGTCGTGCAGTCGGCGCGCGGCATCGAGAACGCGCTGGCGCTCGCACGGCCGCATGCGCTGCTGCTGCGCCTGAACTGGCCGGGCCGCGACTTCGGCGACGACGACGGCCTGCTCTGCCTGGACCGCGACGGCGCCATCGTCGGCGTCAATCCCGGCGCGCGCCAGATGCTGGGCGTGCTGGTGGCCGGCGCGGCGCATTGCAGCGAGCTGTTCGCCACGCCGTGGGAAGCCTTCTTCGACCTCGCGCGCAAGGACGGTTCGGCGCTCGAGGTGCCGCTGTGGTCGGGCTTGACGCTGCAGGTGCTGCCGCAGATGCCCGGCCACGCGCAGGTGCCGCGTCCCGCCGCGACGGATTCGCGCCTGCCGCTCAAGGACCTGGAGAGCGAGCTCATCCGCCAGGCCGTGCAGGACGCGCGCGGCAATGTGATGGCGGCGGCACGTCGGCTGGGGATCAGCCGGGCGACGGTGTACCGCAAGCTCGGGCAGCGGGGGCGCTGATTGCCGTCATTCCCGCGAAGGCGGGAATCCAGAGCTCCCGACTCCCGGCCGCCAAGGGGAAGCACTGGATCCCCGCCTCCGCGGGGATGACGATTCAATCGCCGAGCGCGATCACCACCGCCGACTCATCCACCTTCACCGTCACCGCACTCCCCGCGCGCAGGCCACTGCGGGCCGAGGCGAACCCCACCATCGCCAGTCCACCGGGCAACTGCACTGACACCTCGTCGCCCGCGTCGCCACGGGCGACGCGGGCCGCGCGGCCTTCGAGGTGATTGCACCGGCGGCCTTTCGCGCGCCCGGACGCGCGACCGTCACCGACGTCGCCTTGCACAGCGCCAGCACCGGAAGGTCCGCCGCCAGTTCGAGCAGCTCCGCGCTCTCGGCCGTGATGCGCGCGGCCAGCGTGCCGCCGCCCGCCAGGGCCAGCAGCACGCGCACCAGAGGCCCGCTGGTTTCCAGCCGGGCCACGGTGGCAGGCCACTGGTTGCGCATGCTGGTGCGCAGCGCGAGTCCGCCCAGCCCGCCCAGCACCTTCTCCCGCGTCCGCGCCATCGCGGCACCGGCGCGCAGCAACTGCTCGCCCGCCGGCGTCAGTCGCGCACCGCCACCGCCCGCGCCGCCGACCGCGCGCTCCACCAGCGGCAGGCCGGCGAGGTTGGACAGCATGTCCAGCGCCTGCCAGGCGGCCTTGTAGCTCACGCCGGCTTCGCGCGCGGCCTGCGAGATCGAGCCGCATTCGCCGACCCGGCGCAGGATCTCCAGCCGCTTGTCGGTGGCGGCGTGGCCCAGGGCCTGGTCGAGGTGGAGTCGGGCGCGCGGCATGGCCTGCGATTGTGGCGTCAAACACGGCGCCGTACACTCTTCGCTATTCCATGCATGAATAGCGCAATGCGATCCGCCGCCCTCCTCCTGGGCGCCATTCTCCTGAACGGCGCGGCCCACGCGGCCGAAGTCAGCATCGCCGTGGCCGCCAACTTCACCGTCCCCATGCAGAAGCTCGCCGCCGCCTTCGAGCAGGCGAGCGGTCACAAGGCCACGCTGGCCTTCGGGTCCACCGGGCGCTTCTACGCCCAGGTGAAGAACGGCGCGCCCTTCCAGGTGCTGCTGGCGGCCGACGACGAGACGCCCGCGAAGCTGGAGAAGGAGGGCCTGGCGGTGGCCGGATCGCGCTTCACCTATGCCACCGGCCGGCTGGTGCTGTGGAGCGCCAGTCCGGGGGTGGTGGACGATCGCGGCGAGGTGCTGAAGAAGCCCGGCACGGAGAAGATCGCTATCGCCGATCCGCGGCTCGCGCCCTACGGTGCCGCGGCGCTGGAAACGATGGGCCGGCTCGGCGTCGCGCAGGCGCTGCAGCCTCGCATCGTGCAGGGCGAGAACATCTCGCAGGCCTACCAGTTCGTGCTGACCGGCAATGCGCGGATGGGATTTGTCGCGCTCTCGCAGGTGATGGTCGATGGCCGGATCGAGAAGGGCTCGGCCTGGCGGGTGCCGTCGGAGCTGCACGCGCCGATCAGGCAGGACGCCGTCGTGCTGGGCGCCGGCAAGGATAACCCCGCGGCCGCGGCGCTGATGGCATTCCTGCGCAGCGAGCCCGCGCGCGCCATCATCCGCGCGCACGGCTACGAGCTGTAGCCCATGCCGATCACGCGCGAAGACCTCGGCGCCATCTGGCTGACGTTCAAACTGGCGAGCGCGACCACCGCCGTGCTGCTGGTGCTCGCCACGCCGCTGGCCTGGTGGCTGGCGCAGGCGCGCGGGCGCTGGGCCGCGCTGGTCGGCGCGATCGTGGCGCTGCCCCTGGTCCTGCCGCCGACGGTGCTCGGCTTCTACCTGCTGGTGGTGTTCGGGCCGCAGGGCTGGGGCGGGCAGCTGACGCAGGCGCTTGGCCTGGGCCTGCTGCCGTTCACCTTCGGCGGGCTGCTCGTGGCTTCGGTGATCTACTCGCTCCCGTTCGCGGTGCAACCGCTGCAGCATGCGTTCGAGGCCGTCGGCCGGCGGCCGATGGAAGTGGCCGCGACCTTGCGAGCGAGCCCGCTCGACGCCTTCTTCACCGTGGCCCTCCCGCTCGCGCGGCCCGGCTTCATCACGGCCGCGATCCTCAGCTTCGCGCACACCGTGGGCGAGTTCGGCGTGGTGCTGATGATCGGCGGCAACATCCCGCAGCAGACGCGCGTGGTGTCCACGCAGATCTACGGCCACGTCGAGTCGCTCGCGTACACGCAGGCGCACTGGCTCTCGGGCGGAATGCTGGCGTTCTCGTTCCTGGTGCTGCTGGGGCTTTCGCTGTTCACGCGGCGCACGGCGCGGGTGATGCCATGAGTGCCGAGAACCGCATCCGCCTTTCACTGCGGCGGCCCGCGTTCACGCTGGACATGGACCTCGCGCTGCCGCCGCGTGGCATCACCGTGCTGTTCGGGCCGTCCGGCTCCGGCAAGACCACGGTGCTGCGCTGCGTGGCGGGCCTCGAGCGCGCGCGCGGCGAAGTCCGCGTTTCGGGGCGCACGTGGCAGGACGACGCGCTCGGCGAATTCCTGCCGACCGCGCGCCGGCCGCTCGGCTACGTCTTCCAGGAACCGAGCCTGTTCCCGCACCTCAGCGTGGCGGGCAACCTGCATTACGCGCAGCGCCGCGCGCGCGGCGCGAACGCCATCTCGCTGGACCGCGCGGTGGAGCTGCTGGGCATAGGCGGACTGCTGCAGCGCTCGACCACCGACCTCTCCGGCGGCGAACGCCAGCGCGTCGCCATCGCGCGCGCCCTCGCCACCCAGCCCGAGCTGCTGCTGCTCGACGAGCCGCTGGCCTCGCTCGATCCCGCGCGCCGGCGCGAACTGCTGCCCTGGCTGGAGCACCTGCGCGACGGCCTCGGCATTCCCATGCTGTACGTCACGCACTCGGCCGACGAGATGGCGCGGCTGGCGGACACCGTGGTGCTGATGGACGGGGGCCGCGTCGTCGCCAGCGGCCCGCCGGCCGAGACCCTCGCGCGCCTGGACCTGCCGCTCGCGCGCGACGAGGACGCCGGCGCGGTGCTGCAGGGCGTCATCGCGCAGATCGACGCGGCCTGGCACCTGGCGCGCGTCGACATCAGCGGCGGCTCGCTCTGGCTGCGCGACGACGGCCTGCGCGAAGGCGAGCGCGTACGTGTGCGCGTACTCGCACGCGAAGTGAGCCTGGCCCTGGAGGCGCCGGTGCCCGGCACGGCCAGCGTCCAGAACGTGCTGGGCTGCACGGTCGTGGGCCTGCAGGCAGGACCGCATCCGTCACAGGCGCTGGTGGCGCTCGATTGCGGCGGGCATCGGCTGCTGGCGCGCATCACGGCGCGCGCGGCCGATTCGCTGGGGCTGGCGGCGGGAACGCGGGTGTTCGCGCAGGTGAAGTCGGTGGGGTTGGTGCGCTGAGGGCTGCCTGCCGTCATTCCCGCGGAGGCGGGAATCCAGGGCTTCCGGGTTCGAAGCTGCAGGAAAGCACTGGATCCCCGCCTTCGAGGGGATAACGGAATCCGGTGTCTACTTCCCGTCCGCGTTCGGAAAGAACAGCTGCTCCCCACCCACCTTGTACGCCGCGATCGCCTGCTGGCCGGCCGGCGAGACGACCCAGTCGACGAACTTCTGCGCTTCGGCGTTCTTCACGTGCGGATGCCTGGCCGGGCTCACCGCCATCACGCCGTACTGGTTGAAGAGGCGCTTGTCGCCTTCCACCAGCACGGCCAGGTCGCCGCGGTTCCTGAACGACAGCCAGGTGCCGCGATCGGTGAGCGCATAGGCATTCGACGACGAGGCGATGTTCAGCGCCGGGCCCATGCCGCAGCCGCATTCCCTGTAGCCGGCGCCCTTGGCGTTGGCCAGGCCCGCCTGGTTCCAGTAGCGCAGCTCGGCCGCGTGCGTGCCGCTCTTGTCGCCGCGCGAGACGAAGGGCGCATGGGCCGCGGCCAGCTTCTTCAGGCCTTCGACGATGTCCTTGCCCCGGGTGCCGGCGGGATCGTTCTTCGGGCCGACCAGCACGAAGTCGTTGTACATGACCGGGTAGCGGCGCGGCGCGAAGCCTTCGGCGACGAACTTCTCCTCGGCCGGCTGGTCGTGCACGAACAGCACGTCGGCGTCGCCGCGGCGCGCCATGTCGATGGCCTGGCCGGTGCCCACCGCGACCACCTTGATGTCGATCCCGCTGGCCTTCTTGAACTCCGGCAGCAGGTGGCCGAACAGGCCCGATTGTTCGGTGGACGTGGTCGAGGCCATGGTAATGGTCTGAGCGGCAGCGGCGCCGGCCAGCGCGGCGAGCGCGAGCACCGCCAACGCGCGGCGGGTGAAGCGGATCATGCGATTTCCCCTTTGACGAACAGGTCGGCCTCTCGCGACAGCACGGGCAGCCGCACGCGGTCGAAGAACTGGTCCACCGGCGCGTCGGCCAGCACGCGGCCCTGCTCCAGGTAGATTACACGGGTGGCCAGGCGCTTGACCTGGCCCAGGTTGTGGCTGGCGAAAACCATCGTCATGCCGGCCAGCGCGAACTCGGCCATCAGCGCCTCGACCTCGCGCTTGGCGTGCGGGTCCAGGCTGGCGGTGGGTTCGTCGAGCAGCAGCACGCGCGGCTGCAGCGCCCACGCGCGCGCGAGGGCCAGGCGCTGCTGCTGGCCGCCGGAGAGCACGCGCGCGT
>JAEWBU010000332.1 GCA_023390985.1 Pseudomonadota bacterium
TTTCCAGCAGCGCGACCGCTTCCTGTTTGAACTCGTCCGTGAAGAAGCGCCGTCCCTTGGTCATCATTCACCTCTCCGCTCCCAACGGGAGCTTAACAGAGGTGTCCACTGAATCGGGGAAGTGCCAGTTGTAGCCGGCACTCTGGTGGCGTGGCTGGCGAACAGCCGCTGGTCCTTCCGGGCGCCGCTGCGCGCCGCGACGCTCGTCCGCTTCACCGTGGTGCGAGTCCTCGCCCTGCTGTTGAACCTCGCGATCATGCGGGCGACGCTGTGGACGGGCCTGCCCTACACGGCTGGCATCGCGATCTCGCTCGCCGTGCTGCCGCCCTGCAATCTCCTGATGCACCGCCTGTGGACCTTCCGGACGACGGAGCCGCGGGACCGCTAATCTGGGATAGCTGGTCAGGGCGACAGCGCCACCATGACAGCGCGCACGGCGCTGGTCCGCGTCCGGGGTGCTGGGCCGGCGGCGCTGGTCGAAGCTCCAGGAGTGGCTTTCCGCCGGGAAATGAGTATCGTCGCCGTGACCGCACACAAGGACGAGGCCATGGCACGGGGGAAGGAGATCACCGCCGACAAGCTGGAGGCGCTCGGAGCGAAGCGGCTCGCCGACCTGCTTGCCGAGTTGGCCGCCGCCGACCCGGTCGTGCGCAAGGCCGCCAAGCTGGCCCTAGCCGCGGGGGAGAGCCCGACCAAGCTGGTCGCCGCGATCGATAAGCGCCTGCGCACCATCGCCCGCTCCAAGAGCTTCATCGCGTGGGAGAAGCGCAAGCCCCTGGTCCAGGAGCTCGAAAACCTGCGCACCACCATCGCCGCCACACTCGCGCCGCTCGACGCCCGCGCGGCGGCGGAGCGCATGGTGGACTTCCTCAACCTCTCCGACACGTTGTACGAGCGCGTCGACGACAGCGCCGGCACGGTGGCGGCGGTGTTCCGCCGTGCGGTCGAGGACCTCGGGCGCCTGTGGGCCCAGGTTTCGGCGGTCGACCCGGAGGCGCTGGCCCGCCTTGCCCTGGCTCTGCTCCGGTCCAACGAGTACGGCGTGAAAGACGGCGTCGTCGCCGCCCTGGGCTCAGCCTTGGGAGCGGACGGGCGGGCACGGCTGAAGGCCATGCTCCAGGACGCCCTCGGTGCGGCGCCAAAGGCGCGCGGCAAAGACCGGGGCTTTGACGACCGGCGCTTCACGCTGGCGCAAGCGTTGGCCGAGCTGGCGGACGTGGAGGACGACGTCGACGGCTTCATTGCCGCGGTCCAGGCGCAGGGCAGCGGGGTCGGGGATGCAGTCGCGGTGGCCAAGCGCCTGCTCAAGGCGGGGCGGGCGCACGACGCGCTCGCGTGGCTTGACCGCGTCCCCGACCGCCGCCGCAACCCGGACCTCGAGGAGCTGCTGTATTTTGGCGGCTGGCCGAAGGACGAGGCGACCGACCTGCGCGTCGCCGCCCTCGATGCCCTCGGCCGCAAGGACGAGACGCAGCGGCTCCGCTGGACCAGCTTCACCGAAACGCTCGACGCCGACCACCTGCGCGATTGCCTCAAGCGCCTGCCCGACTTCGAGGATTTCGAGGCCGAGGAAAAGGCCAAGGAGATCGCCCGCCGATTTCCCGACCCGCACCGGGCCCTGACCTTCTTCGTCGCCTGGCGCGACCTGCACGGTGCCGCGCAGCTGGTCCGCGAGCGGCTGGAGGAGTTCGACGGCCGCGACTACCGCACGCTGCCGGCCGCCGCCGAAGCGCTCGCCGGCAAGCACCCGGTCGCGGCCACCCTGCTCTACCGGCGCATGATCGCGAGCATCCTCGGCCGCGCCAGCGCCAGCCAGTACGGCTACGCCGTGCGTGATGTGCGCCATTGCGAGAGCCTGGCCGGCCAGCTGCCGGAGGACGCCGGCATCGAGAGCCACGACGCCTTCATGGCCCGCCTGCGCAAGGAGCACGGCCGCAAGGCCAAGTTTTGGGAGCTCCTCCGCGACGGTGGCTGAGTCAAGACCGCCGCATTGAGCGTCGCCTTTGTCAGCGCGCCGATGGCCCTACGTCCGCGCACCACCGAATGGGCGATTGTCCAAGGACAGCGGATTGGGATCATATCACCCGGGTAAGCGCCTCGCTGGAGCAGGGGTCCTTTATGCCTTCTCTCACCGTTGACCTCGCCGCGCTGTTGAGCACGGTTCGCCGGCCCGGGGACTTTGTCGCCTCCGGCACCACCGAGCTGCTGGCGCCCCTGATCGAGGTCGACGGCGTTGGTCCCATCGCCTTGCCACTTCTGCCGGTCCAGGCGGAACAACTCGTTGGCGTGGCCGAACGCGCACCTTATGGCCGCGGTCCGGAGACCATAATCGATGCAACGACGCGGCGGACCTGGCAGATCGCCGCCAATCGCGTCCATATCCGGGGCCGCCATTGGCAACAAACGCTGGATGGCATCCTGGCGCGTGTGGCCGCGGGGCTGGGCGTGAGCGAACCGGTTTCCGCGGACCTCTACAAGCTGCTGCTCTACGGCCCGGGCGATTTCTTCGTCAGCCACCGCGACACAGAAAAGGCTCCCGGCATGTTCGCCACGCTGGTGATCGCCTTGCCGTCCTTTTCCAGTGGCGGCGAACTCATCGTGCGGCACAAGGAGCGCGAGGTCCAGGTTGACCTGAGCAGTGAGGAGCCATCGGAGGTGACGTTTGCCGCCTTCTACGCCGACTGTCCCCACGAGGTCCGGCCCGTCGCCGCCGGCCACCGGCTGGTACTGGTCTACAACTTGCTGCGCCCGTGGCGGGGACCGCTCCCCATGCCCCCGGACCACGATCGCGAAACGGCGCGCGCCGCGGCACTCCTCAAAGGCTGGGCAAGGGCCAGGCGAGGGCCTGAGGATGAGGCGCCCGAAAAATTGATCTATCCGCTGGAGCATGCCTACACGTTGGCCGAACTCGGGTTTGCGGCGTTGAAGGGGGCTGATGCGGCGGTGGCGGGCGTGCTCGCCGCGGCGGCACAGCAGGCCGACTGCGACCTCAACCTGGCCCTGGTGGTGATTGAGGAGAGCGGCCCCGCCGAGTACGCGGGGTCGTACCGTCGCCGTTGGTCGGAGCCGGACGAGGACGAGTTCGAGGTCATCGAGGTCAGCGAGCGCTCGGCGGTTCTCACCAATTGGCGGTCGCTCGACGGCACGCCCACGCCGCTCGGGGACATTCCGGTCGAGGATGAGGACGTCGCGCCGCCTGGTGCCCTGGATGACCTCGAGCCGGATGAGGAGCACTTTCTGGAGGCGACCGGCAACGAAGGCGCTTCCTTCGAGCGCACCTACCGCCGAGCGGCCCTGGTGCTGTGGCCGCGCACCGGGTTTCTCGCCGTGTTGAGCCAAGCCGGCCTGGCCACCACCCTGCCCTATTTGGAGACCCTGACTGCGCGCTGGGAGGCCGCCGGGGGCGACCGCCGCTCCCCGCTGTGGCAGCAGGCGCACGAGTTGTCCAAGCACATGCTGGCGCGCTGGGCGGGCCGCGACTGGCCAGGGCATGGGCGAGCACCGAGCGACACCGCGCGCATGCTGGGCCTGCTGAGCCGGCTCGCCGACGCGCCACGGATCGCCGCAGCCCTCGAAGGGCTCGCCGCTCGCGGTGGCTTCAGCAAGGAGGACGCCGACGCCATCATCGGCGCCGCCGGTGTACTGGCGCCCAAGCGGGCCAACGCTCTCATTGCACGCCTCATCGCCGCAAGAGCCGGCACATCGCTGGACGCCTGCGGCGCGCTGTTGGCCCGTGCCGCCACCGCGTGGCCGCCGGAGCGGCAAGCCGGCCTGATCGATGTTGCTACAATCCTGGTCGACGCCCTGCCCGGCGATCCGGCCCGCGCGGTGCCGCGCGATCTCTGGTCAGGCGGCGTGATCCCTGTGTCGCCGGGCTTTGTCGTCGATCTCCTCACCGCACTCGGGGCGATCGACTCCGCGTTGGCCGCGCGCGCAGGCGCGTATTTGCTAGCGTGTCCGGCAACGTACCATGTCGACAGGGTGCTCGTTCCGGCCGTGATAAAACTCGTCGCCGCGCCCGCAACCCGAGGCATGGCGGCGGTCGAACGGCTGCGTGACGCATGCCTCACTCACCTGCGCGCCCGCATCGCTGAGCCCCTCGAGGCACCACAGGACTGGCGGCGGAAGGCAGCGCGCGTCTGTTCATGCCCGCATTGTCGCGACCTCGACGATTTCCTCGAGGAACCCACCCAGAAGGTTTGGGTGTTCAAAGCCGCCGAACCACTGCGCAGCCATGTCGAGGGAACGATCCAGCGGGCACGGAGCGATGTCGATGTGACCACCGATCGGCGGGGACGCCCCTACCGCTTGGTCGCCACCAAGAACCAGGCCAGCTACGAGCGACGGGTAAGGCAACGCAAGCATGACCTGGAAAACGTGGCACGTCTGCAAACCTGATTGGTCGTCGCGGCCGTGGACACGAACGCCGCGCAATGTCCAGCGTTGCCCCCATGAACACTTGTCCGGCACGATCACGGTGCGTTATGGCGATAACCGGAGATTGTCAAACCAACCGGTGCCATGCCGCTGCTTGCCAAGGGATTGGATGGGAGGTTCCGTCAGATCTCGCGCCAAACTCGAGTTGAGCGGGTTGAACCACCCTGCTGACCGATGGCGCGGTTTATGCGACAGCGAGCATGTCGCGCAGGGCGGCGACCCGCTGGACATGGATCGCCCGT
>JAEWBU010000346.1 GCA_023390985.1 Pseudomonadota bacterium
CATTCGGCCAGGCCGATCCAGGCCCGCGAGACGCCTTCGAGGTCGGGCGCGTGGAGCGGGGCGAAGCGCCAGTCGTCGCGGTCGGCCGCATCGATGTACTGCCCGAAGAAGTAGTCGATGTGTGCCGCCTCCAGCACCAGCCCGTGGCCGTAGCGGCGGTGCGAGTCGCTGTCCTGCCGGGCCGCGGCGCCGGGATAGAAGAGCAGCTGCAAGGCCAGCGGAAGGCCCGAGTCGCGGGCGCGGATCGCGCTCACCGTGGCGAGCGTGCCGCCTGCGCTGTCGCCGCCGACGGCGACCTGCGCGCCGGACAGGCCGAGTGAGGACCGCTGCGCCGAGAGCCAGCGCAGTCCCGCCCAGGCATCCTCCACGGCGACCGGGAAGCGGTGCTCGGGCGCGAGCCGGTAGCCCAGCGAGAGCACGGACCAGCCCGACAGCGCGGCCAGCTCGCGGCAGAGGATGTCGTGCGTGTCCACGCTGCCGACGGTGAAGCCGCCGCCGTGCAGGTAGAGCAAAACGCCGGGCGCGCGATCGCCGGATGAGTAGAGCCGCGCGGGCAGCGGCGTGCCGTCGTCGGCGGGCACCTGCAGGTCTTCGATACGGGGCAGCGGACGGCGCGGCAGCTCCAGCACCTCGGCTGAAGCCTCGTAGGCGGCCCTCGCCTCCCGCGGCGACAGCTCGTGCATGGACTTGCGCCGCACCCGCGCCATGCGCTCGAGGACGGAGCGCATCTTCGGAGTCAACTCCGGGAATTCCGGGAGGTGGGTCACGCTGGAGGGTTGCGGTGGCTCGGATAAAGTCGGACGGCATCTTAGAGCGGACGCTGCCATGGCCTTCATCAACTACGTGACCCAGATCCAGTTCGACTTCGGCGCGGTGCGCCTGCTGCAGGACGAATGCAAGCGCGTGGGCATCACGCGCCCGCTGATCGTCACCGACCCCGGCGTCAAGGCCGCGGGCGTGCTGCAGAAGGCGCTGGATGCGCTGGGGCCGCTGCCCTGCGCGGTGTTCGACCAGACGCCGTCCAACCCGACGGAAGCGGCCGTGCGCGCCGCCGTGAAGATCTACAAGGACCAGCAGTGCGACGGCCTGATCGCCGTCGGCGGCGGCTCCGCCATCGATTGCGCCAAGGGCGTGGCGATCGCCGCCACGCACGAAGGCCCCCTCACCCACTACGCCACCATCGAAGGCGGCTCGCCGCGCATCACCGACAAGGTGGCGCCGCTGATCGCCGTGCCCACCACCAGCGGCACAGGCAGCGAGGTGGCGCGCGGCGCGATCATCATCGTGGACGACCACCGCAAGCTCGGTTTCCACTCCTGGCACATCGTGCCGCGCACCGCGATCTGCGACCCCGAGCTCACGCTGGGCCTGCCGCCCAAGCTGACCGCCGCCACCGGCATGGACGCCATCGCGCACTGCATGGAGACCTTCATGTCGGCGGCCTTCAACCCGCCGGCCGACGGCATCGCGCTGGACGGCCTGGAGCGCGGCTGGGCCAACATCGAGCGTGCCACGCGCGACGGTTCGGACCGCGAGGCACGCTCCCAGCTGATGAGCGCGTCCATGCAGGGCGCGATGGCGTTCCAGAAAGGCCTGGGCTGCGTGCATTCGCTCAGCCACAGCCTGGGCGGCGTCGATCCGCGGCTGCACCACGGCACGTTGAACGCCATGTTCCTGCCGGCGGTGGTGCGCTTCAACGCCCAGGCCGAATCCGTGCGGAAGGAAAGGCGCCTGGAGCGCATGGCCCACGCCATGGGCTTGAAGTCCGCGGGCGACATCCCCGATGCCATCCGCGACATGAACGCCCGCCTGGGCCTGCCCACCGGCCTGGCCGAGATGGGCGTCCAGCGCGACTGGTTCGGCAAGATCATCGAAGGCGCGCTGGCGGACCACTGCCACAAGACCAACCCGCGCATCGCGAGCGTGCAGGACTACGAGCGGATGCTCGAGGAGTCGCTCTGAGTGGATTCCGTCATTCCCGCGAAGGCGGGAATCCAGTGCTTCCCTTCGGTCGCTGAAGTCGGACGCTCTGGATCCCCGCCTTCGCGGGGATGACGGAGATCAGAGCGCCTCCACGCGCCCCGGGTCCGGCCGCTCCAGCCACCGCGCGAACTCCTCGGCCAGCTGCGCGCTGGCCGACGTCGCGGCCTTCCACGCCTTCATGCGCGCCGCTAGGTCGGTGCCGTAGCGGGCGAAGTCCGTGCGGTCCGGCAACTTGCCGTTGGGCAGGCCGCGCACCCATTCCGGATCGGGCGCGAGCACCACCGTGTTCTCGAGGAACGGCGTGGCGCCATGCCGCCAGCGCCAGGCCTTGTCCAGCCAGCCGGGCACCACCGCCTTTTGGAAATGCGGATACAGCACCAGCCCCCGCGGATGCGCGGCGGCGTAGTTCAGGTGCAGGTGGTAGTCGGTGATGCCGCCGTCCCAGTACGCGCCGCGCGGCGCGCCGGGGATGTCGTGGATGGCCTGCAGCACGAACGGAATCGAGCAGCTGGCCTGCAGCGCCGGATGGAAGTTCGCTTCCGTCAGGTGCACCTGGCGCGTGGTGTAGTCCTGCTCGTCGAACGGTAGGGTGAGCGCTTCGGCATCGGGCCCGCTCGAGAACACCACCCGCTCCAGCCAGGCACACAGCGCGCGGCGGTGCAGGCCGTTGCACAGGTAGGCGCCGAGGTAGCCCACGGGCGTGCCGAACCGGTGCTCGCGCGACAGCAGGTGCCGCCCGCGCGACGTGACGATGTGCAGCCGGTAGCGCGGATGGTCCAGCACCTGCCGCACGCGGCCGCCGTAGAACGAGGCCAGGTTCTCCGAGAAGCGCTGGCTGACGTGCCGCGCCGTCGGCGTCTTGCGGCCGGGCTCCAGCTCGTAGTCCTGGGCGATGTAGTCGCGCTCCAGCCGCTCGAAGGCGGCCACGGCGTCGTCCAGGCAGGCCGTGGCCATGCGCCAGGCGCCGATCGAAGCGCCGACCAGGTGCACCGGCTGCTGCGAGCGCGGCAGCCACTCGCCGAAGACGAAGCGATCCAGCGGACCGAGGATCAGCCCCTTCGGACCGCCGGCCGCCCCGGGCACCACGCTGATGTCCTGCGGACCCAGCCCGTGCTGTTCGATGTGGCGGCGCGCGCGCGGGCCCGCGTGGATCCGGAGCGCGCGCTGGGCCATCGACCTACTTGCGGATCTGCTGCAGCTTGGCGAAGGCGCCCGCCATCGCGGTGTTCAGCTGCGGATTGTTCGGCGCGCGCTGGCCGCGGCTCGCGCCTTCGAAGCGGTTGTCGCGCGGGCCGTCGCGGCGCGGCGCGGCCTTGGCATCGAGCTTCATGGTGAGGCTGATGCGCTTGCGCGCCACGTCCACTTCCAGCACCTTGACCTTCACGATGTCGCCGGTCTTGACGATCTCGCGCGCGTCGTTGACGAAGCGGTTGGACAGCTGGCTCACGTGCACCAGGCCGTCCTGGTGGACGCCCAGGTCGACGAAGGCGCCGAACTGCGCCACGTTGCTGACCGTGCCTTCCAGCACCATGTCCGGCCGCAGGTCGGCGATGTCCTCCACGCCGTCGTTGAAGCGCGCCACCTTGAAGTCGGGGCGCGGATCGCGGCCGGGCTTTTCCAGCTCGGTCAGGATGTCCTTCACCGTGATCACGCCGAACTTCTCGTTGGCGAACAGCTCCGGCTTGAGCGTCTTGAGCATCTCGGCGCGGCCCATCAGCTCGGCCACCGGCTTGCCGGTGGTGGCCATCATCTTCTCGACCACCGGATAGGTTTCCGGGTGAACGCCCGTCATGTCCAGCGGGTTCTCGCCGTCGCGGATGCGCAGGAAGCCCGCGCTCTGCTCGAAGGTCTTGGCGCCCAGGCCGCTGACGTCCAGCAGCTGCTTGCGGCTCTTGAACGCGCCGTTGGCCTCGCGCCAGCGCACCACCGACTTGGCCACCGCGGAGCTCAGGCCCGACACGCGGGTGAGCAGCGGCACGCTGGCGGTGTTCAGGTCCACGCCCACCGAGTTCACGCAGTCCTCGACCACCGCGTCCAGCGTGCGCGCCAGCTCGGTCTGGTTGACGTCGTGCTGGTACTGGCCCACGCCGATCGACTTGGGATCGATCTTCACCAGCTCGGCCAGCGGGTCTTGCAGGCGGCGCGCGATGCTGGCGGCGCCGCGCAGGCTGACGTCCACGTCGGGCATCTCCTGCGAGGCGAACTCGCTGGCGGAATACACCGAGGCGCCGGCCTCGCTGACCACCACCCGCTGCAGGCCTTCGAAGCGCTTGCCCAGGTCGGCGGCGAGCTTGTCGGTCTCGCGGCTGGCGGTGCCGTTGCCGATGGCGACCAGGTTCACGCCGTGCTTGCGGCACAGGCGCTCCAGGGTGTGCAGCGAGCCGTCCCAGTCGCGGCGCGGCTCGTGCGGATACACAGTGGCGGTTTCCACCAGCTTGCCGGTGGCATCGACCACCGCGACCTTCACGCCCGTGCGGATGCCGGGGTCCAGGCCCATCACGACCTTGGGGCCGGCCGGCGCGGCCAGCAGCAGGTCGCGCAGGTTGTCGGCGAAGACCTTGATCGCGACCTTCTCGGCCTCTTCGCGCAGGCGGGCGAACAGGTCGCGCTCGATCGACAGCGACAGCTTCACCCGCCAGGTCCAGGCCACGCACTTGCGCAGCAGGTCGTCGGCCGG
>JAEWBU010000366.1 GCA_023390985.1 Pseudomonadota bacterium
CCGCGGCGCCGGCTGCCGCAGCCCCCGCGGCCGCGGCCGAAGCCGCCCCCGCCGCCGCGGCCGAAGCGGCACCGAAGATCGACTCGGGCGACACCGCCTGGATGCTGACTTCCACCATGCTGGTCATCCTGATGACCATCCCCGGCCTCGCGCTGTTCTACGGCGGCCTGACCCGCTCCAAGAACATGCTCTCGGTGCTGATGCAGGTGTTCGTGGTGTTCTCGCTGTGCAGCCTGCTGTGGGCCATCTACGGCTACAGCCTGGCGTTCGCGGGCGAGGGCAAGTTCTTCGGAAGCCTCGACAAGATGTTCCTCAAGGGCGTGAACGCCGAAACCTTCGGCGCGCTCACGACCATCCCCGAGTACGTCTTCGTCGCCTTCCAGGGCACGTTCGCGGCCATCACCGTGGCGCTGATCGTCGGCGCCTTCGCCGAGCGCATCAAGTTCGGCGCGGTGCTGCTGTTCTCGGCCCTGTGGTTCACGTTCTCCTACGTGCCGATGGCCCACATCGTGTGGGGCGGCGGCCTGCTGGCGCAGGACGGCGCGCTCGACTTCGCGGGCGGCACCGTGGTGCACATCAACGCCGGCGTGGCGGGCCTGGTGGGCGCCTACGTGCTCGGCAAGCGCATCGGCTTCGGCAAGGAAGCGTTCATGCCGCACTCGCTGACGCTGACCATGGTGGGCGCCTCGCTGCTGTGGGTGGGCTGGTTCGGCTTCAACGCGGGTTCCGCGGGCGCCGCCAACGCCTCCGCCGGCCTGGCGTTCATCAACACGGTGCTGGCCACCGCCGCCGCCACGCTGTCGTGGATCACCGGTGAAGCGCTGCACAAGGGCAAGGGCTCGATGCTGGGCGCCGCGTCCGGCGCCGTCGCCGGCCTGGTGGCGGTGACCCCGGCCGCCGGCTTCGTCGGCCCGATGGGCTCCATCGTCATCGGCCTGCTGGCCGGCCTGGTGTGCCTGTGGGGCGTGGGCGGGCTCAAGCGCATGCTGGGTGCCGACGACTCGTTCGACGTGTTCGGCGTCCACGGCGTGGGCGGCATCCTGGGCGCGCTGCTGACCGGCGTGTTCGCCTCCCAGAGCCTGGGCGGCACCGGCGGCCTGACGCCCGACACCTTCACGATCGCCGGCCAGGTGTGGGTCCAGTTCAAGAGCGTGATCTTCACGATCGTCTGGTCCGCCGTGGTCGCCTTCATCGCCTACAAGCTCGTCGACCTCACGCTCGGCCTGCGGGTCAGCGAAGAGGAAGAGCGCGAAGGCCTGGACATCTCGTCGCACGGCGAGACGGCCTACAACCGCTGATCAAGAGAGATCCCGGAAAAAGCAAGTTCCCCTTTGGATGTTGGGCCCGCTTCGGCGAGCCCTTTTTTATTCCAGGACCGGAAACGTCAGCGTCGCGCGATCTTCGGAGTGCGAGAGCTCGACATCCTCGGCGCCGGCCAGCGCCTTCACTTCGTGCCACTGGATGGCGCGGTAGGAGAGCTGGTTCTCGAACGTGCCGTCGGCCTCGGTAGGCCGCACCGTGAGGTCGACGACCACGGCGTCCTCGCCGAGCCGGCTCTCGATCACCACTTCCGCGGGACCCTGGAGCGTGTCGGTCAGCGCCAGCAGCGCCGCGGGCAGCAGCATGCGGGCGGCGGCGCGGCCGACCGGCTGCGGCTGCTCCTGCACGTCGCCCCGCAGCGAGAAGCCGCGGAAGCTGAAGTTGCCGCGCAGCAGCGTCACCGTGTCCTTGACCACCTCGTCCATCGGCGCGGTGGCGCCGGGCTCGGGCGCCATCCAGGTGATCACGTCGAGCGTGTCCTGGGCCGCCGCCTTCGACAGCCCGTTGATCTTGGCCACGCTGTCGTGCACCTGCACCAGGTCGGGCGAGGGCGCGCGCAGGCGGCGCTCCAGCAGCTCGGTCACCATGCCGATGGGCTGCAGGTGGGCCACCATCTGGTGGCGGATGGAGAACGCGAGCCGGCGCAGCAGGGCATAGCGCGCGGACTCGACCAGCATCAAGCTGTTCTGGGCGGACGTTACGGATGAGGTCATGGCTTGGGGCTTCGGGCCATGGTACTGGCTTCAGCCGCGAGCGTGGGGCGGACCGCACAATCGGGCCATGGCCGCAACGGACCCGAACCGCGCCTGGCGCAGCGTGCTTTCGCAACCCGACCAGCTCGGCGAATCGCCGTTCTGGGATCCCCGCGAGCGTCGGCTCTACTGGGCCGACATCGCGGGCCGGCTGCTGCGGCGGGTGCAGGCCGACGGGTCCGGCGCCGAGAGCTGGCCGATGCCGCAGGAGCCCGGCTGCTTCGCGCCGGCCCGCAGTGGGGGTTGGGTGATCGCGCTGCGCGACGGTTTCTATCGTGCGCGCGAATGGGGCGGCGAGTTGTCGCTGCTGCATCGCCCGGAGCACGATCCTTCGACGACGCGCTTCAACGACGGCAAGGCCGACCCGCTCGGCCGGTTCTGGGCCGGCACGCTGTTCGAACCCAAGACCCGGCCGGGCGGCGAGCTGTTCAGCCTCGACTGCCGCGCCGGCGGGACGCAAGTGCAACGCATGGCCGAAGGCGTGACGACTGCGAACGGCCTGGCGTGGTCGCCGGATGCGCGCACGGTCTACTGGACCGACACGCAGCAGCACCTGGTGCGCGCCTGGGACTGGGACGCGCAGAGCAACCGCATGAGTGGCGAGCGTGTCTTCCACCGCTTCGAAGCCAAGCCGCCGGGTTGGAAGCCGGGCGATCCGGGTTACGGTGGTCGGCCCGACGGCGCCAGCGTCGACGCCGAGGGCCACTACTGGTGCGCGATGTTCGAAGGCGGCCGCGTCGTGCGCCTCTCGCCGGCCGGCGAGATCGTGGACGAGATCGCCACGCCGATGCTGTGCCCCACCATGCCCTGCTTCGGCGGCGACGACCTGCGCACGCTGTTCGTCACCAGCGCCGGCAAGCGCGGCGAGGAGGAGAAGGCTGCGCGTCCGCAGACCGGCCATGTGGTCGCGCTGCGCGTGGACGTGCCGGGCCTGCCCGTCAATTTCTTCATCGACTAGCGCCGGAAAGATCATGGGGACCGCGCGGTCCCGCCGCGTACCATCGCGGCATGGATGGGGCGCTTTCCCACTGCATCGAACGAATCCGTGCCGCTTCGGCGGCGGCAACGCCTTTGCGTCTGCGCGGCGGCGGCACCAAGGACTTCTACGGCGAACCCGCGACGGGCGAGGTGCTCGACACCACGGGCCTGGGCGGCATCCGCAGCTACGAGCCCAGCGAACTGGTCGTCACCGTCGGAGCCGGCACGCCGCTCGCCGAACTGGAAGCCGTTCTTGCCGAGAAGGGCCAGTGCCTGCCCTTCGAGCCGCCGCGCTTCGGCGAAGGCGGCACGGTCGGCGGCATGGTGGCCGCTGGCCTGTCGGGCCCGGCGCGCGCCAGCGCCGGCTCCGTGCGCGACTTCGTGCTGGGCCTCTCGATGGTCAACGGCCGCGGCGAGCTGCTCACGTTCGGCGGCCAGGTGATGAAGAACGTGTCCGGCTACGACGTCTCGCGCCTGATGGCCGGTGCGCTGGGAACGCTGGGGCTGATCACGGAGGTCAGCCTCAAGGTGCTGCCGCAGGCGCCCGCCGAAGCCACGCTGAAGTTCCCGATGTCGCAGTGCGACGCCTTGCAGCGATTGAATGCCTGGGGCGGCCAACCGTTGCCGCTGAACGCAAGCCGTTGGCAGCAGGAGTCCGGCGGTCCGGTGCTCTATTTGCGGCTGCGGGGCGCGCAGGCGGCGGTGGAAGCGGCCTGCAAGTCGCTGGGCGGCGAGCGGCAGGATGATGGGGCCGCGCCGGCCGCCTGGACCGCCTGCCGCGACCAGCAGCTGCCGTGGTTCACCGAACGCGCCGGCCGCGACCTGTGGCGCCTGTCGGTGCCGCAGACGGCGCAGGCGCTGGACCTGCCCGAATCGCCGCTGATCGAGTGGCACGGAGCTCAAAGGTGGATCGCCGCCGAAGCCGGCGATGCCGAGCACCTGCGCCGCATCGCCGCGCAAGCCGGCGGCCATGCCACGCTGTTGCGCGCCGGCACCAGCGGCACGCGCACGCAGCGCATGCATCCGCTCGCTCCGCCGCTGGACCGCATCCATCGCGAGCTCAAGCGCCAGTTCGACCCCGCGGGCATCTTCAACCGCGGGCGCCTCTACCCCGACCTCTGATCCGTGCAGACCCACCTGTCCCCCGAATTCGCCGGCACGGCCGAAGGCGCCGAGGCCGAAGCCATCCTGCGCAAGTGCGTGCACTGCGGTTTCTGCACCGCGACCTGCCCGACCTACCAGCTGCTCGGCGACGAACTCGATGGCCCGCGCGGGCGCATCTACCTGATCAAGCAGGTGCTCGAGGGCGGGCAGCCGACCGAGAAGACGCAGCTGCACCTGGACCGGTGCCTCACCTGCCGCAATTGCGAGAGCACCTGCCCGAGCGGCGTGCAGTACGGCCACCTGGTGGACATCGGCCGGCGCATCGTCGAGGAGAAGGTGCCGCGCGGTGCGGGCTCCAGGGCGCTGCGCTTCGCGCTCAAGGAAGGTCTGACCTCGCCGGTGTTCGGCCCCGCGATGAAGCTGGGCCAGGCCGTGCGCGGCGTGCTGCCGGGCGCGCTCAAGGCCAAGGTGCCCGCGCGCCGCTCCGGCGGCGAGTGGCCCGCGCGGCGGCACGCGCGCAAGGTGCTGCTGCTCGAAGGCTGCGTGCAGCCGTCGATGGCGCCCAACATCAACGCCGCGACCGCGCGCGTGCTCGACGCCGCGGGCATCCAGACCGTCGTCGCGTCCGAAGCGGGCTGCTGCGGCGCGGTGAAGTTCCACCTGAACGACCAGCAGGGCGGCCTGGACCAGATGCGCCGCAACGTCGACGCGTGGTGGCCCTACGTGGAACGCGGCGAGGTCGAGGCGCTGGTGATGAACGCGTCGGGCTGCGGGGTGACGGTGCGGGAGTACGGCCATCACCTGCAGCACGACGCGCGGTACGCGCAGAAGGCCGCGCGCATCAGCGAGCTGACGCGCGACCTGAGCGAGCTGCTGCCCGAGTTCGTTCCCGCGCTGCGCGAGCGCGTGCGTCCGCGACCCGGCGTGCTGGCCTACCACCCGCCGTGCACGCTGCAGCACGGGCAGAAGCTGCGCGGCGGTGTCGAATCGTCGTTGCGGCAACTGGGCTTCGACGTGCAGGTGGCGGTCAACGAGTCGCACTTGTGCTGCGGCTCCGCGGGCACCTACTCGGTGCTGCATCCGGACATCGCCACGCAGCTGCGCGATCGCAAGCTCGGGCACCTCGATGCGCTGCAGCCGTCGGCCGTGCTCTCGGCCAACATCGGCTGCATCACGCATCTTCAAAGCGGCACCGAGTTGCCGGTACGCCACTGGGTCGAAGTGCTCGACGAGGCCTTGCGCCCCGCCTGACGCAAAAGAAACAGTTCTTTGTTCAGCTTGGCGCGGCGACGATCGCGCCTAGATTGCGGCCATCCCACACCCCTCAGAGGAGCAGCGATGGCGACGCAGACGAAACGCAACGCGAACGAGACATCGGACGATCCGGGCCAGGCGGCCGTGGTCGGCTTCGCCACCGCGGTCGGAACGGTCTCGGAGTTCCAGCGGCAGCAGCTGGCGGCCGGGGCCGAGGCCCTGAGCAGCATCTTCCGCGCGGCGGAGGCGGTCCAGCAGGCGCAGCTGCAGATGGGACAGCGCTGCGCGCTGCTCCACAGCCAGGCGGCGGACAACCTGCGCAAGGCCGGCAGCCCGGTGGAGCTGGCTTCGATTCAGTCCACGCTGGTGATGTACGAGTTCCAGGAGGCGATGCGCTATGGCCAGGAGCTGGTGGCCGCGATCGCCAGGACGAGCGGCGAGATGCTGAAGCCGCCGCAGCTTGCGCAGGACGCGCCGCTGACGGGAGCGTCGCCGGCGGCCGCGGTGATGGGTGCGGCGATCAACGCGGCCGCGCCGATGGCCGACGCGATCCAGCAGATGTTCACGGCGCCGATGAAGGCCGCGCAGGCCTCATCGCAGCAGACGCACTGAAGAAGCGAAAGGCTCAGGCCGCGATCGCGGCCTCGATGTCCCTGGCCAGCGCCGACGGTGCTTCCTGCGGCGGGTAGCGCTTGACCACCCGGCCGTCCTTGCCGACCAGGAACTTGGTGAAGTTCCACTTGATCGCCTTGGTGCCGAGCAGGCCCGGCGCCTCGCTGGTCAGCCAGCGGTACAGCGGGTCGGCGCCCGAGCCGTTGACGTCGATCTTCGACATCATCGGGAAGTCGACGCCGTAGTTGCGCTGGCAGAACTGCGCGATCTCGTCGTTGCTGCCCGGGTCCTGCGAGCCGAACTGGTTGCAGGGGAACCCGAGCACCACCAGCCCGCGAGGGCCGTACTGCTGGTGCAGCTCCTGCAGCCCGGCGAACTGCGGCGTGAAGCCGCAGGCGCTGGCGGTGTTGACGATCAGCATCGGCTTGCCCTCGAACTGCTTCAGGGACACGGTCTTGCCGTCGATGCCGGTGGCCTGGAAGTCGTAGGCGGTGGTCATGCGCGCGATTGTGCTGCGCCGTGCGGCGGCGCGCCAGGGACGGCCAGGGCCGACCACGCGGCCGCCAGCACCACCAGCGCGCCACCGGTCCACACGCGAGGACCGAGTTCGGCCGCGCCGGCCGCCACGGACGTCACGCTGGCGAACAGCACTTCGGACAGCATCACCAGCGCGGTCGTTTGCGCGGGCAGCCGTGTCGCGCCGAACTGCAGGGCCGAGTTGCCGGCCAGGAAGCCGACGCTGAGCACCAGGCCCAGGAGCAGCGCGCCGGCGGGCAGGGCGGTGGGCGGTGTCACCAGGCCCTGGGTGATGCCGACCACGGCCGCGCCGGTCGCCGCGATCGTGCCGCCGGCGAACATGGCGCCCACGCGCGTCGGGGCCGGCGCGCGGTGCAGGCGGCACAGCAGGATGTTGGTGAGCGCGAAGCTGAAACCGCCGAGCAGCGCCAGGACGTCGGCCAGGCTTTGCGGCAACGGCCAGGGCGCTTCGGGCGTCTTCAGGATCACCGCGACGCCGGTCATCGCGAGGGCCAGGCGAGACAGGGAGGCGGCGGTGGGCCGCTCACCGAGCAGCGGCCAGGCCAGCAGCGTGCTCCAGGCGGGCATCAGGTAGAACAGCAGCACCACCCGCACCACGTCGCCCACCGTCACGGCCCAGTTGAAGCCCACGTTGGTGAAGCCCGCCGCCAGCATCAGCAGCCACAGCTGCGGATGGTCCGCGTAGCCGCGCCAGGCCTGGGGCTGCCAGGCCAGCAGCACGGCCAGCGAGAAGAGATAGACGCCCGCGGTCGCCCACAGGGGATGCAGGCCATGCGCCTGCAGTTCGCGAAAGGGCCACCAGGAGACGCCCCAGACGAAGGCGTTGAAGACCAGGGCGAGGGCGGGGAGGACGCGGCCCTCAGCCATGCGACTTGTCCTGCCGCGCGATGTGCAGCAGGTGCTCGACCTCTTCCCGATGGCGGACCAGGTTGTGCGCGTGCCAGCGCTGGATCAGCCACATCGTGCCGGCGACCACGATGCCGAAGGCGGTGATCGCGCCGAAGGCCGACAGGCCCAGGCCGGCGGAGAGGCTGTAGAAGGCGCCCAGGCCCAGGATGCAGGCCTGCTCGTTGAAGTTCTGCACGGCGATGGAGCGGCCGGCGCCCATCAGGTTGTGGCCGCGGTGCTGCAGCAGCGCGTTCATCGGCACCACGAGGAAGCCGCCCAGTCCGCCCAGCAGGATCAGGAAGGGCGCGGCGACCCAGACGTTGCCGATGAAATTCATCAGGATCACCAGCAGGCCCATCGCGATGCCCAGCGGGATGACGCGGGTGGCCGTGTCCAGCCGCATCCGCATCGAAGCGACCACCGCGCCGACCGCGGTGCCCAGGGCCACCACGCCGCTGAGCGACGAGGCCTGCGTGGTGCTGTAGCCCAGCGCCGCGGCGCTCCAGGCCAGGATGATGTAGCGCAGGTTGCCCGACACGCCCCAGAAGAGGGTGGTGGTGGCCAGCGAGATCTGGCCCAGCTTGTCACGCCACAGGCGCGAGTTGCAGGACCAGAAATCCGGCACCAGCTCCAGCGCGTTGCGCGGGATCGGGCGCATCTCCACGCCGGTGTGCGGGATGCGCAGGTTGAACCAGGCCGCGATCGCGTAGACGAAGATCAGCACGAAGATCGCCGCTTCGGGCGGGGTGTCGATCCCGGTGTCGAACATCGGGAAGTCCAGCGTCAGCAGGCGGCTGGCGATGGCGTGGCCGACCAGCTGGCCACCCAGCAGGATGCCCAGGATGATGGAGGCGATGGTGAGGCCCTCGATCCAGCCGTTGGCCTTGACCAGCTGCGAGGCCGGCAGGAGCTCGGTGAGGATGCCGTACTTGGCCGGCGAGTAGGCCGCGGCGCCCAGGCCCACGATGGCGTAGGCGAGGAGGGGGTGGCTGCCGAACAGCATCATCAGGCAGCCGACCACCTTGATCGCATTGCTGATGAACATCACATGGCCCTTGGGCCGGGCGTCGGCGAACGCACCGACGAAGGGCGCCAGGATCACGTAGAACAGCGCGAACATCGGCACGAGCGCCGCGCGCTGCCATTCCTGCGCGCCGGAACTGCGAAGCAGCTCCACCGCCGCCACGAACAGCGCGTTGTCCGCCAGCGACGAGAAGAACTGCGCCGCCATGATGGTGTAGAAGCCCCGCTTCATCGTGCGGGCTTCGGTGGCGGCACCGGGTGGCTGGATGCGGGGGAAATGACAGCTGTCTCCAAGCGTGGCGGGTTATATCACGCGCAGTAATGACAAAATCTTCAGCCTTCCCTGACAGAGCCCAGCCGGAATGCCCCGTCCCATCCAGGCCACGATCCACACCCAGGCCCTGCGCCACAACCTAGGCCGAATCCGCCGGGCCGTCCCCGACGCCCGTGTGTGGGCGGTGGTGAAGGCCGACGCCTACGGCCACGGCATCGAGCGCGCGTTCGAAGGCCTGCGCGGCGCCGATGGTTTTGCGCTGCTCGACCTGCAGGAGGCCGAGCGCGTGCGCGCCCTCGGCTGGCGCGGACCCATCCTGCTGCTCGAAGGCGTGTTCGAGCCGCGCGACCTGGAGCTGTGCTCGCGCCTGTCGCTGTGGCACGCGGTGCATTGCGGCGAGCAGATCGACTGGCTCGCCGCGCACAAGACGCAGCAGCCGCAGCGCGTGTTCCTCAAGATGAACTCGGGCATGAACCGGCTGGGGTTCGGCCCGACCGCGCTGCGGGCCGCCTGGACGCGCCTGGATGCGCTGCCCCAGGTGGACGAGATCTCGTTGATGACGCATTTCAGCGACGCCGACGGCGAGCGCGGCATCGCCCACCAGCTCGAGGCCTTCACGCAGGCCACGCGCGACCTGCCCGGTGAACGCTCGCTGGCCAACAGCGCGGCCACGCTGCGCCATGCGCAGGGCGCGGGCGTGCGCAGCGACTGGGTGCGCCCCGGCATCGCGGTGTACGGCAGCGCGCCGGACTTTCCCGAGCACGACATCGCGCACTGGGAACTGCAGCCGGCCATGACGCTGTCCAGCCGCCTGATCGGCGTGCAGCAACTGCAGCCGGGCGACACCGTGGGCTACGGCTCCAGCTTCTCGGCCGACGCGCCTCTGCGCATCGGCATCGTGGCCTGCGGTTATGCCGACGGCTATCCGCGCCACTGCGGCAGCGGCACGCCCGTGCTGGTGGACGGCGTGCGCACGCGGTTGGTGGGTCGGGTGAGCATGGACATGCTGACGGTGGACCTGACGCCGGTGCCGAATGCGGGCATGGGGAGCGAGGTCACGCTGTGGGGTCGCGCGAGCAACGGCACCGTTCTCGCCATCGACGAGGTGGCGCGCGCCGGCGGCACGCTGGGCTACGAGCTCATGTGCGCGGTCGCGCCGCGGGTGCGGAAGGTCGTCGACGAGTAGTTCCCGTCATCCCCGCGGAGGCGGGGATCCAGGGCTTCCGTCTTCATTTCTTCCGCGTCCCCAGCACCATCACCGCGCCCACGACCACCAGCGCACCGACCACCTGGATCGGGGCAATGGCCTGGCCCAGCAGGAGCCAGCCCAGCACCAGCGCGAACACCGGCTCCACGTTCATGATCGCGGAGTTGCCCACCACCCCCAGGCGCGGCAGCACGGTGAACATGATGGTGAAGGCGGTCCCGTAGAGGAACGTCAGCGCGGCCAGCCCGCCCCAGCCGGCGGCGGCGTTTGGCAGGTGGAATCCGCCTTGCAATCCGACGGTGGTGAGCGCCACCAGCGCGGCCATGCCCATGGTGGTGGCGGTGCGCACCCGGCCGTCGACGTCGCCCGCCTCGTGCTGCGTGAGCACCAGCGCCAGGCCGAAGGTGCCGGCCGCGGCCAGCGCGAAGCCCACGCCCGCGCCGATGCGCGTCCATTGCGCCGCCGCGCCCAGGCCCGAGGTGGCGCCCAGCACGTCGAGCGCGAGCGCCAGGCCGAAGAGGATGACCGGCATCGCCAGCAGCATGGCCTTCTCCGGCTTGTGCCGGTACACGACGGCGGACCAGAACGCCGTCCAGATCGGATAGGTGTTGAAGGCCAGCAGCGCCAAGGCGACCGGCAGCCGCGCGACGGCGGAATAGAGGCACAGGCTCTGCACCCCGATCAGGAGGCCGATGGCCGGCAGGAACCGCTTGTGCCGCGCGCTGAACTGCAAGCGCACGCCCTGCACGGTGAGGATGGAGACGATCACCAGTGCCGTGACCGAGCTTCGGAAGACCACGGCCGTGGCGACGTCGGCCCCGTGGTTGAAAGCGATCCGCGCCGCTACGTGGTTGGCGCCCATCATGAGCGCGATCAGCAGCAGCGTGGCGAAGGCGGCGGGCGTGAGGGCGCGGGTGGCGGTGCCGGTCATGCGAGGCGGGCCAGGTGCGCCTGGGCGGCGGCGGCGAGCTTGCCGTCGAAGGTGGCCAGCGGGCAGCGCAGGTCCGCGGCCAGCCACAGGTAGGCGGCATCGTAGGCGGTGAGCTGGTAGCGCTGCGCCAGCGCGACCACCGCGCCTTCCTCGATGCCGTGCAGTTCGATGGCCATGTCGGCGGCGGACCGGACGCCGTCGGCGGCCAGTTCGGTGAGTCCGGCGCGCGCCTTCTTCAAGGCCACGCTGGCGATCTCGCACTGCAGCAGGTAGGGCGCGTGCAGGTCGCGGCCGGCGAGCTGCGCGTCGGCGTCGGCCTGCCAAGGCTCGCTGAACACCGAACCCGCGACCACGCTGCAGTCCACCACCAGCGGCGGGCGGAGCCGGTAGTGCGCGGGCGGCTCGGCCACGTGCAGGCGCGGCGCACTCACCGGCTGTCCCGTTCTTGGCGAATGATGTCAGCCGCCAGCGGCTGACCGGCCACGGGCTGCGGGTACTTGGCGCGCAGCTCGGCGATGACCTGCTCGGGGGTCTTGCTGCCCTGCCTCATCGTCCGCGGCGCGGCGCCACCGGCATATGCGAACGCCGGAGCTTCTTGCACGGCCTGTTCCACAAGCGCCATCAATTCGCCCTGGAGCGAGCGATGGTTGCGGGCCGCACGCTGGCGCAGCGCCTCGGCCCAGCTGTCCGGCACGTCCTTGATCGACAGGTTGGGCATGGAATGGCTCCTTTTCGGAGCCATTCTGGCGCCGCCTGCGGTTCAGGTCAATAGAGCCCGTGCACTTGAGCGTGCAGCCGCGACAGGCCCAGCAGCACGTCGGTGAACGGCGTGGCCACGCCGGTGAGCTGGCCGAGTTCCTTGACCACGGTGACCAGCGCATCGATCTCCACCGGCTTGCCGGCTTCGACGTCCTGCAGCATCGAGGTCTTGAAGGCGCCCAGCTTGCGGGTGACCTGGTGCCGGTCTTCGGGCGTCTGGTTGATCGGGATGCCGATGCGCCCGCCGATCTCGCGTGCTTCCAGCATCACGCTGGAGATGAAGCCGCGCACCAGCTCGTCGTCGAGGATGAGGTTGGTGGTGGCCCCGGTGAAGGCGCTGACCGGGTTGACGGTCATGTTGCCCCAGAGCTTGTACCAGGCGTCCTTCTGGATCTGGTCGGACACGACCACCTCGTGGCCACCGCGCTCGAGCAGCGCCGCCAGTTCGCGCACGCGCGCCGTCTTCTCGCCCGAGGGCTCGCCCAGGATCAGCTTGTTGCCGAAGTGGTGCTGCACGAAGCCCGGCGACTTGAGCGCGCAGCTCGCGTGCACCACGCAGCCGACGATGTGCTTGGCCGGGATAGCTTGCGCGATCGTGCCGTCCGGGTCGACGGCCTTGAGCCGCGTGCCCGCGTACTCGCCGCCGAAGTCCTGGAAGAACCACCAGGGCACGCCGTTCATGGCGGTCAGCACCATCGTCTGCGGGCCGAGCAGCGGCGCGATGGCGCGTGCCACGTCGGGCATGGACGGCGCCTTGACGGCGACCACGACGAGGTCCTGCACGCCCAGTTCGGCTGGACTGGCCGCGGCGCGCGCGGGGACCGAGGCCGCCACGCCGTTCTCTTCCAGGCGAAGGCCGTGCTGTTGAACAGCCTCCAGCGTGGCGCCGCGCGCCACCACGCTGACTTCACAGCCGGCGCGCGCGAGCTTGACGCCGATCCAGCCGCCGATCGCGCCGGCGCCGTAGATGCAGACCTTCATGGGCTCAGTGCTTGTACGAGGGATCGATGCGGTCCACGCGGCGCACCAGCGCGTCGAACACGTCCTGGCCCGCGCCGAACTTCTGGTCCCACTGGAACGAGTCGGCCACGGTCTTGGCGGCCACGGCTTCCGGCACCGGCAGCGCCGGTCCGAGCGCCGCTTGCGCCGCCTGCACCTCGCAGGCGCGCTGCAGCGTCCACAGGCGGACGAAGGCCAGCGGCAGCGTGCGTCCCCAGGACAAGAGACCGTGGTTGCGCAGGATCACCGCCGGCTTGTCGCCGATGTTCTTCAGGAGGCGCGGCGCCTCGTCGGCGTGGATGGTGATGCCTTCGAAGTCGTGGTACGCCACCAGGCCGTGCAGCTGCGCGGAATAGAAGTTGTTCTGCGCGAGGCCTGCGGCCGTGCACGCCACCGCCAGGCCGGCGGTGGTGTGGGTGTGCATCACGCAGTGCGCTTCGGGGATGCCTTCATGCAGCGCCGAATGCACGGTGAAGCCCGCCGGGTTCACCGGCCAGGGGTTGTCGTCCAGCTTGCGGCCCTGCACGTCGATCTTGAGCAGGTTTCTCGCCGTGACCTCGCTGTAGTGCAGGCCGAACGGGTTGATCAGGAACTGCTTCTCACCGCCCGTGACGCTGTCGGGCAGCCGCACCGTGATGTGGTTGTAGATCATCTCGGTCCAGCCCAGCATGTCGAACACTCGGTAGCACGCGGCCAATTGCACGCGGGCCTGCCACTCGTCCGGATGCATGGCGGCGCTGGGCGGCTTGAGGATGGCGTTCATCTTGGAACCTCCGGGAACTGGCGATCAGTACGGGTTGCCGCCCTTGGCGGCGGGCGCGGCCGGCGTGCCCTTGAACTTGGCGGCCAGGGCCGAGGTGGCCTTGGCCAGCAGGTTGTTGTCCAGGCCGACCGCGACGAACAGCGCGCCCAGTTCCAGGTAGCGGCGCGCCTGCGTCTCGTCGATGGTCAGGATGCCCGCCGCCTTGCCGGCGCGGTTGATGCGGGCGATGGCGTCCTCGATGGCGCCTTGCACTTCCGGGTGGCCGGGGTTGCCCACGTGGCCCATCGAAGCCGACAGGTCGGCCGGCCCGATGAATACGCCGTGCACGCCGTCCACGGCGGCGATGGCGTCCAGGTTGTCCAGCGCCTGCTGCGTCTCGGCCTGCACCAGCAGGCAGACCTGGCCGTTGGCTTCCTTCGGGTAGCTGGGGTAGCGCCCCCAGCGCGAAGCCCGCGCGCCGCCCATGCCGCGCACGCCGTCCGGCGGGTAGCGCATGCTGCGCACGATCTCGCGCGCCTGCTCGGGCGTGTCCACCATCGGCACCAGCAGCGTCTGGATGCCCAGGTCCAGGTACTGCTTGATCAGCATCTGGCCCACGTGGCCGTGGCCGAGCGGGATGCGCGCGATCGGGTGCGTGGCCGGGTAGGCCGCGATCGCCTGCGCCTGCTGCAGCACGCTCATCAGGTCGTTGGGCGAATGCTCGCCGTCGATCAGCAGCCAGTCGAAGCCGGCACCGGCGCAGATCTCCGCCGTGTACGAACTGGCCAGGCCTTGCCAAAGGCCGATCTGGGCGCGGCGCTCGGCCAGGGCCTGCTTGAAGGGATTGATGGGCGTCTGCATGGCGATCTCCTGTCTCCTGTCGTCGTTGTCTTCAGTTGAACTGGAATTCGAAGCGGCCGAGCGGGCCGTAGTCGGCGTCGAAGCGGTCGCCCTTCTTCGCGGCCACCGGGCGGGTGAAGGATCCTGCCAGCACGACCTGGCCGGCCTCCAGGCTCTCGCCCCAGGGCGCGAGTTTCATCGCGAGCCAGGCCACGCCGATCGCCGGATGGCCCTGCACGCCGGCGGCTAGGCCGGTCTCCTCGACCACGTCGTTCTGCCGCAGGATGGCGCCGCACCAGGGCAGGTCGACCTCGCGCGGCTTGACGCGATGGCCCGCCACCACGATGCCGGCGTTGGCGGCGTTGTCGCTGATGGTGTCGTACACCTTTCGCATCACCTTGGTGTGGCGGTCGAACTGCTCGATGCGCGAATCGATGATCTCGATGGCGGGCGTCACGTACTCGGTGGCGTCGAGCACGTCTTCCACCGTGATGCGCTCGCCTTCCAGCTTGCGCTTGAGCACGAAGGCCAGTTCCACTTCGACCCGAGGCGCGATGAAGCGCTCGAAGGGGATGCTGCCCGGCTCGAAGAACATGTCGTCCAGCAGCGTGCCGTAGTCGGGCTCGTTGATCTGGCTGGCCTGCTGCATCGCGCGCGAGGTCAGGCCGATCTTGTGGCCGCGCACCTGCCTGCCTTCCGCCAGCTTGAGCTTCATCCAGGCGCGCGAGACGGCGTAGCCGTCCTCGATGGTCATGCCCGGGAAGCGCTTGGAGAAATGCTCCACCTGCACCCGCGATTTCTCGCTCTGGTGCAGTTCGGCGGCGAGCTTGTCGATGAGGTCCTTGTCCAGCATGTCTCTTGTTCTCAGTTCTTGTTGAAGTGGGGATGCAGCGTACTGTGCTTTCCGTCGTACACCTGTCCCGGGCTTTCGTCCACCTGGACCGTGAGCCCGATCAACCTGCGCTCGAACACCGGCGCGAGATGCGCTTTCGCGCGTTCCAGGATCGTGTCGCCGGCGAGCTTCTTGACCGCATCGCTGCGGCCCACGCCCATGCGCAGGTTCATGTAGATGAAGGCGTAGTCGCCTTCGCCGTCCGCCACCGCGTAGTGCGCGGCGGGATAGGCCAGGACGCGCGTTCCGCCGGTCGGGAACACCTGCTTGCCGGCCTCGTCCTTGACGGTGAGCATGCCGTCGGCCAGCTGGCGGCACAGGGCCGACATGTCGGTCTCGAGTTCGACGTTCGGCGTGTAGAGAATGACCAGGTGCGGCATGGCGTCAGGCCGGCAGCGGCGTCACGGGGAAGATCGCGTTGATCTGCCCCGTACCCGAGCTGCCGAAGTAGGGCGTGACGATCTCCACCGGCGCGCGGTAGCGGTCCCAGCCCAGCAGGCCCAGCAGCATGGCGGTGTCGTGCATGTCGCCTTCGCCCCAGCACTTGTCGGCGTACATCGGCAGCATGCCGACGAAGGTCTTCCAGTCGCCGGCCTTCCACAGTTCCACCACCCGGTGATCGACCTGTTCCAGGAACGGGTCGTACACCTTGTGCATGAACTCGGGCGCGCGGCCGTTGTCGGCGAAGTGGTGCGACAGCGAACCGCTGGCGAACACGGCCACCGTGCCTTCGTAGCGTTCCTCGATCGCCTTGCGCACCGCCAGGCCGAAGCGGCCCGACTCCTGCAGGTCGTGCCAGTCGCACCAGCCGCTGACGCTGATCACCTTGTAGTGCTGGTCGCCATTCATGTAGCGCATCGGCACCAGCGTGCCGTACTCCAGCTCCAGCGTGGTGTCCGAATGCGCGCGGCTCTTCACGCCCATTTCGTTGGCCACGTCGGCGATCAGGTGCCCCAGCGCCGGGTTGCCGGGGTAGGCGTACGGCATGTTCTTGATGAAGTGCGGCAGCTCGTTGCTGGTGTAGACGCCTTCGAACTTGGGACCGCAGTTGATGTGGTACTCGCTGTTCACCTGCCAGTGCACGTCGAACACCACGATGGTGTCGACGCCCAGCTCGCGGCAGCGGCGGTCGATCTCCTTGTGGCCGTTGATCGCGGCCTCGCGGCAGCCTTGGTTCGGGCCGGGGAACTCCGACAGGTACATCGACGGCACGTGCGTGATCTTGGCCGCCAGCGCGAGCTTGCCCATTTCTTCAGACTCCCCAGTGCGGAATGTGGTGCGAACCGAGCGAAACCGCGATGTTCTTGGGCTCCAGGAACACCTCGTAGCTCCAGGTGCCGCCTTCGCGGCCGGTGCCCGAGGCCTTGGTGCCGCCGAACGGCTGGCGCAGGTCGCGAACGTTCTGGCTGTTGACGAAGCACATGCCGGCTTCGACGGCCGCGGCCACGCGGTGCGCGCGGCCGATGTTCTCGGTCCACACGTAGCTGGACAGGCCGTAGGCGATGTCGTTGGCGATGCGGATGGCGTCGGCCTCGTCCTCGAACGGGATCAGGCAGGCGACCGGGCCGAAGATCTCGTCCTGCGCGATCTTCATGCGGTTGTCGACGTCGGCGAACACGGTGGGCATCACGTAGTTGCCCTTCTTCACGCGGTCAGGCACCAGCGGCGCGTCGAGGCCGCCGCACAGCATCGTCGCGCCTTCCTTGGAGCCCAGCTCGATGTAGCTGCGTACCTTGGCCAGGTGGCCCTGCGAGATCATGGGGCCGATGATGGTCTTCTCGTCCAGCGGGTCGCCCACGGTGATCTTCTTCGCGCGTGCGACGAAGCGGTCCACGAACTTCGCGTAGATCGACTTCTGCACCAGGATGCGGCTGCCCGCGGTGCAGCGCTCGCCGTTGTTGGAGAAGATCATGAACACGGCCGCATCGAGCGCGCGCTCGAAATCGGCGTCGTCGAAGATCACGAACGGCGACTTGCCGCCCAGTTCCATGCTGAACTTCTTCAGGCCCGCCTGCTTGACGATGCGGTTGCCCGTGGCGGTGGAGCCGGTGAACGAGATCGCGCGCACGTCGGGGTGCCGCACCAGCGGCTCGCCCGCTTCCCTGCCGTAGCCGTGCACGATGTTCAGCACGCCGGCCGGAATGCCGGCTTCCAGCGCCAGCTCGCCCAGGCGCGCCGCGGTCAGCGGCGACAGTTCGCTCATCTTCAGCACCGCGGTGTTGCCGAACGCGAGGCAGGGCGCGACCTTCCAGGTCGCGGTCATGAACGGCACGTTCCAGGGCGAGACCAGCGCGCAGACGCCCACCGGATGGAACAGCGTGTAGTTCAGGTGCGTCTGGGTCGGGTAGGTGTGGCCGTCCACGCGCACGCACATCTCGGCGAAGTAGTGGAAGTTGTCGGCCGCGCGCGGCACCAGCTGCTTGCCGGTCTGGGAGATGACCTGGCCGGTGTCGTCGGTTTCGGTGCGCGAGATCTCCGGCACGTGCGCGGCGATCAGGTCGCCGAGCTTGCGGACCCGATGGGCGCGCTGCGGCGCGGGCATCGCGGCCCACTTGGGGAAGGCTTCCTTGGCCGCTGCGACGGCTGCGTTGACTTCCGCTTCGCCCCCACCGGCGACTTCGGCCAGCACTTCCTGAGTGGCGGGGTTGACGGTTTCGAAGTAGTCGCGGCCCGCGACCGCCTTGCCGTTGATCAGGTGGTCGATCTTCATCCGGGAGCTCATTGCTGCAAGGTGCTGACGAGCGCGCCCAGGCGCTCGATCTCGGTGACGACCACGTCGCCCGCGCGGCAGTCCACCACGCCGTCGGGCGTTCCGGTGAGGATCAGGTCGCCGGGCTGCAGGGTCATGAAGCCGGAGAAGTACTCGATGAGGAAGGGCACGTCGAAGATCATGTCCTTCGTGTTCCCGCTCTGGGTGACCTTGCCGTTCACGGTGGTCCGCAGCGCGAGGCTCATCGGGTCGGGAACGTCGGCCCGATCGACCAGGAAGGGGCCGAGCGGAGTGCCGCCGTCTCGGTTCTTCACGCGCAGATTGGGCCGGTACCAGTTCTCGAGGTAGTCGCGGATCGCGTAGTCGTTGGCCACGCTGTAGCCGGCGATGAAGTCGTAGGCGTCCTCGCGGCGCACCTTGCGCGCGGTCCTGCCGATCACGATGGTCAGCTCGCACTCGTAGTGCATGAATTTCACGTCGGCCGGCCGGCGCGTGAACTGGCGGTGGCCGTTGAGCGCGCTTTCGCCCTTCAGGAACACCAGTGGCTCCCCGGGAGCCTTGAACTCGAGCTCCTTGGCGTGGTCGGCGTAATTCAGGCCGAGCGCGAGGATGGTGCGCGGGCGCGGCGTGGGCTCCACCGGCGGCAGCCAGGTGACGGCTTCGAACGCCGCGAGGCGCCCGTCCTCGAACAGCAGCTGGCCGTCGCGCTCGGTGGCGCGCTGCACGCGACCTTCATGGATGACACGGGCGTGTTTCATGCGGCCTCCGGCACGAGGGTGTTGACGAGGGAGCCGAGCGCGTCGCAGCGCAGCTCGATGCGGTCGCCGGCTTCCGCCAGCGGGCGCGGGGCGCCGCAGCCGAGCAGCAGCACATCGCCTTCGCGCAGCGTCATGAACTCGGCCACGTCCGCCAGCAGGCGCTTCGGATCGCGCACCAGCGCGTCGAAGCGCACGGTCTGGCGCAGCTTGCCGTTGACCAGCAC
>JAEWBU010000092.1 GCA_023390985.1 Pseudomonadota bacterium
AAGCACAGCCTGAAGGAGATCCCGCTGGACGTCCCCAGCCAGGTCTGCATCACCCGCGACAACACGCAGCTGCAGGTGGACGGCATCATCTATTTCCAAGTCACCGACCCCATGCGCGCCAGCTACGGCTCCAGCAGCTACATCACCGCCATCACCCAGTTGGCCCAGACCACGCTGCGCAGCGTGATCGGCAAGCTGGAGCTGGACAAGACCTTTGAAGAGCGCGACATGATCAACGCCAAGGTGGTCGAAGCCATCGACGAAGCCGCGCTGAACTGGGGCGTGAAGGTGCTGCGCTACGAGATCAAGGACCTCACGCCGCCGGCCGAGATCCTGCGCGCCATGCAGGCCCAGATCACCGCCGAACGGGAGAAGCGCGCCCTGATCGCCGCCTCCGAAGGCCGCCGGCAGGAGCAGATCAACATCGCCACCGGCGAACGCGAGGCCTTCATCGCCCGTTCCGAAGGCGAGAAGCAGGCCGAGATCAACCAGGCCCAGGGCGAGGCGGCGGCCATCCTGGCCGTGGCCGAAGCCAAGGCCGAGGCCATCCGCAAGGTCGCCGAGGCCATCCGCCAGCCGGGCGGCGACCAGGCGGTGCAGCTGGAGGTGGCGGAGAAGGCGGTGGACGCGTTCCGCAACGTGGCCAACGAGTCCCAGACCACGCTGATCGTCCCGGCCAACATGAGCGAGGTGTCGACCCTGATCGCCTCGGCGATGAAGATGATCCAGGCGGGCCGGCCGGCAGCCTGATTGTCTGTCCAATTGGCTGTCCAATTCACTGTCCAACTGCCTAGACACTGTCTAAGCGTCACCCTAGACAGTCACTCTCGTTGCCACTTCGCCACAGGTCTGTTTAGTCTGTCTTGACATCTGACCTAAGACAGTTCAACCTTCTGTCCAACACTGTTTGGACAAAGGCTGAATGTGTTGAGCAGCAAGGAAGTTCTGGAGCGCACCGGCATCTCGCGGGCGACCCTGAACAACTACATCGGGAGCGGACTGGTGCCGCGCCCGGAGGTGCTGCCGCCCAGCCCCGAGCACGGCGCGGCGCCCCGCATCGGCTACTTCCCGGACGACACGGTCGACCGCATCGGGCAGATCCAGCGGCTCAAGCAGCAGGGCTGGAGCATCGCCCGCATCGCCGCCCACCTGGCCGGCGGTGCGCCGGTCGAAGCGCCGGCTGCGGCACCCGCCCCGCAGGCCCCGGTCGTCCACCGCGTCGCCGAACCGGCCCCGGCACCCGTCGTCGCTGAACGCCCCGTCGCACCGCCGGCGGCACTGCCCTCTTCCCGCGCCCCGGCGCCCATCCTCACGCCGGTCGCCGTCCTGGTCAGCACGCTGCAGGACGCCGGCGAACTCTGGCTGCAACTCCCCGCCGGCGAGTACTTCGAGCTGGTCAACGAGGTCTGGCTGGAGCTGGACCGCATCTTCCGGCGCCACGGCGGCCGCCACGGCAAGCATCCGGGCGAAGGCATGGTCTGCCACTTCCTGCCGCAGACCTCCGGCAGCTACCTGGCGAGCGCCCTCGGCGCCGCCCACCAGGCCCGCGAGGCCATGCGCCAGATCAGCAGCCGCTGGCAGGCGCGCAAGGGCTGGGACTTCGAGCTGTGCATGAACACCGGCGTGGACGAAGGCCAGGACTGGCTGGGCGCCCTGCGCCTGTCGGAACCGCTGGAGCTCACCGTCGTCGGCGGCGCCGCCGACCACGCGGCGCAGCTGTCGCGGTCGGCGCGCGAAGGCGCCGTCTGGATCACCCGCAACCTGGTCGGCAAGCTGTCGCCCGACGAGCGCCGCGCCCTCACCTTCGGCGTGCCCCGGGCCGACCGGCGCGTGCTCTCCAGCTTCGCCCGGCTGGCCGACCTGGCCGCCCTCCACGGATCGCCCGCGGTGCCCGCCGCGCTGGCCGACCTGCCCATCACCGAACTGCTGGACCTGGACACGGTCCCGCTCTCCCCCGCATCGCCGGCCAGGCCGCCCCAGGCCTGAGGACAAAGGAAGGAACACACCATGCGCTGGTTCAAGCCGAATCTCAGGAACAGCCTGCATGCCATCTTCAGTGCCGGGCTGAGTTCGTCCCGCTTCACCGGGCCGGACGACGAGGACACCATCACCAGCATCGAGGACATCCGGATGCGGATGACCGAGATGCTCTCCTCGCAGGACGACGAGCGCGCCACCATCGTGCGCCGCCGCATCCGCTACGCCGACAGCGTCGAGTCGCTCTGGTTCCTGCGCGGCGAGCTGATGGCGGTGCTGTCGCGGTCCAAGGGAGAAGCCCGGGCGCTGGAGATGATCGCGAGCGTCAGCGACATGTTCGACGACCTGCTGCCGGAAGGCCTGCGCTCGCGGCCGAGCCCGCTGGGCCGCTACTGACGGCCGCGGCTGCTCTGCCTCAGCGGTTACAGGCCGCATTGCAAAGTCCCGGGTACTTGTCAACCCACGGTTGCCCTCAGCCGCATCCGCGGCCATGCTGGCTGCGCGCAACACTGAGGTGGCTTTCACCCTCATGAGGCCAGCTAACCCGAGCGAATCAACAAAGGTTTGCTATGTTCAAGGTTTTACACCTACGAGCTTGACATGATCTTCGTTACCGGGGGTTGCGGCTTCATCGGCTCTGCTTTCGTACTGAATTGGCTTCGCGATTGCGACGAGCCGCTCCTGAACCTGGATGCGCTCACCTACGCGGGTCACCTCGGCAACTTGAGTCCGGCCGCGGGCCATCCGGCATACGAGTTCGTGCGCGGCGACATCGGGGACACCGCGCTCGTGGGCGAACTTCTGCGGACGCACAAGCCGCGCGCGATCGTCCACTTCGCCGCGGAAAGCCATGTCGACCGATCCATCGCGGCCCCCGACGCATTCGTCCAAACCAACGTGGTCGGAACCGTCCGGTTGCTGGATGCCGTGCTTTCCTACTGGCAAGGTTTGCCATCCGAAGAAGCCGGAGCCTTCCGCTTCCTGAACGTAGGAACAGACGAAGTGTTCGGCAGCTTGGAAGCCGATGAGCCGGCCTTCACGGAGCGGCATGCGTACCAGCCGAACAGTCCGTACTCGGCGTCCAAGGCAGCGGCCGATCATTTCGTACGCGCGTGGCACCACACGTACGAGCTGCCGACGATCACCACGAACTGCTCGAACAACTACGGCCCTCGCCAGTTCCCCGAGAAGCTGATCCCTCTCATGGTTCACAACGCGCTCGTCGGCAAGTCCTTGCCGGTGTATGGCGATGGCAAGCAAGTGCGCGATTGGCTGCACGTCGATGACCATTGCTCGGCATTGCGGGCTGTTCTCGCGCGGGGAGTTCCCGGCGAGACGTACAACATCGGTGGCCGGTCGGAAAAGGCCAACCTCGAAGTCATTCACACGATTTGCGCCGCACTGGATGAACTCCATCCCCAAGGCAAACCGCACGCGCAGCTGATCCGTCACGTGCAAGACCGGCGCGGCCATGACCGTCGCTACGCGATAGACGACACGAAGATCGCTACGTCACTCGGCTGGAAGCCTGCCATTCGCTTCGAGGAAGGCATCCGCAGCACGGTGGAGTGGTACCTTGCCAATGGAGACTGGGTCGAATCGGTCACCAGCGGCAGCTACCGTCAGTGGGTGGAAAAGCAATATCCGACGCTAGCCGTCTCCGCATGAAAACCATCCTGCTGCTCGGAGGCAACGGCCAAGTGGGATGGCAGCTGCGACGCAGCCTTTCGATCATGGGCCAAGTCAGCGCCCCGCGGATCGATCTTCGCGATCGGGCAGCATTGGCCGAGATCGTCACGTCCCTGCGCCCTGCGATCGTGGTGAATGCCGCAGCCTATACAGCCGTTGATCGCGCCGAGGACGAACCGGAAGCCGCCTACGCCGTCAATGCACGGGCCTGCGAAACGCTTGCCGCGGAAACGCGGCGAGCGGCCACATGGCTGGTCCACTACTCGTCGGACTATGTGTATGACGGTGCCGGGGAACGCCCCTGGGTCGAAACCGACGTGACTGAACCTCTCGGCGTATACGGCAAGAGCAAGCTGGAAGGCGACATTGCCGTCGCGACGAACCCTCGCCATCTGATCTTTCGCACCAGCTGGGTGTTCGACACCTGGGGGCAGAACTTCGCCAAGAGCATTCTCAAGGCGGCCGCAACCCGCGAGCAGCTCACTGTCGTCAACGATCAATGGGGCGCGCCGACCCGGGCGGCCCTCATTGCCGATGTGACGGCATATGCCCTCGGGCAGCTCACCGACGACAAGGCCGGCATGTACCACGTCGCCGCCGCGGGCGTGACCAACTGGAACGAATACGCGAAGCTGGTGATTCAGGTGGCGCTCAACTCCGGCAAGACATTGCGCGTGAGACCTGAGCAGGTGCTCTCAATACCGTCGTCCGGCTACCCGACCCGTGCACGCCGCCCTTCCAACTCGCGGTTGGACACGGGCAAGCTGCGCAAAACCTTCGGCCTCCACCTGCCCCCGTGGGAACACGGCGTGCGAGAGGTCGTCTCGGAACTGGCGGAACACTCGAAGAACCTCCACTGATCAACCCATGACATCCACTCGCAGAGGCATAGTCCTCGCCGGCGGAGCCGGCACACGCCTGCATCCGGCGACGCTCGCAATCTCGAAGCAGTTGCTCCCCGTGTTCGACAAGCCGATGGTCTACTACCCACTGGCCGCCTTGATGCTTGCGGGCATCCGCGAGGTCATGATCATCAGCACGCCTCAAGACACTCCTCGTTTCGAGCAGTTGCTCGGCGACGGCACGCAATGGGGAATGTCGATCTCCTACGCCGTCCAACCACAGCCGGATGGCCTGGCCCAGGCCTTCATCATCGGCCGCGAATTCCTGGCAGGGGCACCCGCCGCGCTGGTGCTCGGAGACAACATCTTCTATGGCCACGACCTCGTCAAGCTTCTGCGCGAAGCGAACGACGAAACGAACGGCGCGACCGTGTTCGCCTACCACGTTCGGGACCCCGAACGCTATGGGGTGGTTGCGTTCGACGCGGAGGGCAATGCGACCTCCATCGAAGAGAAGCCGGCTCACCCGAAAAGCAGCTTCGCGGTGACGGGCCTCTACTTCTACGACAGCGACGTCTGCGATGTCGCCGCGTCGGTCAAGCCGTCGGCGCGCGGTGAACTGGAGATCACGTCCGTGAACCAGCACTACCTTGCTGCGGGAAGGCTGCGCGTCAAGACCATGGGCCGTGGCTTCGCGTGGCTCGATACCGGCACCCACGAGAGCCTGCTTGAAGCCGGTCAGTTCATCCATACGCTCGAGCAGCGGCAAGGCCTGAAGGTGGCCTGTCCGGAAGAAGTCGCATGGCGCAATGGCTGGATCAACGATGAACAACTGCGCGCGCTGGCACGACCTCTTGGCAAGAGCAGCTACGGCGGCTACCTGACCAGCCTCATCGAGGGCCAGCACGAATGGTGACCATAACGGCCACCCGGCTGCCCGAGGTGCTGATCGTCGAGCCCAGGGTGTTCGGTGATGACCGAGGCTTCTTCATGGAAAGCTGGAACCTGCGCGAGTTCGATTCCGCGGTGGGCCATGAGGTGCGGTTCGTCCAGGACAATCATTCGCGGTCTGCGCGCGGCGTCCTGCGCGGCCTGCACTATCAGCTGACGCAACCGCAAGGAAAACTCGTCCGGGTGACCAGCGGTCGCGTCTTCGATGTCGCGGTCGACATGCGCCGCGGCTCGCCGCGATGCGGCCAGTGGGTCGGTGTGGAGTTGTCGGCCGAGAACCGGAGACAAATGTGGGTGCCGCCTGGCTTTGCCCACGGATTTCTCGTGCTCTCGGAGTCCGCCGACTTTCTCTACAAGGCCACCGACTACTACGCCCCGGCAGACGAACAAGCCCTTGCCTGGAACGACCCAACCGTCGGCGTTGAATGGCCGCTGGAGGAAGCCGGCGGTACACCCAACCTGTCAGCCAGGGACTCCGTGGCCTCCGCATGGGACAGCTGTAGGCTGTACGACCGTTAGGCGGCAAGACATCGATCATTTCGAGAGAAGTCTTTCTGGGGTTGTGAAGCCGGTGCACCTCGCCCACCGGAATGTAGGTGGACTGGTTCTCCGTGGGCAGAAACGTGTCCTTGCCGCGCGTCACTTCGGCGGTGCCCTTGACCACCACCCAGTGCTCGGCGCTGTGGTAGGGCTTCTGCAGACTGAGCGAGCCCGAGGGCTTGACCACGATGCGCTTGACCTGGAAGCGGTGGCCCGATTCGATGTTGTCGTAGCTGCCCCAGGGACGGAGCACTTGGCGGTGCTGCACAGCCTGCGGGCTGTTCAATTTCTCTAGTTCCGCAACGACGTTCTTGACCTGTTCGGCCGCGCCGCGGCGCGTGACCAGCACGGCGTCGGGCGTGTCCACGATCAACAAGTCTTCGACGCCAACGCCACCACGCAGCGATACGGCGCGTGCACGAACGTGTTGCGCGACTGGATGGCGACGCCTTGGCCTTCCACGCGGTTGCCGTCGTCGTCGGGTGGGCCCATGTCGGCCACGGCGTTCCAACTGCCGACATCACTCCACAGGCCGGCGAAGGGGAAGATGATGCCGGCGTTCCAGAGACTTCGCGGGACAGCAGCATCTGCTCGGCCTTGGCGCGTTCGGGCTTTTCGATGAAACGCGCCACGGCGTGGCCGCCGTCGGTGCGGGCGGCGCCCTTCTCGATGTAGCCGAAGCCGGTGCTTGGGAAACGTCGACAGCACCCCAAAAGTGACGGTCGCACCTCGGCGGCCGCACTCGGCCGCATCGCGCGGCCTTCCGCAGGCTCATGGCAACACGCTGCCTCCCGGCTGATCGGCCGCAATGCGAAGTCGCTACGCCACTCTCTCCGGTCAGTAACCTTTGTAAGGTCCGCTCGACCGAGCCGAGGCGATCAGCCTTCCTCGAACACCGGGTCCCTTCCGGTGCTAAGTCAGTCCCGGAGCAACCGGTGCCGGTCCAAGCGGAGCCGGAGCGGCCACAGGCGTCGGAGCCGGAGCCGGAGCCGGAGCCGGAACAGGCGCTGGTGCCTGTGCCGGTGCAGGCACAGCCCCCGCCCCCTGCGACACATACAACAACCCCGTCGTCGCCTGGAACGTCCCCGCCGCCAGCACCGCGCGCGCGGCGTCGTCGGACAACGCCATCGACCGCCAGTTGGTTTCGCCCGTCGGCGTCGTGGCGGGCGTGAAGGTGGTGCCGCCGTCGCTGGACAGCAGCACCTGCCCGCCCGTGCCGCCCGTGCCGGCAGTGCCGCCGGTGGAAGACAGCGTGGCGCCGACGACACCGCCCGTGCCCGACATCGTGAGAGAGGTGTAGGCGCCGACCACCGTGCTCGCCCGGGTCCAGGTCCAGGCGCCACCGGCCAGGTTGCCGACGTACAGGCCGGTGCTGCGCGGCGCCGGGTCCACGCCCTGCCCGAAATCGGTGTTGCCGGCCAGCGCGATGCGGGTGCCGTCGTCGGAGATCGCCGTCCGGTACCAGCCATCGGCCACGGCCGCGCCGCCGACCGTGACGGGCAGCGGGGCGAAAGTGGCGCCGCCGTCGTTCGAGATGTAGAGGGCGCCGTTGTGGCTGGCCGCGACCACCGTGAGGCCGCTGGCCGAACTGTCCACCGCGCGGAAGGCATCCGTGAACGCAGCGGTGCTGCCCGCGAGCGCGGACTGGGTGAAGGTCGGCGTCGCGGTGTTGGCGTTGGTCGAGAAGAACGCCGGGCCGTTGAGCGTGACCGCCACGATGCGGGAGCCGTCGTCGGAGATGGTGACGGACTCGTATGGCAGCGACTGCGTCAGGTTGATGCCCTGGTCGATGCGCGTCCAGGTGGCGCCGGTGTTGGTGGACAGGAACATGGCGCCGTCGAAGGCCACCGCCACCATGCGGCTGCCGTCGGGCGTCATGTCGAGCGAGATCCACATCGCGTTCGGCGCGCTGGAAGGCGTGAAGGTCCGGCCGCCGTCGGTCGAGATGAAGATCTGCCCGCCTCCCGTGGTGATGGTGGTGGCGGCCATGACGGTGCCCGTCTCGTTGGTCGCGACCCAGTGGTACTGCTGTGCGGCCAGGTTGGGCACGGCGGCGAAGTTGAGGGCGACGGCGGCCGGCGTTGGCGCCGGGGCTGGCGCGGGCGCTGGCGGTGTCGCCACCGGGCCCTGTCCGGCAGCAGG
>JAEWBU010000156.1 GCA_023390985.1 Pseudomonadota bacterium
CTGTCCGGCAGCAGGCGCGTCGGCCGGAGCCACGGCCGCCGTGTCACCGTCGCCGCCACCGCCGCCGCACGCCGCCAGCCACATCGCCGCCACCAGGGCCGTGACGCGGCCCCTGTTCGTCATGGAACCGTTCATTGCGATCTCCCGTTTCGTTGACCGGCGGGACGATCACCGAAGGGTTGAAAACGCACGCGCGCAAATGCAATCGGTGTGAGCAGACGGCTCACGGCCGAGAGGTGCGGGGACAGATGGTCACAGTTGCGAGCAGCGCGTTGCGGGCGAGCCTCAGCCGCTCGTCGAGAACGGCAGGTCGCGTTTTATGGCCCTGGCGTTTTGCCCACGCTTCACCGGCAAATGTCACCCCGGGCGCGGAAACGAACCTATTCAGCCGAGCGGTTGGGCTACGATGCCATCCGTGCGACAGCTCATCCACTGCTTCGACGCCGATCCGCGCCGCCTTTGCGTGCTTGGCGTGTGGCTGCACCTGCTGGGCGTCGCCGTGCTCCTGCATGCGCTGCTCGGCGACAGGCCGGCCCCCCAGGTGCTCGCCGGCATCGCCCTCACCGCCTCCGCCGCGCTGTGCAAGGTGACCGGGCGCGATCGGTTCAAGCTGCAGCGCCTCGAGCGCTCTCGCTGAGCCCGCGGAAAAGGCCCGTCAGATCGAACGGGTCGAACACCACACAGCCGGCCTGCGGCATAGCGCGCCCGAGGTAGTGCGCGGAGCTATTCAAGTGCTCCCTTTTCCGTCATGCGCGCGAGCGTGACGCGCACCTGCTGCCGAGCAAAGCGGCTACCTGAGCGGTTCTCCTCGCCACCTACCCTGAACCAAGTTTCAGGGAGCGAGAAGAATGTTTTGTCGGACATCGATCGTCCGCGGGCTGGCCGGAGCTTTGGGCTTGGCCGCCGCGTGCGGAGCCCAGGCCGCCTGTTTCGATCTGCCGGGCAGCGCGGCATGTCGTTGGGCCGCTGCTGGTGGCGGCGCCTGGCATGTGCACATGGGCGGCGCCTCGATCCACTCGTCGGAAACGAAGGCGCCCGGCCGGGAGTGGAACGAGCGGCATGAAGGCGTAGGCGCCGAACTGCGGCGCAAGGGCTTGCCGTGGCGCGACGCGGATCCGCTGGAGTCCTGGCAGACGCGGTACGCGTTCGGAACATTCGTGGACTCGCGAAACATCCCGAGCTACTACACGGGGACTGTCGTGGCGCACGAGCTCGCGCGCATGGGCGGGCTGCGGCTCGATGGGGGCGCGGGAGCTTTCCTGTTTTACCGGTCTGCCTCGTGGAGCGGCCGGATGCAGCTCGCGCCGGCGGTGTTGCCGGTGCTCTCCATGACGGATTCGCAAGGCGGCGTAGGGCTGAACCTGATCTGGCGACCGCCCGGCTTCGACGGACCTGCGACGATCTTTCTGCAGATCACCCGACCGCTAGGCCGTTGAGCATCAATCTGTTACAGATTGCATCTCCGCCCTAGGGGTTGCGCAGGGCGGGCGGATACGAACTTTCCTACGCTCTATCTTGGCCCATCGTGTGGCGAATGTGCCGCACCGTGCCGACATTGACCCGCATCTCACCGATACAGTTTGAGTACTCCATTCGGGTGATTGCCCGGCGTACGGTCGAGCTCTTAAACTCTACCTTAGTCACATTCGTAACAAAAGGTACGGGTGAAGTGACTCAAGCAGTACAGAGTTTTAGGAGGGGCACCCGATGGCACGTCTGAAATTCACCAGCAATGGTGAATGTGGAGTCGCGCCTGAACGAGGGGTATCGCGTGTTCCCGTGCCGTGCAACCCTGCCCTGCAGAGGCTTGCCCAGGCGAAACAGGTGCTCCTGCTCCAGGGTCCGGTCGGCCCCTTTTTCGACCGGCTCAGCCGTTGGCTGCAGGCCCACGGCGCGGGCGTGCGGCGCGTCGTTTTCCAGCCTGGCGATGCCCGCGATTGCCGCGCCTGCCCCGCGATCCGTTTCGAAGGCAGCCTGGACGAGTGGCCGGACTTCTTCGAGGCCCTGCTGGCGCGGCACCAGGTGAATGCCGTCGTCCTGTTCGGCCAGTCCCGCAAGCACCACGCCCTGGCGGTCCTGCGGGCCCGCGAACTGGGCATCGACACCATCGTGCTGGAGGAAGGCTATATCCGCCCCGGCTACGTGACAATGGAACTCGAGGGGGTCAACGGCCTCTCCCGAACGCTGGACCACTACACGCTGCAGCCCGACACGCCCGGGCTGGCCGTCCGGGCGCCCGCGCCCGAGCGGCGCGACGAGTTCTGGGACATGGCCGGCCACGCCTGCCGCCACTACTGGCACCAGTACTGGGGCGAGCCGGTCTCGGCCCAGTACCAGCACCACCGGTCGCGCGACATCTGGCACCACAGCCGCTACTGGGTGCGGTCCTGGATCTACAAGCACCTGCGCCTCGCCTACGACAAGTCGCGCGTGCGCTCGCTGGAAGGCCGGCCGTATTTCTTCGTGCCGTTGCAGCACGAGGGTGATTCGCAGATCACGCACCACAGCCCCTATCCCGAGATCAAGGCGTTCATCGCGGACGTGCTCGCATCGTTCGCGGCGCACGGCCCCGCCGGCAGCCAGCTGGTGTTCAAGACCCATCCGCATGCCCGCGGCGGCCCCTCTTACACCAGCTTCATCCGAGCGATGTCGCGCCGCCTGGGGATCGAGGACAGGGTCCTGCATCTGATCGAGGGACACACCCCGACGCTGGTGGAACAGGCCCAGGCCGTCGTGCTGATCAACAGCACGGTGGGATTCCAGGCGCTGGCGCGATTCAAGCCCCTGGCCATCCTCGGCGAGGCGATCTACAAGCGGCCCGGGCTGTATTTCGACGGCCCCTTGAACGCCTTCTGGACACAGGCCGGCGCGCCGGACCAGGAGCATGTGCGCCACTTCATCGGGCAGCTCATCGCACTCACCCTGGTGCCCTGTCACATCTACGCCGGCGCAAACGAACCTCTTTCCTGGCGGATCGATCCGGACTCGCAGCCATGAAACGGTCCTCCTGGCAGGTCACGCTCGCGGCATGGCATGCGCTGCTCCTGCGCGAGGCCGTGGCGCGCATGTTCTCGCGCCGCATCGCGCTGGTCTGGCTGCTGGCTGAGCCGGCCGCGCACATCGGCTTCATGGCCGTCGTTTTCGCGGTGCTGCGCACGCGCGTGATCGGCGGCGTGGACGTGGTGTTCTGGCTCTCGACCGGCATGCTGGCCTTCTTCCTGTTCAAGCGCACCGCGGTCCAGGGGACCGCGGCGATCGGGGCCAACCTCGCCTTGTTCACCTACCGGCAGGTGCAGCCGGTCGACACCATCCTCGTGCGCTGCGTGCTCGAAGGCTTCCTGATGCTGCTGGTGGCCGCCGTGGTGATCCTGGCGCTCGCGCTGCTGGGGGTACCGATGTCCCTTGACGATCCGCTGCGCGTCTTCGCTTCGGTCGCGGGTCTGTGGCTGCTAGCCGTCGGTTGGGCCCTGGCCGTATCGGTGGCGCGTGAGCTGGCACCCGAGGTGGCCAACATGCTCGACATGCTGATGACACCGATGATGCTGGTCTCCGGCGTCGTCTTCCCGCTGGCGGCCGTGCCCTACGCCTGGCGCGCATGGCTCGCGCTCAACCCCGTCGCACACGGCATCGAAGGACTCCGCGCGGGCTTGTCGGACTACTACCACCACGCCCCGGAGCTCGACCTCGGCTACCTGTACGGCGCGACGCTGGTCCTGATCTTCTTCGGTCTCGCGCTGCAGGTGCGCTTCCGCAACCGGCTCCAGACGCTGTGATCGAAGTCCTGGACGTCCACAAGCGCTACCAGACCGACCACGGTCAGGGCCGATGGGTGCTGCGCGGCGTGGACCTGCGCATCCCGCCACGCACCAACGTCGGCCTGCTCGGACGAAACGGCGCTGGCAAGACCACGCTGCTGCGCCTGATCGGCGGCATCGACCATCCCACCCGCGGCCAGGTGCGCCGCAACTGCCGCGTGTCCTGGCCCATGGGCTTCGGCGGCGGCCTGCAGGGCACGCTGACGGGCCGGCAGAACGCCAAGTTCATCTGCCGGCTGCACGGCCACGGGCACGACGTCCCGGAACGGCTGGACCGCATCCAGGCATTCGCCGAGATCGGCAGCGCCTTCGACGAGCCGGTCAAGACCTACTCGTCAGGCATGAAAGCGCGGCTGCAGTTCGCGCTGTCGCTGGCCTTCGAGTTCGACCTGTACATCTCCGACGAGGTCACCGCCACCGGCGACGCTTCCTTCCGCAAGAAGGCGGCCACTGCATTCCGCGACCTCGTGGACCGGGCCGGCCTCATCATGGTCTCGCACAGCAACTCCACCTTGCGTGAGTTCTGCACGGCGGGCGTCTGGCTCCACGAAGGCCAGGCCCGCTGGTTCGACCGCATCGAAGACGCCATCAAGGCGTACGAGCAAAACACCCTTCAATGACCATCCTGGAACGGCTGCCGTCATGGCAGCGGGCGCCCGTGCTATGGGGCGCCGCTCTATTCATCCTCCTGAGCAGCGTGTACTGGCTGCTCGTGGCCTCGGACCGCTACGTGTCCGAGGCCCGCATCGTGCTGGAGCGCTCCGAACTGTCCGGTGGGCAGGCCATGGACTTCGCCAGCATGATTGGCAGTGCCACGGGAGGACACCGGCCCGACCAGCTGCTGCTGCGCGACCACCTGCGCTCGATCGACATGCTCAGGAAGCTGGACGCCCAGCTGAAGCTGCGCGAGCACTACGGTAGCCATGGCGACTGGGCCTCGCGCCTGTGGGACGCGAAGGCGCCGATCGAGACCTTCCACCAGTATTTCCAGTCGCGCGTGAGCATCGAGCTGGACGAGTTCGCGGGCGTGCTGGTCATCGGCGCGCAGGCCTACACACCGGAGATGGCGCGCGACATCAGCGCCGCCCTGCTGCAGGAGGGCGAGCGGCACATGAACAAGCTGGGCCACCAGCTGGCGAACGAGCAGCTGCGCTTCCTGGAGCAGCAGGTCGAGCAGCTCGCGACCCGCGTGCAGGCCACGCGCGGCACGGTCCTCGCCTACCAGAACCGCAAGGGCCTGGTTTCGCCTCAAGGCACGGCCGAGAACGTGGCGGCCATCGTTTCCCGGCTCGAGGCGCAGTTGGCGGAACAGCAGACGCGCCGCACAGGCCTGCAGACGTTCCTGCAGCCGAACGCGCCGCAGCTGGCCGAAATCAATGCGCAGATCTCGGCCATCGAATCGCAGCTGAAGCAGGAGCGCACCCGCCTCGCGTCGCCCCAGGGCGCCGCCCTGAACCGCACCGTCGAGGAGTTCCAGCGCCTGCAGCTGGAAGCCGAGTTCGCGCAGCAGATGCTGAACACGGCCCTGGTCTCGCTCGAGCGCGGACGCGTCGACGCGACCCGCACGCTCAAGCAGGTGCAGGTGCTGCAGTCGGCGAACCTGCCGGAGTACCCGCTCCGGCCGCGCCGCCTCTACAACGCCGTGGCGTTCGCGCTGGGCGCGCTCGTGCTGGCCGGCGTGCTGCAGCTGATGCTGGCCATCGTCCGCGACCACAAGGACTGAACATGATCCGATTGAGCCCCCTGGTCGCGATCGCGGCCCTACTTGCCCCTCTGTTCGCCGGAGCGCAGATCCTCGATGCGGAGCCGCAGCGCACGCAAGCACAGGCGCGCCAACCGGTCGCCCCGGCGTCCACCGCCCGCACCGCGCCCCAGGCTCCCGCGACGACGCAGCCTCTGTACTCGCCGACGAACACGGGTGCCGCCGTCCAGCAGCAGGCCGCGCCTTCGACGGCGCCGACCGGCCAGCCGGCGGCAGCGCTTCCTCCGATGCCGCCCGTCACTAGCGACGTCTTCGGCGCCCAGCTGTTCACGGGTGCCTTCGCGCGCGAGGGCCCTGCCCTGTTCAATCCCGACTACCTGCTGGCCACCGGCGACACGCTGCAAGTCCGCTTGTGGGGCGCTTTCGAATTCAACGCGCCGCTCGTGGTGGACGCGCAGGGCAACGTGTTCGTGCCGAACGTCGGGCCGGTGCCCGTGCGCGGCGTGCGCAATGCCGACCTGCAGTCGACCGTGGACACCGCCGTGCGCCGCGTGTACCGCGCCAACGTCTTCAGCTACGCCAGCCTGGCGCAGGCACAGCCCGTGCGGGTGTTCGTCAGCGGCTTCGTCGCCCGGCCCGGGCTGTACGGCGGCACCAGCATGGACAGCCTGCTCCAGTACCTGGACCAGGCAGGCGGCATCGATCCGGAGCGCGGCAGCTTCCTGGACGTGCAGGTGCAGCGCAACGGCCAGCTGCGCGGCCGCGTGAACCTGTACGACTTCCTGCTGCAGGGCCGCATCCCCGCCATCCAGCTGGCGACCGGGGACGTCATCTTCGTGCCGCCGCGCCAGGGCACGGTGAAGGTGACCGGCCTGGCGGCGAACGCCAGGCGGTTCGAGTTCAGCGGAACCAGCCGCACCGTGGCCGACCTCGTGGGCCTGGCCAAGCCGCACGCCATGGCCACGCACCTGCGCGTGCTTCGCAACACCGGCACGGTGCGCAACACCGAGTACTACCCTCTGGCCGCGGCCGACACCGTGACCCTGAACGACGGCGACGAGCTGGAATTCACCGCCGACAAGAAGCCCGGCACGATCACGGTCCGGGTCGAGGGCGAGCACCAGAGCCCGCAGGAATACGTGCTGCCGTACGGCGCACGGCTCGGCGAGCTTCTCGGGCGCATCGAGTTCAACGAGCGCTCGGAGCGGCAGAACCTGCAGCTGTTCCGGCAGACCGTGAAGCAGCGGCAGCGGGAGATGCTGGCCGCCAGCCTGCGAAGCCTGGAAACGGCGCTGCTCACGGCGCGCAGCGGCAGCGGGGAAGAGGCGCGCCTGCGCACCGAGGAGGCGAACCTCTCGCTGCAGTGGGTGGAGCGCGCGCGCAACATCGAGCCGCTCGGCCAGGTGCTCATCGCGCAGTACGCGGCGCGAGACGACCTGCTGCTGGAGAACGGCGACGTGATCCGCATCCCGACCAAGGACGGCCTGGTGCTGGTGAGCGGCGAGGTCCTCTTCCCGAACGCGGTGGCGCACGACGGGGGCCTGAAGCTGCAGGACTACATCCAGCGCGCCGGCGGCTTCACGCAGAACGCCGACAACTCCCGCGTCATCGTCGGGCGCCGCGACGGCAGCTTCGAGCAGGTGGATTCGTCGAAGCTGAACAACGGTCCCGTGGTGAATCCCGGCGATCAGGTGCTGGTGTTGCCGAAGGTGGATGAGAAGAACCGGCAGTTCGCTTTGGACATCACGAAAATTCTTTCGCAGATCGCGATTACGGCGGGAGTCGTATTTGGACTGTGATCGATCTGTTGGGGCTCGGAATCAACCCCTGAATACGAAACCCTACGCACAACACACCAGCCATGGCCGCCAAGGCTACCGCCAAACCTTTCTCGGGCACGTTCAGTCCGAAGGGGCTCGTCTCGACCTGCCTCAGCGCGAACATCCCGGTGCGACGCCGCGCCAATCGCGCGCGATTGGCGCGGCGGATCGACTGGCTTGTCCCGGTCCGCCCGGGGAGCTGGGCATTCGTGTCCAAGAAACACGTACCGATCGCCGGCAACCTGCGCGCTTCCCTGGATCACGTAGCGCGCCATTCCGGTGGCGACATCGTGGTTTACAGCGAGGGTGGTGTGAATGGCGACCTTGCGGATGCACTTGAAAGCGCGGGCGCCCGATTGCTGTCCGCCTTCAACCTCCTTTCCCTGTACTACCTCCTGAGCAGCGAGACGGTCGTGGTGAGCCATTCCGCGCGGGATGCGTACATCAGCCGCCGCAAGCGCGGCCGCGCCGTAGTGAACGTTTGGCATGGCGTAGCGCTGAAGCGCATCGAAGCACTCATGCCGGCCCGAGACTCCGATGAGCACGAACGTCGCCTCGCTTTGATCAAGCGCAATGGCGAGGTCTACGACGCCGTCCTGGCCAGCAACGAGGTGGACAGGCTCGTGAATTCCTGTGCCTTCAATGTGCCGTTCGAGAAGGTGCATGCCGTCGGCCTGCCCCGCTTCGACTACTTCAGGACGGAGCACCGCTGGCCAGCGGATCTAGCGAATCAGGAAGCTCGGCTCGCCGATGCGATGGAAGGTAGGCAACTGCTGCTGTACGCACCGACCTTCCGCGAGCATGGCATGCGCCTGCGGGACCTGTTGCCTGACCATGAACTCGCAATCATCCAGAAGTTCTGCGCGCGGGAGCGATTCGTTTTCGCGGTCCGACCGCATCCATATCAGCAGGCGGAGTTCGACCGTGACTTCGCTGCCAAGGGAATCCTCGACCTGAGTCCCGCCCGTTACCCGGAAACAGCTGTCGTACTGAACAAGACCAGCCTGCTGGTAGCGGACTACTCCAGCATCTGGGTCGATTTCCTGTTCACCGATCGACCGGTCATCGGCTTCTGCCCGGACATGAAAGCCTACATTAGCAAAGACCGGAACTTCATCTACGACTACGAGAAGCTGTTTCCCGGGCCGATTGCCAACACCTGGACGGAAGCCCTCGAACTGGCCTGCGCGTGCCAAGGCCGTGATCACGCGGAGCGCCGTCAACACGCCAGAAAGATGCTGCTGCCGGAACCTGCCAGCCGCACGGCCTGTGAGCGCTTCATGTCCGAAGTCGTCTCGTCGCTTCCGAACCGTCGATCCCAAACCAAGCCTAGGAGGGGCCATCAATGAAAAACGTCATCACGTACGGCACGTTCGACCTTTTGCACCCGGGCCACATCAACCTTCTTCGAAGGGCTCGCGCTCTCGGCGATCACCTGACCGTCGCCCTGTCGACGGACGAATTCAATGCGGGGAAGGGGAAGCACTCGTTTCACAGCTACCGAGATCGGGTGCTGCTGCTCGAGTCGCTCCGTTTCGTGGATCGGGTCATCCCCGAGTCGACCTGGGACCAGAAGGTCCCCGATGTCAAGAAGTACGACATCGACGTCTTTGTGATGGGTGACGACTGGGCCGGGAAGTTCGACTTCCTGAACGAGCACTGCCGCGTGGTCTATCTTCCCCGCACGCCCGGCATCTCCACCAGCCACATCAAGTCGGCGCTGAAGGGTTGAACGCGATCGATGAGCAAGCTGGGCAAGCTTGTCCGCTCTCCGCGGCGATTCTTTCGTGATGCCTGGGTGAACCGGGCTGGCGGAGGCCAAGGTTCCGCGCCGGTGGCCTTCGCGCATGCCCAGTTCAAGCAGGGCCAGCCGGAGTCGGCTCGGCTCAGTTTAGCCATGGCCCACGCCGCCGATCCAGGTGCCAGCATGCTGCTGTCGCGCATCGAGCTGTTCGCCGGGAACCTTGATGCTGCCCTAGGTGAAGCAAGACGTGCGCTCGAAAGCACACCTGAGCATCATCCGCTCCGCTCCGACGCGATCTGCGAATGCGCGGACCTGCTGCGGCGGATGGGAAGTCTCGCTCCTGCCTTGGACCTGCTCCTTAACGTTCCGGTCAGCGCGCGGGGCAGCCGGTTCTTCAAGGTCGCCCGGCTGTGTGCGCAGGAGGCCGCTTCGCCCGAATGGTACGCAGAGGTTCTGAATGCCAGCCGCTATGACTCGATTGCCCGCGAGGTGGGCTGGCAGCAGTTCCAACTGCTACTGCGCGATTTAGGAAAAACGCACCAAGCCCTGGAGATCGCCAGGGAAGAGTTGAGCAAAGAACTCGCCTGGCGCAGGCCGCTTCGCTGGACCGAAAGGTCGACGGGGCGCGCTCATCATCAGGAAGGCTGGTCCGACAGGGCGGAAACCGCGCTGCTGCAGGCAGGGCAGGACCTGGTTGCGAACGGCATCAATCCCTTCCTCGTCAGTGGCACGCTCCTTGGCTGCATCCGGGAAAACCGGCTGCTCGGACACGACAAGGACATTGATCTCGGCGTGACGGAACAGGTCAGCCCCGACCAGATACGCGAAGTCTTCAATTGCAGTCCGCGCTTCATAGTCCGTGAGACCGTCGCCGAGCACACGGTCTATGTGGAGCATGCAAACGGCACGGCCCTGGACGTGTTCGTCCATCGCCAGCGTGACGGCCGGATCTGGCACGAAGGAAGCAAGGCGCGCTGGTGGAACACGCCCTTCGATCTCGAAAGCCGCTCCTTTCTCGGAACAACATTCCTCGTTCCTCGCGACTGCGACCGATACCTGGTCGAGAACTATGGCTGCTGGCAGCGGCCGCAGAAGGACTTCGAAACGTTCGTCGACACGCCGAACATGGAGGTCGCTCATCCGGATCAGCTGGCGCTTTATTTCCTCAACCGGCTGAAGTCTTACGCACGCAGCGGCAAACGCGAGCTCTTCGCACGTGTCCAGGACCGGTACGTCCTGCTCACAGGCGACTCGAGCTTCGCTTCATCCACACGCTGAATCATGGTCAGTTCCTACGCAAACAAACTCATCTCGCTGGTCCGACAGCCCGCCGACTACAACATCGGCCTGCTTTCCTACCGGAAGGGCCGCTGGGACGAGGCCGAAGCCCTGTTCCGCAAGGCAGTCAAGAAGTCCCCTCATCACGCCCCCAGCCACTTCAAGCTGGGCATGTGCCGGTTCCGGCAGGGCGCATGGGCTGAAGCCAAGCAGCACATGGAGGAAGCGCTGCGCCGCGATCCCTCGCGCAACGAATGGAACAAGCAACTCCAGCAGGCCCTGCGACATCTGAAATCCGGGGCCGTGTCCACTTCCGCCGAGAGCGAGGCGCAGATCCGCCGGAACCTCGAGCAGGCTCCGGACAACCCCGAGCACCAGATCGCACTCGCTGCCCACTACAAGAGGCGAGGCAAGCGCCCTCTCGAGATCGAGGCGCTGGAAGCCGCCATTTCGCTGGGGGCTCGCACCTTCGCAGTTCAGTTCGCCCGGGGAGATGCGCTTGAAGCCATGCGGCGCTTCAAGGCTGCCGCAGCGGCGTATGCCGAGGCAGCCAAGCTGGATCCGAAGTCCGCTGAGGCATGGTATCGACAGGGGTACGCGCTCGAGCGCACTGGACACGACGGCCCTGCCGATTGCCAGGCAGCACTAGCCTGCTACTCGAAAGCCATCGCCTGCGACAAGGCTGTTCAGGCGAAACGATTCGGCATCGGCGCCTTTCACGAGAAGCGTGGCCACTGGAAAGCGGCAGCGGAGGCGTACCAGCGCCACCTGCCCACCTCCCCGGCCGACCCGGAACTCTTGTACCGGCTGGGCCTGGCCCACGATCGCTGCTACGAATGGGGTGAGGCCGAGCAAGCCTACATGAGGGCACTCGCATCCGATCCCTCGAAGGCACGATGGCACGCACGGCTGGGCTTCGTGCGCGAACGCCAGGGGCACTTCGTCGAAGCGTGGATGGCATATCGTTACGCGGACGAGCTCGCCCCCGATCCCGAATGCAGGTACAGAGCGGTGGTTTGCCTGGGCAAGGCGCTTGGCGCCGAGCGGGCGATGAACTACCTTCTTGAATGTCACGCTCTTCCTGCCATTGACAAGCAACCAGCTACCGACGTTGAGGCCGCCCCGGGCGCGGACTCCGACTGGTCCGTTGAGTACACGCGCAGCCTCCGGCAGTACGGCGCGGCCCGGTTGCAGAAAGAAGTTCGAGCGTTCCCGCAGCAGGCACAAGGTTGGGAAGCAATCGGCCGCTTGCTGGAGGAGGACGGACAGTTCGCCGAGGCGGCCGAGAACTACCTGCATGCGATCCGCCGGGGCCAGGCACATGCGCCTGAGCTTCATGTCCGTCGGAGTCTCTGCCTGGCGAAGTCGGGGCGTGCGACCGAGGCGCTGGACGCATACTTCGCCTCGCGTAAGCTGCCCACCGCCTACGGCACGATGTCGGAGGAATACAAGAAGGACTCCGGGTTCCGCATCCGGGCGGATTACGCCGAGTACCTGGAAACGCTGGAGCTGGACTCAGCGGTGGTCCTGTATGAAAGCTTCCATGGCGCATCGATCTCCTGCAATCCCTTCGCGCTGTACCTTGCCCTGCAAGAACGTGTAGAGCATCAGGGCCTGTTCCACGTCTGGGCGGTCAACGACGGGTGCGAGATTCCACCCGAAGTCCTGCAAGCATCGAACGTCGCCGTGGTCCGTCGGGGCACGGACGCCTACATTCGCTATCTGGCCACCGCCGGGACCCTGATCAACAACGTGTCGTTCCCCGACTATTTCGTGCGCCGAGACGGTCAGCGGTACCTGAACACCTGGCACGGAACCCCGATCAAATTTCTGGGCAAGGACATCAAGGACGACTTCCTCGCGCACAAGAACGTGGCGCGCAACTTCCTCAACGCCACGCACCTCATCTCACAGAATGCCTACACGACGGACATCCTGCTAAGTCGTTATGACGTCAAGGACACCTTCGTCGGAGAGGTGCTCGAGAGCGGCTACCCGAGAGTGGATCGCACGCTCGGCTGCCCGGAGACTGAGATCGCGAAGATTCGCGCCCGGCTCGGTTGCCGTGAAGGCGAGAAGCTGATCCTGTACGCACCGACCTGGCGCGGCTTGCACGGCCATGCCAAGCTCGACGAGGAAGCCCTGCTCGCCGACATCGAGGCCATGCGCCGTTGCGGTCACAGGATCGTTCTGCGCGGGCACCACATGGTGGAGCACGTTGTGCGCGCGCTCCCCGCCGGCGACATCGTCGTCCCAGCCGACATCGACAGCAACGTGCTCCTTGCCGCTGCAGACGCGCTCGTGACGGACTACTCCAGCATCGCGTTCGACTACCTCGTCACCCGGCGACCCATCATCCACTACGCCTACGACCTCGCCGAATACGAACGCGAGCGGGGCCTGTATTTCCCGTTGGCAGAGATGCCGGGGCAAGTCGTATACGAGCGGGAGTCCCTGGCGCAGGCACTGGAGTCGCTCACTTTCGAGGCTCACGACAGACATGAGCAAGCCATCTCGCGCTTCTGCCCGCATGATGACGGCCGCGCCGCGGACCGCGTCATCGACCGGTTGTTCGAAGTCGCCCAGCGGCAGCCGGAGAAGCCGCGAAGTGGCAAACGCACTATCCTCTTTTACGTCGGCGCGTTCATCCCGAATGGCATCCTGACCTCCTTCCTAAACTTGGTGCGCTCTTTACCGGCGAGTGACTACTCGATCACCATCGCCGTGGATCCGGAGGCGGTCACCTCTTCGGACGACCGTCTTGAGCAGATTCGGAAACTGCCGGACCATGTCGCACTTATCGGCCGGGTCGGACCTCGCGTCGCCACCGTGGAGGAGGCCTGGATCGCCGGGAAATTCCGGGCGTTGAACGCCCTACCCTCGCAAGAGATGTTCGACCTGATGGCGAGGTCCTATCGCCGCGAGTTCCGGAGAATCTTCGGCGATTCCCAATTCGACGCCGTGGTCCACTTCGAGGGCTACAACGTGGATTGGATCCCGATCTTCGCGTTCGCCGACGAGCGCAACGCCAGGCGTCGGGTGCTCTACCAGCACAACGAAATGGAATCGGAATGGCGCGAGCGCTTTCCCTACCTGCAGTCGGTGTTTCACCTTGCCCGCTACTTCAGCCAGTTGCTCTCCGTTTCCGAACAGACGCGTGTCCTTAACGCAGAGTGCATCGGAGGCGGATTCGGTGTGCCTCGATCGCTTTTCGGCTTGGCCCACAACGTCCAGGACGCGGCATACGTCGCTCAACGCGCGCAGGAGACAACTGCCGACCCTGTCCTGGCGCGTTTGTCCAGCGGAAAGCACCGCGTCTTCATCACCCTGGGCCGGCTGTCGGCCGAGAAGGACCACGCCAAGCTGATCACCGCCTTCTCGCGCGTGGCCGCGACCGTGCCCGACGCGATGCTGGTCATCCTGGGTGATGGGCCGCTGAGAGCCAACCTCGAAGCGCAGATCGCGTACCTCGGGCTCGGCAAGCGGGTTCACCTGCCGGGCCGCATCGACAACCCGTTCCCGTGGTTGGCTCGCGCGGACTGCTTCGTCCTATCATCCAACTACGAGGGCCAGCCGATGGTGCTGCTGGAGGCCATGAGTCTTGGCAAGCCCATCATCGCCACCCGCATCCCCGGTTGCGTGAGCGTTCTTGGCGACGAGTACGGCCTTCTCGTGGACAACTCCGCCCAGGGGGTCGAAGATGGCTTGAGGGCATTCCTAGAAGGCCGCGTGCGCGCCGGCGCATTCAATGTCGATGAGTACAACCTCGAAGCCTTGCGCATGTTCGAAGCCGGCGCACTCGGCATAACCCACTGAGAAGGCGGCATGGCCCGTGTAGTTCATCTGTCAGCCGCGGACAGGGCTGAAGTCTTCGATTGCGCGCTTCGCGAGCACCCTGACATGGCGTTCTGCCATGTCGATCACTCGCACGCCTCGAGCACGGACGAGTCTTTCCTGAAAGCGGCCTATCAGGCTCCGGATTTGCGGCCGAAGCTGTTCTCGCTGGCCCGCGCCGGATTCATGGCCTACGTGCTCCGCAACGGCGTCACGTCGTTCGTGCGCCACGATGCCATCCGGAATCTGTGGATCCCGGTCAAAGAGGGCGCCTACTCGATCGACGCGAACGACGTTGTTTACACCTACAGCCCTCCGGCACTCGCAACCGCTGCGCCGGGGATGGTCGTCGTGTTTTCGTCGATTGCGCCAACCTCGCTCGCGGCGCCACTAGCTCGCCACTTCTTCCAGAACTTCCCGTCGCTGCAGAAGTATGTGCCGCCCGATTGCGGGATCCTGCGCATTGCGGACCTTGGGGGGGTCACCGGCGCCTATTACATGAACACGCATGCGCGGCCAGAGAACGAGCTTCACATCCAAGGCCTGATCCGCAACATCTTGACGGCCCACGGCGTGCCCATGGACCGCGTGGTGCTCTACGGCACATCGAAGGGCGGCACCGGCGCCCTCCTCCATGCGCTGCTCGGCGGCTACCACGCCGTGGCTGTCGATCCGATTGTCAGCGACACGCACTACATCCAGAAGCACCGCGACCTGCACTTGGTTCAGGACATATTTCCTGTGGAGAAGTCCGAGCGCTTCAGCCGGCTCTTCGCCGCAGTCCCTCGCGAGCAGACTCCGCGGCTGAGCATCATCACCTCGCGTCGGTCCCCGCAGTTCTCCTACATGTCGGACGTGCTCGGCGCCGGTTGGTCGGAAAAGGCGGCGGTGTTCGACATCGACAATCCCGCGATCAGGGACCACCCCGACGTCGGACCCAATTCAGTCCACATCGCAGTGATGCTGATGAACATGTTCCTGAACCGACTCCACGCGCCGCCAGGGCTGCGCGCGGTGGCATGACCGCGAACCAGCCCATGAAAACCGCGCCATCCTGCGCGCTTCGCAGGCGCGAGCTGATGGCCGCAGCAGCGGCAGGCGCAGCCGTGATTGCACTTCCTGTCCATGCGACGGAGCGGAAGAACCCGTTCCCGTGCGGAGTTGCCAGCGGCTCGCCCAGCCATGATGGGTTCGTGCTCTGGACTCGGCTGGATCCGGAACTTGACGTCGGCGGTCGTGGCTTGGAGGTCACGTGGGAAGTCTGGCCAGAGGGCAAATCACCTTCGAGCGGAATGCGGGGGCGGGCGTCGACCAATGCCTCGTTCGGCCATTCCGTTCACGTCGAATTGGCAGGCTTGGCGGCCAACTCCTGGTTTCGCTACCGCTTTGCGTTGGGGGGCCATGAAAGCATTCAGGGCCGCGCGCGGACACTGCCAAACCCGGGAGCCGCCGAGGGACGGCTCACGCTTTGCGTGGCCTCCTGCCAGCAATGGGAGGACGGCTACTATGTCGGCTATCGGCACATGGCCAAGGAGCAGCCGGACTACGTCCTGTTTCTCGGCGACTACATCTACGAGTACGCCGGACGACGCCGGGGGGTTCGGACCCACTCGCTGCCGGCGGCCCGGGATCTGGACGGTTATCGACTGCGGTACGCCCTCTACAAATCGGATGCCGACCTTCAGGCGATGCATGCGCAATGCACTTGGATCGTGGTTCCGGACGACCATGACGTCGAGGACAACTACGCGGGGCGCCATTCGTTCCGGAACCTGCCCGACTTCGGCGCCAGGAAGGCCGCGGCCCTCCAGGCATATTTCGAGAACATGCCGATGCGAGGCGCACGGATGCACATGGCTGTTGCTCGCGGTGGACTGGAGCCCCAACTCCATCAACGATATTCCGCCGGCCTGGCAGGCCTCCATGTCTTAGACACCCGGCAGTACCGTACATTGCCTGGCCGGGAAACGGATGGTCAGGCCACGATGCTCGGAGCGGCCCAGGAACTCTGGCTGGCCGAGGGCCTGGGCAACTCCCGATCGCCTTGGAACATGATTGCGGTCCAGTCACGGTTCAGCCCTGCGAACTATGCGGCTGGTCGCGGGCGGCAGTACGGCTCCGACACATGGGATGCATTTCCGTCGGCCCGTGAGCAACTTCTGCGGTCCGTCAGCAACTCAGGAGCGAAGGGCGTGGTTTTTCTGTGCGGCGACATCCACCAGTTCTGGGTGTCGAACATCCACCGTGATCCCTACGACGTGGGGAGCGAAATCATCGCCGCCGAGTTCTGTACGATGAGCATCTCTTCCGCACCTGGAGTTGATTCCGTCCGTGCAGCGCGATCGCGCAGCAGCAACCCACATTGCCTGCTGAACGACGTGTCGCGCCGCGGTTACCTCTCGCTGACGATCACACCTGAGCGCGTGCTGGTGTCACTGCGGCAGGTCGTGGATGTGGCAGATCCGGATTCAGCGTCTGACACATTGGCCGGGTTCGAGGTGACCCAGCGCGAAGGTGCGAGCGTCCTGAGCCGCTTGGAGTGAACGCCAACCGGGCTCTGGTCGGCTTCGCTCGGCGCCCCGCGGCCACTGCGCCGGAAGGGGCAGCGCCAGTGGTGCGCAGCTTCAAACACTAGACGCGCCGGTTGCGCACAGAAGGAAAGAGGGATGGGAAAAGTGTTGGACATCGCGAGAACGGTTCTCGCGCTCGAAATCGAGGAACTCCAGAACATGCGTAGCCGCCTCAACGCGGCTTTCGAACAAGCGATCGAGGTGCTGCTGAACATGCGCGGGCGCGTGGTCGTGGTGGGCATGGGCAAGTCCGGCATCATCGGCCAGAAGATCGCTGCGACTCTGGCTTCGACGGGCACCCCGGCGTTCTTCGTGCACCCTGGAGAAGCATTCCACGGCGACCTGGGAATGATCCGGCCGATCGACGTGGCCCTGCTGATCTCCAATTCCGGCGAAACGGAGGAAGTCCTGCGCATCCTCCCGTTCCTGCAGCACCAAGCCAACCAGGTGATCGCTATGACCGGTAACCCCACGTCCACCCTGGCGCGCCACGCCAACGTGGTGCTGAACGTCGGCGTTAGCCGGGAGGCGTGCGAAAACAATCTCGCGCCCACCAGTTCGACCACCTGCACGCTCGTGATGGGCGATGCGTTGGCGGTCGCGCTGTCGAACCAGAAGAATTTCCAGCCGGAAGACTTTGCCCGTTTCCATCCCGGCGGCAGCCTCGGTCGCAAGCTGCTGACCCGCGTGGCTGACGTGATGCACAAGGAGAACCTTCCTATCTGCCGCCCCGACTCGCGTTTCCGCGACGTAGTCCAGGCGATTACACGCGGACGCCTGGGCCTGACGCTGGTGATGAAGGACGGCGAACTCGTCGGCTTGATTACCGACGGGGACGTCCGCCGCGCGTTCGACCGCGAAGGCGACTTCCGGTCGCTGCAGGCGCAGGACATCATGACCCGCAACCCGAAAACCGTCGCGCCAGACGTCCGGTTCGCTGAGGCCGAGGACGAGATGCGTGCCAACAAGATCAACGCGCTCGTGGTGAGGAATGCTGAGGGTGCCGCCGTTGGTGTTCTGCAGATTTACGACCTGAACAGTCATGAACCCTCGACTTGAAGGCGACCTGGGAGCGACATCCGCCGGCATCTTGAGCTTGGCCGCGCTCCCAGTGCTTCTGCAGCGTCCGGTCGCGCGAGCCACGTCATGGTTCTGGCCTGGCGCGCGGCGCGGCCCCCCTCTCGCGGGCATCGTGGGATGGGGCTGCCGGCCAACCTCCCAGCGCGCGCGCCAACTCGCTGCCGCGCGTGCCCTTCCGTACTTGGCGCTGGAAGACGGATTTCTGCGTTCCCTGGGAACCGGTGAGCGATTCCCTCCCTTGTCCATCGTGGTCGACGACATCGGCATCTACTACGACAGCACGCGCGCGAGCGCGCTGGAGCAACTGCTCGAATCCGCGGCCGACCTGCTCGGCGGCCGCGCCGAGCAGGTACGGCGGGCCCGCGAACTCGTGTTGGCGCACGGGTTGAGCAAGTACAACCATGCGCCTGCATTGGACGAGGCCTGGCCGGACGGCGTGCAGCGCGTGCTCGTGGTCGACCAGACCGCCGGCGACATGAGCGTGGCCCTGGGCGGCGCCACCGCGCGGACCTTCGCCGACATGCTGGCCGCGGCCCTTGCCGAGAACCCGTCGGCCACCGTGTACGTCAAGACGCACCCGGAAGTGAGCTCGGGCCGCAAGGCCGGCCACTTCCAGCAGTTGCAGTCGCAGGGCCGAGTCGTCGTGCTGCGCGAAGCGGTGGAGCCGCTGAGCCTGCTCAAGCGCATGGACCGGGTGTACGTCGTCAGCTCCACGCTGGGTTTCGAAGCCCTGCTCGCCGGCAAGCCGGTGACCTGCTTCGGCCTGCCCTGGTACGCCGGCTGGGGCGCGACGGACGACCGGCAGTCGTCCCCGCGCCGCACGCGCTCTCGTACGGTGGACGAGCTGTTCGCGGCGGCCTATTTCGATTACACGCGCTACCTCGATCCCGTCACGGGGCAAAGGGGCACGATCTTCGACGTGATCGAGTGGCTCGCGCTCCAGAAACGGATGGTGCAGGCCATGCGGGGGCCGCATGGGATGCGCCGACTGATATGCGTCGGCTTCCGTCGCTGGAAGGCGGCCAATCTGCGGCCGCTCCTGGCCGGGGCGCTCGGGGACGTGGTGTTCGTCCCCGATACGGAGGCCGCCCGCGCGCTGCAGCCGCGGTCCGGCGACTGGCTCGTGTTCTGGGGCGCGGTGCCGCCCGCCGGCCTGGCGGAATTGGCCGAGGCTTGCTGGGCGCAGGCGATACGGGTGGAAGACGGGTTCCTCCGCTCGGTCGGCCTCGGGTCCGACCTGATCGCGCCCCGCTCCCTGGTGCTGGATCCCGCCGGCATCTACTTCGACCCGTCGCGTCCGAGCAGGCTCGAGGAGTTGCTGAACACGGCCGCGTTCGCGGCAAGCGAGCTGCACGAGGCACGCGCCGCGCGCGAGTTCATCGTGGCGAACGGCTTGACCAAGTACAACCTGGAGCCGCGCCGAGCACCCGACTGGAAGAACGCCCGCAAGCGCGTGGTGCTGGTGCCGGGCCAGGTGGAGGACGACGCCTCCATCCGCCTGGGATGCGCCGACGTCCGCACCAACGCCGGCCTGCTGCAGGCCGCGCGCGCGGCCTGTCCGGACGCCTTCATCGTCTACAAGCCGCATCCGGACGTCGCCAGCGGCAATCGGTACGGACGACTGGTGCTCGAGGAAGCCCGTCGCTGGGCCGACCACGTGGAGACCCAGGTCTCGGTCGTCAGCTGCGTGGACGCGTGCGACGAGGTCCACACGATGACGTCCCTCACTGGTTTCGATGCCTTGCTGCGCGGCAAGAAGGTCGTGGTGTACGGCCAGCCCTTCTATGCGGGCTGGGGACTGACCAAGGACGTCCTCGCGGCGGACCAGGCGATGGCGTTCGGCCGCCGCAAGCGAAGCCTCAGCCTGGATGAACTGGTCGCGGGCACCCTGCTCCGCTATCCGATTTACTGGGACCCGAAGCTCAAGGGCTACACGACCTGCATGGCCGTGCTGCGGCAACTGGCCGCGGAACGCGATGCGCTGGAGCGCAGCGGCGGACTCGAGCGCCTGCGCACCGGCTGGTGGCGCCGCCAGGCACGCAAGGCACGCATCCTGTTCAACGCGTGGACCCGTCGATGACTTCCCCCGACCCGAAGCGGACCGCCGAGGTCCGTCGCCGGCGCCTGCACTATTTCAGCGGCTTCGACCCCCGCGGTGCCGCGCACTACCACCGCCTGTGTCGCGAGGAGGCCGCCAAGCCCCAGCCCAGCGGAGACCTGCTGTCGGTGGGCCCGCGCGAGAAGCTGGACCGCCGGTCCAGCCGCTGGACGGTCGACTGGAAGGACGGCGCGCAAGGCAAGGTCGCCGTGTCGACCGAGCACGTGTTCATGAGCTGGGACGACATCGTCCGGGCCCACTGGACACGCGGCCCTTTCGCCCTCGCCGCCGACTTCGTGCGGACCTACGCGCACCTTTTCCGGCACATCGGCGCGCGGCGCGTGTGGCGCATGTATCCGCCGGCCTTCAAGGCGGGCGTTCTGCCCCTGGCGCTCGTGCTGGCCCCCCTGCTTGTCGCCATCGCCCTCGGTTCCGTCATCGGATGGTGGGGCGCGCTCGCCGGCCTGGCGCTGGGCGCGGGCCTGTGGGTCCTCGCGGGCCGGGCCGGCCTGTTCTGGCTGCTCCGCATCTACGGCTTTTTCCGCCGCATGGGCGCCGGGCCCGTCGCGGGCCTGGAGGAGCGCACCCGGGAGTGGGTCGACCTCATCGTCGCTCGGCAGGAGCAGGATCCGGTCGACGAGGTACTGCTCGTCGGGCACAGTGTCGGAACGCTGGTCATGCTCGATGCGGTCGATGCGCTACTCGAGGATCCGCGCTGGCAAGTCCTGCAGGCGGGGCGGCCGACGGCGATGCTCACCCTCGGCCACAGCATCCCCATGGTGGCGATCCCGCCTGCCGCGCATGCGTTCCGCGCCACGGTGGAACGCCTGAGCCGCGATCGACGCCTCTTCTGGTGGGACGTTACGGCCCGCATCGACCCGCTGTGCTTCTACAACCTGCATCCGCTGGCGGGCAGCGGCGTACCGCATGCGGACGCGCGATGGCCGCTGCTGCATACGGCCCGTTTCATGCACATGTACGAACCGGCCGCGTGGGCCCGCATCCGCGCCGACAAGCTTCAGGCCCATTTCCTCTACCTGCACACGCCGCAAAAGCGCGGCAACTTCTCGCCGTACGACGTGTTCTACGGTCCGCAAGGGCTTCAGGCCCACGCCGGCATCCCGCGCCGGCCGGCGACCCATGGCTGACTGGCGGGTGCGCTTCGCCCGCGCGTGGCGGGCCCGCTGCGACCGGCGCGCGCGCCTCTCCGTGCTGGTGCTCGGGGACTCCCACGTGCGGGTGTTCGAGCACTGGTGGTTCATGTGGGCCCTGCCGTCGGTGCGATGGCACGTCGAGTATGTTCCCGGAGGCACGGCGTACGGCTTGCGCAATGCCGCCTCGCAGACGCAGGCGCGCCACCGCTTCGACCAGGCGCTCGGCAGCGTGCCGCATGACCTCGTACTGCTCAACCTGGGCGAGGTGGACACCGGCTACAACCTCTGGGCCCGCGCCGGCTCCTCGGGCCGCGATGCGCACGCGCTGATGCTGCAGGCGGTCGACCACTATCTCGATTTCATCCGCGAGGTCGCGGCATCGCACCGGCTCGTCGTGCTCGGCGCTCCGCTCCCCACCCTGCCCGACGACTTCGACGTCACGGATGAAGTAGGCGCCACCCGCAGGCGCGTCGCAAGCACGCACCGCGAGCGGACTGCCCTGACGCTGGCGTTCAACGCCGAGGTGGCGCGCCGCTGCGCCGCGCTGGGGGTACCGCACCTCGACGACCGTTCAGCCAGCCTCGGCCCGGGCGGCATTGTCCGCCGCCAGTGGCAACATCCCGAGCGGCACGACCACCATTACGGCCGCAAGGCCTATGCGCGGTGGCTCGCCCGCGCCTTGCGGCCCCACCTCAGTCCCTTCCGACCCTCATGAGTTCGCATTTCTGCCCTGCCTACCCGCGCCCGCGCCGCAGCAAGGCCTCTTCGCTGCTGATGTTCTTCAGTGCCCGGCGTTCCTGGCTCGATGCCTTGTACGAGCGCAGCTACCGCATGCAGATGGGTGAGGTGCACCTGCCCGGCATGGACCTGTACATGGTCAACGAGCCGCCGCTGGTACGCCGCATCATGGGCGAGGAGGCCGCGGCGTTTCCCAAGAGCCCGCTACTGGGCGAAGCGCTCAAGCCGCTCCTGGGCGAAAGCATCTTCACCACCAACGGTGCCCAGTGGCGGCGCCAGCGCGACATGATGGATCCGGCGTTCGCCCAGGCACGCCTGGCCGTGGCGTTCCCGGCCATGCGCGACGCGACGAGCGCGATGCTCGACCGGCTCGGGGCGCTGCGCGACGGCGCGGAGCACGACGTGGAAGTGGAGATGACGCATGTCACCGCGGACATCATCTTCCGCACCATCTTTTCAGTGCCCATGGAAGGCGCGGATGCGCGGCGGATCTTCGAGGCGTTCTCGCGCTTCCAGGCGATCGCCCCGCGCTTGATGCTTCCTTCGATCTACGGCGTGCGCTGGCTGGTCTGGCCGTGGGATACCTGGCGCAGCCGGAAGGCGGCGCGAGAGATCCGCGGACTGCTCGAAAAGCTGATCCGCCCGCGCTACGAGGCGCACCTGCAAGGCGCGCCGGCGGCTTCCGCCGACATCCTGCAGGCCTTCATGGAAGCGCGCGATCCCGAATCCGGCAAGGCGTTCAGCTTCGACGAGCTGGTCGACCAGGTCGCGATGCTGTTCCTGGCCGGACACGAGACCTCCGCCAGCGCGCTCACCTGGGCGTTGCACCTCCTGGCGAACGCGCCCGACGTGCAAGAACGCGCGCGGGGAGAGGTCGATCGCGCCGCGGGACGCCGGAGGCTCGAGGCAGGCGACTTGCGGGAACTGGAGTTCGTGCGGAACGTCTTCCGCGAGACGCTTCGCCTGTTTCCGCCGGTGGGGTTCGTGGCGCGCGAGGCCGCGCATGGCTGCACGCTCCGCAAAAAGCCCGTCCCGGAGGGCGCAACGGTGGTGGTCGCGCCATGGCTGATCCATCGGCATCGCGAGCTCTGGGCCCAGCCGGATGCATTCGATCCGGACCGCCATGCCCGCGAAGGCGCGCGCGACTCGCTGAAGCACGCCTACCTGCCGTTCGGCATGGGCCCGCGGGTCTGCCTCGGGGCGACGTTCGCGCTGCAGGAAGCCACGCTCATTCTTGCCGAGCTGCTGCGGGCCTATCGCCTGGAAGCCGTGCCGGGACATGTACCGCAACCCGTGGGCCGGCTCACGATCCGATCGGCCAACGGCGTGAGGCTGCGGCTGCGGCGCCTGGGAGCGCCGGCATGAAGGAACGGCTGGCCGGATTCGCGCTGATGTGCGTTGTGGTGCCCCTCGCCGTGGTCGGCTACCTGCTGCTGGTGTGGATCGGCCTGTTCGGACCCAATACCCGCGGCCGCGCCGGCGTGCGGGCGCTGGACCACTTCGTGAACGCGACCGTTTTCGATGGCTATGCCTGGGAGTCGATCTCGTCGCATGCATGGCGCGTGCGCGAGGAGAAGCGCTGGGCGCGCCTGGTGATCCGGCTGACCGACCGCCTCCAGAAGGACCACTGCATGCGGGCCAACAAGCGCGAGCAGCCCGTGGTCGACCTCGCGCTGCAGAAGGGCCTGCACAAGCAGACGATCTTCTAGTGCGGTCCTCGCGATGTGCAGGGCGTTGACCTGCCGTCGGCCACGTTGATTTAGGGCGAGGCGTGGTGCCGCAGCCCGCCTCCGGCAAGCCACGCAACCAGCTGCCCCGCGGTAGACACCAGCACGATATCGCCGGCGGCATTCGAGAAGAACCCTTGCAGTGGCAGGTCTCCCGTGAAGGGAGAGGCCGCGAAAGGCGGCGCCGCGGACGAACGCTCACCGGCGGCGTCGAAGCTGATCGATGCGGGCAAGGAAGCCGTCGTCGAGGTGAAAGTGTCCCGATGGCCGTGGAGCGAAACCACGCCGGACGCCGTCGCGAATGTGAGCGCGATGCCCCCGGTCGAGCGGTGGACGATCAGATTCTCGCCGGCGCTCCCGATCCGCCACACGCCTGCTCCCATCGGAGAGGTCGAAAGGGTCCGCCGCTCGCGGTTCGCGCAGGTGTCGGCAAGCTCCGCGCCGGGACAGAGCGTGAGAAGACCGCCGGCCTCCACCCGCAGCGTTGCCGCAAGCGGCGCACAGGACCTGCCGTCCGGCGCGCAACGCTGGCCGAGGGCGCGGTAGCTGCCCGACACCTCGGAAAGCTTGGTCGCGGAGGACCCGGCGATGCCGAAACCAGTCGCCGAGGGCGCCGCCCCCGCACGCTGCGTCCATCCCACCAGCGTGCCCTGGGCGGCCAAGGCGAAACGCAGCCTCAGGTCCGTGCCCGAGACCTCCGCCGTCGTGGGATCGAGTTGCTGCAAGCTCGCGGCCTCTTCGCCGGACGCGTCGGTACCGCCGGCAGCCTCCCAACGGACCGTCATCTCTTGCCCCGCCTGCCGAACGACATAAGTCCGACCGTCGGAGGCCAACACCGTAGCGACCGGGCTGGCGGAGGCCGGTGACGTCACCGGCGCACCGGTGCCCGGTGCGGTGGTCGACGAGCCGCGCCGGGGGCGTCCCTGGCAGGCGACGCCGTCGGCGTCGCCATCCAGGTAGCTGAGTCCCCGCTCATAGGCGGCCTGTGCGTCCTCCTGGAAGGCGAAGCTCGCGCACGTCGGGATGCTGCCGCCGAATGCGGCCGCGAGGCGCTCCCGCTCGCCGCCTCCGCAGCCCACGAGCCCGCTCGTCAGTAACAGGCCGATCGCCAGTGATGAATAGCTCTGCACGCCGCTGCGTTGCGCAGCCCGATGAGGCTTCGCGTCCGGACGACCCATGTTTTTTTCTCCCTGCTGGGAGACCAGTCTCAGCTGTCCGCGCCTGCCTGGGCTGTCACTGCAACGCGGCCGCGCGGAAACAGCTGTGTCGACCTGAATCTGAGCTGTATCGACGCGGCACTCGCGCCACAGAAGAGCTGCAGGGCTCAGCGCTCGCGCTGACCCCCTCCCCTCAACGGAAAAGCCCCGTCGGATCGAACGGGTCGAACGATGTCGTGGGCGCCGGGGCGGGCGTCACCGGCGCGAGCGCAGGCGCCACCGTCGGCACGAGCGGTGACACGGATCCCACCGCAGGCGCGATCGAGGGTGGAGACATCACCGGCGTGAAGGCGGGAATCCCCGGCGAAAGCGGCGCGAGCGCCGGCCCGATCGGCGCCAGCGCGGGCGCCGCCGGCGTGAACACAGGCGCAGGTGCGGGAGCCGCCGGCGCGACGGGTGCGAGTGCAGGCGCGAGCGGCGCCAGCGCGGGGGCACCCGGTGTCCGGGCCGGAACCGGTGCCGGAGCGACCGGTACCGGCGCGGGTGCAGGCGCAGGCGCCGCCGCCGACTGCGAGACGTACAGCAAGCCGTCCAGTTGCTGCGGCGTGCCCGCCGCCAGCACCGAGCGCGTCGCGTCCCTCGACAGCGCCATCGCGCGCCAGTCGACCTCGCTGCCCGGCGTGGCCACGCGCGTGAAGCTCGTGCCGCCGTCCGACGAGAGCAGGACTTCACCGGTGCCGGTCGTGGTGGACGAGAGCGTGGCGCCGATCACGCCGCCGCCGCCCGACATCGCGACCGAGGTGTAGGCGCCCGCGACGGTGGACGCCTGCGTCCAGGTCCAGGCGCCGCCGGCCAGGTTGCCGACGTACAGGCGGGTGCTGCGCGGCGCGGGGTCCACGCCCGTGCCGAACTCGGTGCTGCCGGCCAGCGCGATGCGGGTGCCGTCCGCGGAGAGCGCCGCCCGGTACCAGCCGTCGGCGACGATCGTGGTGCCGACGGTGACGGGCAGCAGCGAGAAGGTGGCCCCGCTGTCGTTCGAAACGTAGAGATTGCCGCTGCTGGCGGCCGCGATCACCGTGCTGCCCGAAGCGGAGCTGTCCACCGCGCGGAAGGCGTCGGTGAGCACGCCCCCGCCCACGAGCCTGGCCTGCTGGAAGCCCGGCGTGGACGAATCGGCGTTCGTCGAGAAGAAGATCGGACCGTTGAACGTGGCGGCCACGACGCGCGCGCCATCGGCGGAGATCGTGACGGATTCGTAGGGAAGCGCGGACTCGACGTTGATGCCGGTGTCGATACGCGTCCAGCTCGACCCGCCGTCGGTGGACCGGAGCAGACCGCCGGCCGCCGCTACCGCCACCATGCGCGTGCCGTCGGGTGTCATGTCCAGCGAGACCCAGCTGGAGATCGGCGCGCTCGATGCCGTGAAGGTCTCGCCGCGGTCCTTGGACAGGAAGATCTGGCCGCCCGCGGTCGTGAAAGTGGTGGCGGCCATCACGCGGCCCGAGTCGTCCGCCGCGACCCACTGGTACTGGTGGGCCGCCAGGCCGGACACCGCCGCGAAGCTGAGCGCGGCCGCCGTCAGCGCGGGCGCCGGAGCGGGCGTGCCCGCCACCGCGTCGGTTCCGGTCGAGGAGGTGTCGTCAACGCTTCCGCCGCACGCGGCCAGCCACATCGCTGCCACGACGGCGCTGACGCGGCCCATGCTCATCCCTGGCGGGTTCATCGCGGACTCCCAACTGGAATCCCGGTTCGAGCGGTGGGGGTCCCGAGGGTTCAGCGCAGCCGCGCGGCCGCGAACCGCCAGGCCCGCCACGCGCACCATCCCACCGCCAGCCCGACCGCATCGGCCACCAGGTCGTGCAGATCGAAGTGGTGGTCGACGGTCGCCAGCTGCAGCACCTCGATCAGCACGCCGTAGCCGATCAGCCCCGCCAGCACCAGGCGCTCGCGCGACGCCCAGCCCAGCAGGCCGAGCACCGCCAGCGCACCGAATGCGACCACGTGGTTGGCCTTGTCCCAGCCGGTGAGCGGCTCGCGCTCGGGCACGGGCGCCAGCGCGAAGTACAGGATGACGAGCGCGGCCACCCAGAAGGTCAGGCGCGCCATGCGGGCGAGCGGGAGAGTCGATCGGATCAAGGTCGTGCGAGCTTACCTGCGCACCGGGGCGCGCAGGATCGGTCTCATGACTCCAGTCAGCTCAGCTGGCTATCATTGAAGCGCTGTATGAAACGCTCCGCCTTCACCATCGCCGTCGTCGACGACACGGACCTCGCCCGTTACGCCGCCGTCAAGATGCTGCGCGCCCTGGGCTACAAGACGGTCGAATGCGAGACCGGTGAAGAAGCGCAACTGATCGCCAGCGGCGAGAAACCGGTCTCGGCCCTGCTGCTGGACGTCAACCTGCCCGACGTGAACGGCGTGGCGGTCTGCGAATTCATCAAGAAAGGCCCGAAGCCGCTGCCGGTGGTCCTGATGTCGGCCGTCTACGTCGACGAACTCCACCAGGGCGCCGCGCTGGACGCCGGCGCCGATGCCTACCTGGTGTCGCCGCTGGAGCCGCAGGAGCTGGGGGCGGTGTTCGACCGGTTGCTGGGCGTCCGGTAGGCCCCAGGCCCTCTACTCGCGGACGTTCGCGAACGTCACCAGCTCGGCGTACTTCGCGCTGTCCTCCCGCACGATGCGCGCCAGGTCCTCCTTGCCCGTGCCGGGGATCGAGCCGCCCTCCTCCAGCCGGCGACGCACGGCCGGGTCGGTCAGGCCCGACTGCAGGGCGTCGCGCAACTTCTGGGCGATGGGCGCGGGGAGGTCCTTCGGGCCGGCCAGGGCGAACCAGCCGGTGAGCTCGTAGCCTTTCAGCTGGGGATGCTCGCCGAGGGCCGGCACCTGCGGCAGCGTCGGGAAGCGCTTCGCGGAGGTGATGCCCAGCGGAACGATCCGGCCGCTCTGGATGAACGGCGCCGCCGCGGTGGGCGACATGATCGCGAAGTCCAGCGTGCCGCCGACCAGGTCGTTGGTGAGCGGCGCCGTGCCGCGGTACGGGATGTGGGTCAGGAAGACGCCGGCGCGCTGCTTGATCAGCTCGCCCGCGAAATGCAGCGTGGAGCCGACACCGGAGCTGCCGTAGCTGTACTTGCCCGGGCTGCGCTTGACCAGCGCGATGAACTCGTCGAGGTTCTTCACGCCCGTGCGGGGCGCCGCCACCAGCAGCACCGGCGCCGTGGCGATCAGGCCGATCGGCGCCAGGTCCTTCTGCGGGTTGTAGCGCTGCGCCGGGTTGACCAGCGCCGTCGCGGCCATCTCGTTGCTGGAGCCGGCCAGCAGCGTGTAGCCGTCGCCGCGGCTGCTCACCGTGCGCTGCGCCGCCACGACGCCCGCCGCCCCCGCCAGGTTCTCGACCACCACCGTGCCGCCCAGCCTGGCCGAGAGGATGTCCGCGGCCACGCGGGCGGCCATGTCCACCGAGCCGCCCGGCGCGTAGCCGACCAGCAGCTTGATCGGCTTGTTCGGATAGGCGTCCTGCGCGAAGGCGGGCGCGGCCAGGGACAAGGCCGTCGCGCCCAGGGCACCCAGCGTGGCGCGGCGCGAGACGGAAGAAGAATCACGGTCCATGGGGATTCGATTCCAGAGAGGGAAGGAAAGGAGAACTAGGCTTGCGGCGCGAGGAAGCGCCGGACCAGCTGCACCCAGTAGCTGGCCGCGATCGGCAGGATGGCGTCGTTGAAGTCGTAGCCCGGGTTGTGGACCATGCAGCCGCCCGTGCGGTGGTGCTCGCCCACGCCGTTGCCCACGATCAGGTAGCTGCCCGGGCAGTGCTCGAGCATGAAGGAGAAATCCTCGCTTCCTGTGAGCGGCGCCAGGTCGGGCAGCAGGCCGTCCTCGCCCAGCCAGTCGAGCGCCACCTGGCGCGCATAACGCGTGGACTCCACGTCGTTGACCAGGGCGGGATAGCGCCAGTGGTAGTCCACCTCCGCGGTCACCCCGAGCGTGGCCGCCTGCGCCTGCACCAGCTGCGTGATGCGCTCGCGCAGCATGGCGCGGATCTCGGGGCGGTAGGCGCGCACGGTCAGGCGCATCAGCACGCTGCCCGGGATCACGTTCGGCGCGTCGCCGCCATGGATGGCGCCGACCGACACCACCGCCATCTCGCGCGGGTCGACGTTGCGCGACACGATGGTCTGCAGCGCCACGATGATGTGGGCCGCGGCCACCACCGGGTCGGCCGCCAGGTGCGGCGCGGAGCCGTGCCCGCCGCGGCCGGTGACCGTCACCGTGACCGAATCCGAGGAGGCCATGAACGGGCCTTCCTTGAAGCCGAACTTGCCGGCCGGAAAGCCCGGCATGTTGTGCAGCGCGAAGACCGCGTCGCAGGGGAAGCGCTCGAACAGCCCTTCTTCCACCATCCGGCGGCCGCCGCCCAGGCCCTCCTCGGCCGGCTGGAAGATCAGGTGCAGCGTGCCGTCGAAGCTGCGCTCGCGCGCGATGACGCGGGCCGCCGCCAGCAGGATGCTGGTGTGGCCGTCGTGGCCGCACGCGTGCATCTTGCCGGGCACCTGGCTGGCGTACGGCAGGCCGGTGGTTTCCTGGATCGGCAGCGCGTCCATGTCGGCGCGCAGGCCCAGGCGGCGCATGCCCTGGCCCAGCCGCAGCGTGCCCACCACGCCGGTGCCGGCCAGGCCGCGGTGCACCTCGTAGCCCCACTCGGCCAGGCGCGCCGCGACCAGATCGCTGGTGAGGTGCTCCTCGTAGGCGAGCTCGGGATGGGAATGGATCCGGTGCCTCAGCGTGACCATCTCGGGCGCGACGTCGCGCACGGCGGGCAGCACCTTCTCGAAGGCTTCGGCGGTTTCGATCTCGAATGACATGGCGGCTTCCTTGGCTTCGCCAGTCTAGGAAGTCCGCGCCCGCGCCGACAGACAGGCGCTTTCGTTCACCGGCGGGCGGCGCCTGTCGCTTCCGGATAATCCCCGGCCATGAAGCTGCACCAGCTGCGCTACCTGGCCGCCGTCGCCTCCGAGGGAGGCATCCGCGCCGCGGCCCGGTCGCTCGGCGTCACCCAGGCCACCGTCACCCAGGGCCTGCGCGAGCTGGAGACCCACGCGCAGGTGGCCCTGTTCACGCGGCATGGCGGCGGCATCGCCTTCACGCCGGCCGGCCAGGAGCTGCTGGAGCACGCCAACCGCGTGCTGGCGCAACTGCGGCAGGCCGAGGACACGCTGGCGCGCTACCGCGACACGGGCGCGCAGCAGCGGCTGACGCTGGCCATCACGCCGTGGGTGGCGCAGACGCTCCTGCCGCGCGTGCTCCCGTCCTTCCGCGAGGAACTGCCGCACGTGCAGCTGGAGATGTTCGACGGGCTGTCGGCGCTCAGCTATCCGCGGCTGCGCGAAGGCAGCCTGGACCTGATGATCGGCCGCATCGGCCCGCAGGAGGCCATGCACGGACTGCAGGCGCAGCCCCTGTTCCGCTACGACATGACCGTCGTGGCGCGGCGCGGCCATCCGCGCGCCGAGGCGCGGTCCATGGCGGAACTGCTGGAACATGACTGGGTGCTGAACTTCACCCCGGGGGAAAGCGCCAGCCTGCTGGAGAACCTGTTCGGCCAGCACGGCCTGGCGCCGCCTCTGCACCGCATCCAGCTGGCGCACTCGGCTTCGCTGATGCTGGGGCTGGTGCGAAAGACCGACATGCTCACCTTCTGCCCCTGGCCGCTGGTGGAGACCGACGCCCTGCGCCACACGCTGGTGACGGTGCAGGTGCGCGAGCGCTTCCGCAGCCACGTGGTGGGCCTCGTGCGACGGGCGCAGGAGGCCCCCTCGCATGCGGCGGCCCGTTTCATCGCCCATTTCCTGGGCCAGCTGCCGGCGTGGCTGGCCTCGGACGATCCGGAATTGCGGCGGGTGCTGCATTCCGTGGATCTCGTCGAAGCCACGCCCTCCTGAAGCGGGCCCATGAAAAAAGGCCCCTCACGGGGCCTCTGTTTCGTTCGCCGGTGGCTCACTTGATGGGGATGGTGGCGCGGATGGTCACGCTGGGCTCGACGGCCGGCACATAGACCGGCTGCGGGGCGACCACCACCGGTTGCGGCACCACGTAGACCGGAGCCGCATGGACGTGCTCAGGCCCCTTGCATTTGCGCTCCTCCTTGTAGTCGCCGTGCTTCTGCTTGATCTTGACCTTGCAGTTGCCGTCCCAGTACTCGTGCTTGTATTCGGACCGGCCATGGCGGTGCTTCCCGTGCCCTCCATCGTGATCGTGGTCGGCCAGGGCCGCGAACGGAACGGAAGCAAAGGCGAACGCAACGGCGCTGAGTCGAAGAGTTTTCATGCCCGTGTTTGTAGGCGACCGGCCCGCAGCTCGTCTGTGAGGAATTGCTCGGCGGTGCGAACTTGCAACGGGTCGGCGCCAATGAAAAAGCCTCCTTGCGGAGGCTTCGTCATTGAGTCCTGGCGGAGAGGCGTCCCGAAAATCTATAGCCGGCGCGGCCCGGCAGGCGTTTACCCATCACCCCGCTCCACCAGGCCACATCGCGCCGCAGCACGCGACCGGAGCCGGTCAGGTCTCCCTGAACTCAAACGCGGTGAACTCAATCTTTCCGTCTTGGCCCTGTATCACCAGGTAATCCTGCAGCCTGGTGGGGACGGGCCGACGTGAGATGGCGCACAGGAGCCGGACCCAGCGCCGGGAGTCCGGCACGCGCATCGTGAACCAGGAACCAGGAGCAATGTGGGGTGTTTTCGTCATGATCCAACTAAGCCTCCTCGATCAGCATGTCAGGTCGATGACAAATGAGGGGTAGGCAATCCACGCAAGCTGCTGGCCCGAGCGGACTATTTCATCGTGGTCGAGCTTCGGCGCCGCTGGCGAATCGGCTGAGCCTCTCAACTTCGCTGCCCATCGGCCCCGCGTAGCGATCAGTGCCACCTGAATTCGCGATGTACGGAAGCTCAACATAGCGCGCATCCCTGGACGGTCGGCCTGAAATGTCCGGCCCTGAACCAGGTGCAGCGAAAAAGCGCAGAGACGTGAGGCTTGGGAGCATGGAGAAGGTTGCCCTGAGCGGCGGCCCGACCACGGCTGGGCGAGGAGCGCGTGTAACCGACAGGCTGGCAGGAGGAGTGTCGCTGGCGTGATGAGCGCTGCGAACGCTAGGCGGCAACGAGCGTAGAAGCTCGTGCTGATTTCCGTCGCCGACTCACGCCGAGCATCCCAAGCAGAGCGGAACCAAACATCCATGCGGCGGCGGGGAGCGGGACCGCGGATACTTGTCCAAACTCCAGACCCTTGGTCAGTAGCACGTTTTCCAACTCGAGAAGGGACGTACTCTGCGGCGGCGTCTTGTCTATCAGACCCGAAAAGTAAAACTCGTCGAAGGTTCCGCTGAAGTTGATAGAAGACGTGCCACCTTGAATGTAGTTGGATCCCCAGGAAGTTAGGCCACCGCCGCCGCTACCGACACGATCGCCGTCATTGAGGAATTGGTAGGCACTCCAGAAAGAGAGGCGTCCTGTCTCAGTATCAGGGTTGTCAGTTCCGATGACTGCATAGAAGGTGTCCCCCTGCGTGGCGGACCAGCCATAGCCTTCAGCTGCCTTGATACTGACTTGGAAGCGGTCCCCGACTGCCAGCAGATTTCCATAGTCACTGGAAACCCGATTGACCGAGCCCGTCGCGTCTACCTCATATGAAAAGGTCCACGTGGCAGCAACAGCAGAGCAGGTCACCGCCAGGTTGAGAGCGGCCAGAGCCACCACATTGCGCAGGCACGACATGGGTGAATCCTAGAAGTTCGTCGTTGCCAGAAACTAGGCTTAGAAACCGAGCGAAGCAATGGGCCGAACGGACCAACGATTCATCCATCCAGGCCCCGAGGTCAGACCGGACAAATCGAGCAGGAGCTGGCGCTGCATGCGCGGCTTCCCGCACGTCCGGCCCCCACCTAGTTGCCGCAGCTTCCGGCGCTGCTCCCGAGCGGGGATAGCTTGGCCGCTCCGTCGCCTAATCCTTGAAGCTCGAAGGGAATCCGTGCGGGACCGAATCGACCTTCATGCGCCGCATCCGACTAGGAGTGTCGTGTCGCCGCGGTGCTCCTTGCCGGCATTCATGCGCTCGTGGGGCACACCCTCTCGGCAGCGTCCGTGTCGATCTCGGCCCAGGTGGCGCCGCGGATCTCACCCGAGCGCGCAGCCGTGAGGCGCCTACAACGAAGTGCAGGGAATCGGCTTACCCCGAGAGGGCGGCCCAATGAAAAAGGCCCCCTTGCGGGGGCCTTTCACTCTGTACCTGGCGGAGAGGGCGGGATTCGAACCCGCGGTGGGCTATTAACCCACACACGCTTTCCAGGCGTGCGACTTAAACCGCTCATCCACCTCTCCTGCGAGCCCGCGATTGTAGCAGCGCGGATCAGGCCACCTTGGCCCGGCGCGCTTCCTGCGGGTTGGCGATCATCGTCAGCAGCAGGTTCACGTCCGCCGGCTTGACCATGTGGAAGTCGAAGCCGGCCTGGGCCGAGCGCGAACGGCTCTCGGCTTCACCGTAACCCGTGAGCGCGATCAGCAGCGCGTCGCGCGACGAAGGGTCGCTGCGCAGCTGGTGCGCGACCTCGAAGCCGTTCATGCCCGGCAGGCCGATGTCCAGCAGCACCACGTCGGGGTGGAAGACCTTGGCGATGTCCAGCGCCGCCTTGCCCTCGTTGGCCACCTTGACCTCGAAGCCCTCCATCTCCAGCAGCGTCATCAGCGTCTCGGCCGAGGCCATGAGGTCGTCGACCACCAGGATGCGCGAAGGCGTGGCGGGCTGCGGCGACTGGCGCGGCGTGATGGGCGCGACTTGCGCGGTTTCCTCGGGTTCGCCGAGTCGTGCCGGCAGCGTAATCGTCATTTCGGTTCCCTTGCCCAGGCCTTCGCTGTGCGCTTCCACCGATCCGCCATGCAGGCCGACAAGGTGCTTCACCAGCGTGAGCCCGATGCCCAGGCCGCCTTGCGAGCGGTCGAGCGATTGATCGGCCTGCGCGAACAGGTCGAAGATGTGCGGAAGGAAGGCCGGGTCGATGCCCGTGCCCTCGTCCTTGACGGTGATGCGCACCTGGTCGCCGGCGAAGGACGTCTTCACCACGATGCGGCTTTCCTCCGGCGAGAACTTGGAGGCGTTGTTGATCAGGTTGGAGAGCACCTGCGCCAGCCGCACCGAGTCGCCGTCCAGCACCACCGGCTCCTTCGTCACTTCCAGCGCCAGCTTCTGGTTGCGCGCGTCCAGCTTGGGCATGCTGGATTCGGCCGAGCGCTCGATGAGCGAAGCCAGGCTGAGCTTCTCCGGCTTGACCACCACCTTGCCCTGCACGATGCGCGAGACGTCCAGCAGGTCGTCGATGAGGCGCGCCATGTGGTCGGCCTGGCGGCTGATGACGTCGCGTGCCCACTGCAGCGTGGGCGCCGCCACTTCCTTGCCCTGCATGATGTGCACCGCGTTGCGGATGGGCGCGAGCGGGTTGCGCAGCTCGTGCGCCAGCATGGCGAGGAATTCGTTCTTGCGGCGGTCGGCTTCCTGCACCGCGGTGTAGAGGCGCGCGTTCTCCATCGCGATGGCGGCGCGGTCGGCCACCTCGCGGGCCAGCGCGAGCCGGGCACCGTCGAACTGCTGCGCGCCGCCGAGCAGCACCAGCACGCCGCGCACGCGGCCGCCGGACACCAGCGGACAGAGCGCCGCGCCCTGCCCCCCTTCCCGGCTGACCTGCAGCTGGCGGGTGGAGACGGCGCGCTGCAGCGCCTGCCGAACCTGGCCGGGGAGGGTCTCGAGGTCGGCGCCGGCCGTGCCCTGCGAGCGCACCACGTGGCCTTCCGCGTCCACCTGCGCGAGCAGGGCCTGGTCGCCCAGCATCGGGACCGCCAGGTCGAGCATGGCCTGGATGGTGGGATCCATGTCCAGCGAGCGCGACAGCAGCTGGCTCACCTCGGCCAGGTAGTCGGCGCGATGGATGGCCTCTTCCGCCGAGGCGCGCGCCGCTTCCGAACGGGCCAGCGCCTCGCGCTCGGCCGCGCGAACCTGCAGCTGCCGGTTCATGCGCCAGAGCTCGACGAAGACGCGCACCTTCGAGCGCAGCACCTCCGGCACCACGGGCGAAGGGATGTAATCGACCGCGCCGAGCGCGTAGCCGCGCTTGGCCTGCAGCTCGTCGACGTACGCGGTGATGAAGACGATGGGCGTCTGCGCCGACTTCTTGTAGTGCCGGATCAGGCTGGCCGTCTCCAGCCCGTCGATGTCGGGCATGTTGACGTCCAGCAGGATGACCGCGAACTCCATCTCGAGGATGTAGCGCAGGGCCTCCTTGCCCGACCGGGCGCTGACGATGTTCTCGCCCAGCTCTTCCAGGATGGAGCGGAACACGATGTGCTTCTCCTGGAGGTCATCGACGACCAGGATGTTGGCCTTCTCGCGCTCCGGTGGCGCGACCTGGGCATCGGGGTTCTGTCGGACGGTCACTGGTGCAGCCACGCCCTCAGAACGGTCAGCAGGTCATGGGTGTTGACAGGCTTGGACAGGTAGTCCCAGGCCCCCGCCTCGATGCACTTCTCGCGGTCGCCCTTCATGGCCTTGGCGGTGACGGCGATCATCGGCAGGTTCTTGCCCTGCGGCAGCTTGCGGATTTCCTTCATCGTGGCCATGCCGTCCATCTCCGGCATCATGATGTCCATCAGCACGATCTCGATCTGCGGATCGTTGGCCACCCGGCTGATCGCCTCGCGGCCGTTGTCGGCCCAGACGATGTCCATCGAGTGGTCTTCCAGCACGGTGGCCAGGGCGAAGATGTTGCGCATGTCGTCGTCCACGATCAGCACGCGCTTGCCGGCGAGCGGCTTCGATTGCGTGATCGTTTCCTCCAGCAGCGCGCGCCGCGCCTCGGGCAGGCGGCTCACGTTCTGGTGCAGCGCCAGCAGCGCGGCGTCGTACAGGCGCGCCGCCGTCTGCACCTCGGTGACGGTGACGCGGTCGTCGGAGTGCCAGGCGAAGCGGCCGGACTCGCCGTTGGCGGCGTTCCGGTAGAGCAGCAGCGGCAGCGGCCCCAGGCCGGCGTGGTTCGCCAGCGCCTGGCGCACGTGCGCGGTGTCCAGCTTGCCGAACGCGTCCTCCAGCACCACGCAGTCGAACTGGCTGACGTCCAGCGCCTGCAGGAACTTGTCGGCGCTCTTGACCACCACGGGCGTGATGTTCTCGTCGTCCAGCAGGCCCAGGAACTCGTCGCGGGCCGCGGCGTCCTTCATCGCCACGAGCACGTTGCGCTGCTTGCGCGCGCAGTACGAACGCAGCTTGTCCAGCATCTCGTCCAGCACGTCGCGCGACTGGATGGGCTTCTCGACGAAGGCCAGCGCGCCGCCCTTGAAGGCGCGCTCCCTGGAGTCGTCGGTGGAGATCACGCACACCGGGATGTGGCGCGCGATGAAGTCCTGCTTCAGGCGATCGAGCACGCGCCAGCCGTCCATGTCCGGCAGGTACATGTCCAGCGTGATCGCCGCGATCTGGTACTGGTTGGCGAAGGTGAGCGCGCCGGCGCCCATCGACGTGACCAGGCCCTTGAAGCCCTTGGCCCGCGCCGCGTCCAGCAGGAAGCGCGCGAAGCCCAGGTCGTTCTCCACGATCAGCAGGACCAGGTCGCCTTCTCCGATGTTGGCGCGGTCGTCGTCGGCCTCGTTCAGGCTGGCCGTCCCGTTGTCCAGCGGCTCCTCGGCCGCCGGCTGCGGAACCGGCGCGGGCAGCGGGGGCAGCAGGCGCCGCGCCTGCGGTGCCGGCTGGTCCAGCGTGCGCGCGTCGGCGAACGAGCTGGTGCGGCGCGTGCTGCGCGTGGCCGGGTAGTGCACCGGCAGGTACAGCGTGAAGGTGCTGCCCTGCCCCGGCGCGCTGGCCAGGCGGATCTCGCCGCCCAGCAGCTTCGACAGTTCGCGGCTGATCGCCAGGCCCAGGCCGGTGCCGCCGTACTTGCGGCTGGTGGAGCCGTCGGCCTGCTGGAAGGCCTCGAAGATGATCTGCTGCTTGTCGCCGGAGATGCCGATGCCGGTGTCGGCGACCGCGAACGCGATCACCTGCTGGGCGCGGTTGAGCTCCTCGTGGTCGGAACTCCAGCCGGTCACCACCTCCTCGACGGTGAGCGTCACGCTGCCCTGGTGGGTGAACTTGAAGGCGTTGGACAGCAGGTTCTTCAGGATCTGCTGCAGGCGCTTGATGTCCGTGACCATCGCGGTCGGCAGCTGCACGCCGGTCTGGATGAGGAACTCCACGTTCTTGGCCTCGGCCACGTGGCGGAAGGTGCGCTCCACGTACAGCTGCAGGTCGGTCAGGTGCAGTTCGCTGACGTCCACCGCGACCGTGCCGGACTCGATCTTGGACAGGTCCAGGATGTCGTTGATCAGCATCAGCAGGTCGTTGCCCGACGAGTGGATGGTCTTGGCGAACTCCACCTGCTTGGTCGTGAGGTTGCCCTCGGGGTTCTTGGACAGCTGGTCCGACAGGATCAGCAGCGAGTTCAGCGGCGTGCGCAGCTCGTGCGACATGTTGGCCAGGAACTCGGACTTGTACTTGGACGTCAGCGCCAGCTGCTTGGCCTTCTCCTCCAGCGCCTGGCGGGCCTGTTCCACTTCCTGGTTCTTGCGCTCCACCTCGTGGTTCTGGTGCACCAGTAGGCGCGCCTTCTCCTGCAGCTCCTCGTTGGTCTGCTGCAGTTCCTGCTGGCGGC
>JAEWBU010000160.1 GCA_023390985.1 Pseudomonadota bacterium
GGCCGGCGGGAATCTGCAGGCGCGTCATCTCGGCGAGCACCTCGTCCTGCCGGCGCGCCAGCGTCCAGGCCTCCACCATCGCGTCGAACTCGGGGGCGCGCGCCACCCGCTCCGCGATGGGGGCGTCGTCCGCGCAGCCGATCAGCGGCTTCAGGCGCGCCCAGTACGCATCCAGTCCGCCCAGGATGTACACGTGCCCGTCGCTGCAGCGGTAGATGTTCGACGGTGCCGAGGCGCGGTCCCGGTTGCCCATCGGCCGCCCGAGGGACTCGCCCTCGCCGAGCGCCAGCGCCGCCGGCCCGAGCAGCAGGCTCGCCGTGACTTCCATCATCGACACGTCGATGAGGCAGCCCTCCCCCGCCGGGTCCAGCAGGGCCATCGCGCACGACATGCCCGCGACGAGGCCGCAGGCCGTGTCCACCGGCCAGCCGGTCGAGAGGCGCGGTGAACCGTCCTCGTCGGCGTTGAGCATGGCGAAGCCCGATTCGCACTGCGCGACCGTGTCCATGCAGGGGCGCGGGTCGTCCTGGCCGTAGCCGGAGATGAGGGCGATCACCAGGCGGGGAAAGCGCGCCCGCAGCGTCGGCCCGTCCAGGCCGAGGCCCTTGAGCGAGGCCGGCGCGAGATTGCAGACGAAGGCGTCGGCCTCGGCCAGCCAGTCGTCCAGCGTGCGGCGCTGGGCGGGGTCGCGCAGGTCCAGCACGCGGCTGGACTTGCCGCCGTTGAAGCTGCGGGTGTAGTAGCTGCCGAAGGCGTTGCCCGGCAGCGTGCGGGAGCCGTCGCCCTGCGGCGATTCGACCTTGATCACTTCGGCGCCGAAGTCCGCCAGGTACATGGCGGCGGACGGCCCCGCGATGAACTGCGACAGGTCGATCACGCGCTTGCCGGCCAGCGGCCGGGGCAGGCGGCCGGCGCCCGCTTCAGGCATGGATCACCCGCTTGGCCTTGTGCACGGTGCGCGGCAGCGCGCCGGGCTCCAGCACCTCGACGTGGAAGCGCACCTGCAGCTTCTCGCGCAGCCGCTGCGCCAGGCGCTCGCCCACGTCGGCGGGCGCGCCCGGCTCGCGTTCCACGCGCACCTTCACGCTGTTCAGGAAGCCGGTCTTCGCATCGCGCACGCTGTCGTCGATGACCAGCACGTACTCGTTGGTGAGCCCCGGGAACGCGCGCACCACGTCCTCGACCGCGGTGGGGAACAGGTTGACGCCCTTGATGATCAGCATGTCGTCGGCGCGGCCCTGCACGCCGCCCGCCAGGCGCGCATGCGTGCGGCCGTCGGCGGCGGGGCGGGTGTCGCGCACGACCACGTCGCCGGTCCACCAGCGCACCAGCGGGCAGGCTTCCTTGTCCAGGTGGGTGAGGACCAGCACGCCGCGCTCGCCGTCGGCCACCGGCTCGTGCGTCTCGGGATGCACGACCTCGACGTAGATGAAGTCCTCGGCCAGCGTGGGACCTACCTTGCCCGCGGTGTCCCAGGCGATCGGCTGGCATTCCAGCGCGCCGTAGCAGTCGAACATGGGCGCTCCCCACTGCGCTTCCAGCCGTTCGCGCGTGCCGGGGATGCTGCCGCCGGGCTCGCCGCCCACGCACACCATCTTGACCCGCGATTGGGTGAGATCACGTCCGAGCTTCGCGGCCGCCTCGGCCACGTGTGCCATGAACGAAGGCGTGCCGATCACGCACTGCGAGCCGTACTGGAAGATCGTCTCGATCTGCCGCTCGGTGTCGCCGGACGAGGCCGGGATCACCAGCGCGCCGACGCGCTGGGCCGCCAGCGTGGCCCCGAGGCCGCCGACGAACCACGCGTAATTGAACATGCACTGGAAGACATCGCCGCGCCGCAGGCCCTGCGCGTACAGGTAGCGGGCGTACAGGTCGGCCCAGCGCTCGATGTCCGCGCCGCTCCACAGCACCGGCGCCGGCTTGGCGGTGGTGCCCGAGGAGAAGTGCACGCGCACCGCCTCGCCGGGCTTCACCGCGGCGAACGAGCCGAACGGGGCCTCCGCCTCCAGGCCCGCCACGTAATCGGACTTGCGCGTGAACGGCAGGCGGCGCAGGTCGGCCAGGCTCTTCAGGTCGCCGGCGCGGAAGCCGTGCTGCTCGAAGACCCGGCGGTAATGGCTGCTGCGCTCGCCGACGCGTGCCAGCTGGCGCTGCAGGGCCTGCAGCTGGAACGCCTCGAGGCGGTCGCGCGACCAGGTCTCGGTCTCGTCCCAGACGGTGTCGGAATAAGGCTGTTTCGCTTGCATGCTAGAGGGTCCTCATGAGCCCGCGGGTCGCGCAGTCGGCGAGCGTGCGGGCGATTTCCTGGATGGCTTGGTCGCCCTGCAGGCGCCGCTGGCTGTACCAGACGGTAGCCCAGTTCATGGCGCCGAAAAACGGTTTGGTGGCCAGCTGGGGCGGCAGGTCGATCAGCGCGCCCTCGCGGATGCCCTCGTCGATGACTTCGGCGAACAGGCCTTCGTAGTCGTCGCGCATGCGGATCACGGATCGCAGGCGCCGCACGGCGGGCTGGTTGGCCAGCAGGTGCCGCTCCAGGCCCTGTACCGCCACCTTCTGCATGGGCAGGTCGGTCAGCAGGATGACGGTATGCCGAAGCGCCATGGCCGTGAGCCGCTCCACCGCCGTGCCCGGGCCCCGCGCGATGGGCTCCACCGCCGCCTGCAGCCGCTTCATGGCGGCGACCTGCACGTCGATGAACAGGTCGGCCTTGCTGCGGTAGTGGTGGTAGATGCGCCCCTTGGTGGATCCCAGGCGCTCGGCCACCGCGTCGAGCGAGGTGGCCGCGTAGCCGAACTCCATGAACAGCTCGGCCGCCGCGCGCAGGATCTCCTCGCGCGATCCGGAACCGTTGGGCCTGGCGGCCGCGGGGGCCGGGCGGCGGACGCGGGCCGTGGTCAACGGACCTGCTCTTCCGCTTCCTTGCGCACGCTGCGCGCCAGGACCAGCCGCTGGATCTCGGAGGAGCCCTCGTAGATCTCCAGGATGCGCTGGTCGCGGTAGAGGCGCTCCGCGACGGTGGGCTTGCAGTAGCCCATGCCGCCCCAGATCTGCACCGCCGCATCGGCCGCGCGGTGCGCGACCTCGGACGCGAAGAGCTTGATCATGGCGCCGATGTTCGACACGTCGCCGCCCTGGTCGTACAGGCGCGCGGCCTCGTACAGCATCAGGCGGGCGGCGGAGATTTCCGTGACCATGTCGGCGAGGCGGAAGCCGATGCCCTGGTTCTCGATGATCGGGCTGCCGAAGGTGCGGCGCTCGACGGCGCGCCGCGAGGCCTCGCGGTAGGCGGCGAGCGCCAGCCCCAGCGACTGCGCCGCGACCATGATGCGGCCCACGTTCAGCGTCTGCAGGGCCAGGCGCAGGGCGCGGTTGACCTCGCCGATGCGCGCGCTGTCGGGCACGACCAAGTCCACCTTGAGGTTCGAGGTCTGCGTGCCCCGGATGCCCATCTTGTCGGACAGCTCGTCGATCACGGCGCCGGGCTGTTCCTTGTCGACCATGAACGCGCTGATGCCCCGGCCGCCCGCGGCCGGATCGGTCTTGGCGAACACCACGTAGTAGCGCGACGCACCGCCGTTGCCGATCCAGTACTTCTCGCCGCGCAGGCGCCAGCCGTCGCCCTCGCGCACGGCGGTGGCCTCGATGGCCGCGGCGTCCGAACCCGCGATGCGCTCGGACAGCGCGAAGCTGGTGGCCCGACCCTGCGTCATCTCGCGCAGGTAGAAATCCTTCTGCTGTTCGCTGCCGGCCAGCAGGATGGGGAAGGCGCCCAGCTGGTAGGCGCACATGATCGCGGCGGTCGATGCGCAGTGCGTGCCCAGCGTCTCGACGGCGGCGACGGTCGCCGTGAGGCTCGCGCCCTGGCCGCCGTTCGCACGGGGCAGGAACAGGCCGGTGAACTTGTGCTCCACCAGCGCCTCGATGGTCTCCCAGGGGTAGCGCTGCTCGCGGTCGAGCTCCTCGGCGAGCGGGCCGAAGCGCTCGCGCCCCAGCCGGTCGGCCAGCGCCTGCCATTGGGCGGCGGACTCGTCCAGCGAAGGCTTCCAGATCACGGTCATTTCAGGTTCTCCAGCGTAGTGACGGGGGTGGACGGGGCGGTGCGCCGCTGCCGCAGGCGCGCGAGCGGCCGGGCGAGGCCGGCGAGCCCCTCGGGGAGGAAGGCGAGGACGACGACGAGGACGGCGCCCAGGATGATCTTGTCGACGTTGCCGCCGAACGAGAAGAACTTCTCCTGCACCAGGATCAGCGTGACGGCGGCGACCGGCCCGAGCAGCTGCCGGCGTCCCACCAGCACCACCGCGGTGAGCATCAGGATCAGGAAGTAGCTCTCCAGCACGTCGGCGCTGACGTAGGCGCGCTGGTAGGCGTACAGCCAGCCGGCCGAGGCGCTGATCGGCGCCGACAGCAGGAACACCTGCAGCCGCACGCGCGCCGGATCGATCCCGCTCATGGTGGCCAGGCGGGGATTGAGGTGCGTCATGATCGCCGCCGCGCCGAGCGCGGACCGCCGGAACCGCGCGACGATGTAGACCACCACCGCCAGCAGCGCGAAGGCGAATGGCCAGAGTTCGCGGTCGTTGCGGGCCGTGAGCGCGAGCCCCGGCAGCGACAGGTCGAGCGTCGGGATGCCGCGCAGGCCGTCGGAGCCGCCGAGGAAGGACCAGTGGTGCGCCACCGTCATCGCGACCACCGCGACGGCGTACGTGACCAGCGAGAACACGAACTCGCGCAGCCGCAGCGTGATGAGCCCGATCAGGCCCGCGAGCACGAGCGCCACCAGGATCGAGCCGGCCAGCGTGAGCCAGCCCGAGGCGACGCCGCCGCGCGTGGACAGCAGCGCCGTGGCGTAGCTGCCGGCCGCGAAGAACACGGTGTGCGCCAGGCTCACCTCGCCGAGGTCGGACACGATGATGTCCAGCCCGTAGGCCATCACGGCGAAGATGGCGATCAGCACGGCGGCGCTGAAGACCACGCCGTTGCCGCCCAGCAGGAACGGAGCCGCGAACGCCGCGACCGCGAGCACGGGCAGCGCGAGCCAGGGGAAGGCGCCGCGGGCCATCAGTGCGCTCCCGCCGCCGGGCCGGCGCTCAGGCCGCCCGGACGCAGCACCAGCACCGCGATCAGCACCATGAAAGCCGCGGCCGTGGTGTAGGCCGGCGACACCAGGGCGCCGAACAGCGCGGTGAACAGCCCCAGCGCGACGCCCGCCACGTAGCTGCCGGTGACGCTGCCGATGCCGCCGAGGACCACGACCACGAACGTCATGATCACCTCGTCGAATCCCATCGAGGTGAGGATCGGCGTGCGCGGCGCGACCATGCCCGCCGCGAAAGCCACCGCCGCGCCCTCGAAGGCGAACACGCCGTAGTAGACCCGCCGCACGTTGACGCCGGCGAGCATCGCCAGCTTGGGATCCTCCGCGACCATGCGCACCAGGCGGCCGGTGCGCGTGCCGTCCAGGATCCACTTGAGCGTGATGAACACCGCGATGGCCGCGACCACGATGGCGGCGTCCTGCCAGGTCAGCCACAGCGGGCCCAGCTCGATGTCGCGGCGCGAGAGCGCGGTCTCCAGGATCTGGCCGGTCGAGCCGAACACCATCGAGGCGGCGCCGGTGAGCACGTAGCCGAACCCCAGCGTCATGATCATGATCGAGACCAGGTTCTGCTCCAGCGTGGCCTTGAGCATCACGCGCTGCATCACCAGGCCGAACAGCGCGCCCACCGCCATCGCGATCGGCAGCGCCAGCCCGTAGGGCACGCCGGCCTGGGTCACGGCCCACCAGCTGACGAAGGCGCCGAGCATGTACATCTGCCCGTGGCCGAAGTTCACCAGGCGCGCCACGCCCAGCAGCAGCGTCCAGCCGATGGCCACCAGCGCGTACGCGTGGCCGAGCACGATGCCGTTGATGATCTGCTGGAGAAGCGTCATGCGGTCGCTCCCAGGTAGGCTTGGGCGATGCGCGGGTCGTCGCCGACTTCGCGCGCCGGGCCTTCCAGCACCTTGCGCCCGCGCTCGAGCAGCAGCAGCCGGTCGACCACTTCCATCGCGGCACGCACGTTCTGCTCGACCACCAGGACGGCCAGGCCGGTGCGCGCCAGCGTGCGCAGGGTTTCGAGGACTTGCGAGACCATCTTGGGCGCCAGTCCGATCGAGGGTTCGTCCAGCAGCAGCACCCGCGGGCCCAGCATGAGCGCGCGGCCGATGCCCAGCATCTGGCGTTCGCCGCCCGAAAGCTGGCTCCCGAGGTGCGAGCGGCGCTCCTTCAGGCGCGGGAACAGCTCGTAGATCTCCTCGCGGGAGTACACGCGGCGGCCGGGAGCCTGCGGCGCGGCGAACGCGGCCGACAGGTTGTCGTCCACGCTCATGCGGCCGAACGCGACGCGGCCTTCCGGCACCAGCACCAGGCCGGCGCGCACGCGCCGGTGCGTGGGCCAGGCGTCCACCCGCGTGCCCTCGACCACGACCTCGCCCGCGACGCGCGGCGAACCGCGCGACCAGCCCGCGATGCCGTTCACCAGCGTGGACTTGCCCGCGCCGTTGGCGCCGACCACGCCCACCACCTCGCCGGGCGCGACCGACAGCGCGCCCAGTTCCAGCGCGCGGTTGCCGGCGTAGCTCACGTCGAGGCGGCGCACTTCCAGTACGGCTTGGCTCATTGCTTCTTTCCCAGGTAGGCCTCGAGCACGCGCTCGTCGTGCTGGATCTGCGCCGGCGGACCGAGCGCCAGCTGGCGGCCGAGGTCGAGCACGCAGATGCGGTCGGCCACGGCCATGATCAGGTCCATGTGGTGCTCGATGACGACCAGCGCCACGCCCTCTTCCTTGAGGCTCGCGAGCAGCGCCACCAGCCGCGCCATGTCTTCGCCGCCGAGCCCCGCCGCGGGTTCGTCCAGCATCAGCACGCGCGCGCCGTCGCCGAAGGCCAGCGCGATCGACAGCATCCGCTGCACGCCGTACGGGATCTCCTTCGGCGTGAGCGCGTGGTAGGCGGCCGGCACGCCGAAGCGGACCAGCTGCCCGGCCGCGAAGCGCTCCGCTTCGCTTCTGCGCCGCCGCGCCGCCGCCGGAGCGAGCACGCTGCCCATCAGCCCGGCATGGGCGCGCCGGCCGAGCACCGCGACCATGTTCTCCAGCACGGTGAGGTCGTCGAAGAAGGCGTTCTGCTGGAAGGCACGCTTGAGTCCGCGGCCCGCCAGGTCGTAGGGCGGCACACCGGTGACGTCCTCGCCGGCCAGGTACACCCGGCCTTCGCGGCGCACCATCGCGGTGACCGCTTCGTAGCAGGAACTCTTGCCCGCGCCATTCGGACCGATGATGCCCAGCAGCTCGCCGGGACGGACCTCCCAGCCGACGCCCTCGAGCGCCACCAGGGCGCCATAACGCACGCCGAGTCCTTCGACGCGCAGCGCGGGATGGGCCTGCATCGCGTGCACCGCGTCCGGCTTACTGCGGCTGCACCGCGATCTTGCCGTCCACCACCGTGAAGATGTAGTGGCGCGACTTCAGCTGGCCATTGGGCTCGAAGCTGACGTCTCCCATGATCGTGCCCTTGAACGCGCCGCCTCGGATGCGCTTGGCGATGGCCTCGCGGTCCAGCGTCTTGAGCTCGTTGGCCGCCATCGCCCACACCTGCAGCGCGGTCGCGGCGATCGCCATGAACTTGTCGGGCGTGTACTTGAACAGCTCCTGGTTCTTCGCCACGAACTTCTTGTTGGCCGGGTTCGAGGCGAAGGGCTCCACGTCGGGGAAGTAGATGTCCGCGCCGACCAGGCCATTGGCCGCGTCGCCGGCCACCTGGATCACGCTCGGCGCCACCGTACCCACCGCCGCCACCAGCTTGCCGGGCAGTCGCGACTGCCTGGCCTGGCGGATGGTGGCGGGCATGCCCAGGCCCTCGTTGGCGTTGATCGCCACGGTGATGTCGGGATTGGCCGCGCGGACGTTGGTCAGCGCCACCCGGAAGTCGGCCTGGGTGAAGGGAAACTTCTCCTCCGCGACCTTCTCGTACGCGTGGTTCAGCTTCTTGAGCTCGGCCTCGATCGAGGCCTGCGCGCCGTTGCCGTAGGCGTCGTTCTGCGTCAGGAAGGCGATGCGCTTGGCCTTGCTGCTGGCGATGTAGTTGGCGATCACCGCACCGTCCTGCGAGTTCGAGCTGTTGAGCCGCACGGCCAGCGGATTGCCTTCGCCCGACAGGATGGGGTCGGCCTTCGAGATGGCCGTGATGTCGAGCACGCCGGCGCGCGCGATCACCGGTTGCATCGCCAGCGTCACCGGGCTGTTCCAGCCTTCGATGATCACCGAGACGCCCTGCCCGATGAGCTCGTTGGCGCGCGAGACGCCCACCGCGGGCGTGGACTCGTCGTCGCGAGACACGATCTCGATCTTGCGGCCCATCACGCCGCCGGCGTCATTGATGAGCGCGGCCATGCTCTGGATCGCCTGCGTCACGTGCTGGCCCTGCGGGCCCGCGCCGCCCGACAGCGGAAAGATCACGCCGACCTTGACCGCGCCCTGCGCCGCCGCGCCGCCGGCCAGGCACATCCCCGCCGCCAGGGCGAGGGTCCACTTCCGAACCAACTTGATCATGTCTCTTGTCTCCTCGTGAGGGATGGATACGCCGCCGGGACCGCGCCGCGAATGCCAGGAGCGGCAGCATCCCTGCGGTCAGCATACCGGCCGGTATGTCTAAGGGTCAAGCCGTTTTGTGCCGCCCTTCTCAGGGATTTCCCGATATCAACCTTAGTTTCTCGACCGCGCGGGCACGTCTTGCCGTTTGCAAAGATACCGCTCGGTATGTACGATGCGACGCAGGGCGCTCGGCGCGCCGGACGACGACACCTGTTCGCGAAAGGACCCACTGACCCATGGAACCCGAAGTCCTGGTCGATGCCTCCGACGGCATCCTCACCATCACCATCAACCGGCCGCAGGCGCGCAACGCGATGACGCTGGCGGCGGCCACCGCCATTGCCGCGGCGCTGGACGAGCTCGACGCCCGCGACGACCTGCGCATCGGCATCCTCACCGGCGCGGGCGGCACGTTCTGCGCCGGCATGGACCTCAAGGGCTTCCTGCGGGGCGAGCGGCCCAGCCCGCCCGGCCGCGGTTTCGGCGGGCTCACGCGCAAGCCGCCGGTCAAGCCGCTGATCGCGGCGGTCGAGGGCTACGCGCTGGCGGGCGGTTTCGAGCTGGTGCTCGCCTGCGACCTGGTGGTGGCCTCCGAGGCGGCGCAGTTCGGGGTGCCCGAAGTGAAGCGCGGTCTTGCGGCCACCGCCGGCGGACTGATGCGGCTGCCGCGCCAGCTGCCCTACCGCATCGCGCTGGAACTCGCGCTCACCGGTGACATGTTCCCGGCGCGCCGCGCGCACGAGTACGGCCTGGTCAACCGCCTGGTGCCCGCGGGCCAGGCGCTGGAAGAGGCACGCCGCCTGGCGCAGACCATCGCGGCCAACGGGCCGCTGTCCGTCGCCGCCAGCAAGCGCGTGATCGTGGAGTCGCAGGACTGGTCGAGCGCGGAGATGTGGGACCGGCAGGCCGCGCTGACCGAGCACGTGTTCACCTCGCAGGACGCGCGCGAAGGCTCGGCCGCCTTCGCCGAGAAGCGCAAGCCGGTCTGGCAGGGCAAGTGATGGATCCGCAGCAACTCCTCGCGGCGAAGATCCCCGAGATCGAGCAGCGCTACGACTGGCGCGACTGCGCGCTCTACTCGCTGGGCATCGGCGTCGGCCTCGACCCGATGGACGAAGCCGACCTCTCCTTCCTGGACGAGACCCGGCTGAAGATGCACCCGTCGATGGTCGACGTGCTGGGCTATCCCGGCTTCTGGCAGCGCGACCCCGCCTTCGGGCTCGACTGGCGCAAGGTCGTCCACGGCGAACACGCGTTCCGCATCCATGCCGCGCTTCCGGCCCAGGGCCACGTGCGCGGCACCAGCCGCATCGTGGACCTCGTGGACAAGGGCGCGGACCGCGGCGCCCTGGTCTACGTCGAGCGCGAGGTCCGCGACGTCGCCTCCGGCACGCTGCTGGCCACGGTGCGGCAGACGGTGTTCTGCCGCGGCGACGGCGGCTTCGGCGGCAAGTCGGAGGCGCCGGCGCCGCGCGCCCTGCCCGACCGCGCGCCCGACACCTCGGTCGATCTTTCGACGTCGCCGCAGGCCGCGCTGATCTACCGGCTCTCGGGCGACTACAACCCGCTGCATTCGGACCCCACGGCCGCGCGCGCCGCCGGATTCGAACGTCCGATCCTGCACGGCCTCGCCACCTTCGGTTCGACCTGCCACGGCCTGATGAAGCACCTGTGCGACGGCGACCCGTCCGGCGTGCGTGAACTGACCGGCCGCTTCTCCTCGCCCGTCTTCCCGGGCGACACGCTGCGCATCGACATCTGGCGCGAAGGCGCCGGGCGATTCGCCTACCGCACCACCGTCCCGCAGCGGAACGTGGTGGTCGTCAACAACGGTTCATTCGAGGTGGCCGCATGACAGGCATCCTTTCCAACGTGCGGGTGCTGGACCTCAGCCGCGTGCTGTCCGGCCCGTGGGCCGCGCAGATGCTCGGCGACTTCGGCGCCGACGTCATCAAGGTCGAGCGTCCGGGCACCGGCGACGACCTGCGCGACCAGGGCGCGCGCCTGAAGGACACCCAGGGCCGCGAGACCGGCGAGCGCTCGACCTTCCTGTCCACCAACCGCGCCAAGCGCTCGATCACCATCGACCTGACGCGGCCCGAGGGGCAGGAGCTGGTGCGGCAGCTGGCCGCGCAATCGGACGTGCTGATCGAGAACTACAAGACCGGGGACCTGAAGCGCTACGGCCTGGACTACGCCGCGCTGAGCGCAGTCAACCCCCGGCTCGTGTACTGCTCGATCACCGGCTTCGGCCAGACCGGCCCGTACAGCCAGATGCCCGGCTACGACCTGCTGTTCCAGGCCATGGGCGGCGTCATGGCCCTCACCGGCGTGCCGGAGGGCCAGCCCGGCGCGGGGCCGCAGCGCGCCGGCTACCCGGTGTCCGACCTCACCTCGGGCTTCTACGCCACGATCGGCATCCTGGCCGCGCTGCACCACCGCGACACGGTGTCGGGGCGCGGCCAGCACATCGACCTGGCGCTGCTCGATGCGACGGTGGCGGCGACTTCATCGATGGCGATGAGCTACCTCGTGGCCGGCCAGCTGCCGGTGCGCGTGGGCCTGGGCTCGCAGCTCACCGCGCCCTACGGCGACTTCGACTGCGCCGACGGCAAGATCATGATCGCCGTGGGCAACGACAAGCAGTACGTGCAGCTGTGCAAGGTGCTGGGCCGGCCCGAGCTGGCGCAGGACGAGCGGTTCACCACCACGCCGCTGCGCGTGCAGAACAAGCTGCAGCTGCTGCCCCTCATCGGCGACATCCTGCGCGGCAAGCCGATCGCGCACTGGATTCCGCTGCTGCGCGAGGCCGTGGTGCCGGCCGCGCCGATCTACAACTTCGACCAGGTCTACGAGGACCCGCAGGTCCGCCATCGGAAGATGGTCCGCACCGTGCCGCATCCGCTGTCGGGCAGCCTGCAGGTGGTCGGCAACCCGATCAACTTTTCCGAGACGCCCAACGAGTACCACCGCCCGCCGCCGCTGCTGGGCCAGCACACCGCCGAGATCCTGCGCGACGTGCTCGGCCTGGACGACGCGCGCATCGAGCAGCTCTCGCAGCAGAAAGTGACCGCCGCATGAAAGCCGTCCTGTGCAAGGCCTACGGGCCGCCCTCCTCCCTCGTCGTCGAGGAGGTGCCCGACCTGTCCCCCGGCCCCGGCCAGGTGCTCGTGCAGGTGCATGCCGCGGGCGTGAACTTTCCCGACACGCTCATCATCCAGGGCAAATACCAGTTCAAGCCCGACCTGCCCTTCTCGCCCGGCGCCGAGGTGGCCGGCATCGTGAAAGCGGTGGGCGAAGGCGTGAAGAACGTGCGCACGGGCGACCGCGTGATCGCCGCCACCACGTGGGGCGGCTATGCGCAGCAGGTGCTCGCGCAGGCCGAGCGCGTGATCCCCATGCCCGAGGGCATGCCGTTCGAAACGGCGGCGGCCTTCCTCATCGCCTACGGCACCTCGCACCATGCGCTGAAGGACCGCGGCGAGCTCAAGGCCGGCGAGACCGTGCTGGTGCTGGGCGCGGCGGGTGGCGTGGGACTGGCGGCCGTGGAGATCGCCAAGGCGATGGGCGCGCGCGTGATCGCCGCCGCGTCGTCGGACGACAAGCTCGCGGTCTGCCGCGAGCACGGCGCGGACGCGACGATCAACTACGCCACCGAGAACCTGCGCGAGCGCATCAAGTCGCTCACCGACGGCCGCGGCGTGGACGTGGTGTACGACCCGGTGGGCGGCGACCTCAGCGAACCGGCTCTGCGTTCCATGGCGTGGCGCGGCCGCTTCCTCGTGGTCGGCTTCGCGGCCGGCACCATCCCCAGCCTGCCGCTCAACCTCACGCTGCTCAAGGGCTGCTCCATCGTCGGCGTGTTCTGGGGGGCGTTCGTGCGCAGCGAACCCGAGCGCAACGCGGCCGACCTGCGCGAGCTGGTCGGCTGGCTGCAGCAGGGCAAGCTGCGCCCGCGCATCAGCGGCGTCTACCCGCTCGAGCGTTGCGCCGAGGCGCTGCTGCAGGTGATGGACCGCAAGGCCACCGGCAAGTTCGTGCTCACCACCGGAGCCTGAGATGGCCAAGGTGCTCGTGGCGGGCGCGCTGGGCGTGGTGGGCCGCGCGGCGGTGGAGCGCTTCGTGGGGCGGCCCGGCCTCGAAGTCGTCGCCCTGTCGCGACGCCCATCCGACTTCGCGCCCCAGGCGGCCTGGGTCCCGGCGGACCTGCGGGACGCGCAGGCCACGGCCGATGCGCTGGCCGCCCATCGCGACGTCACGCACGTCGTCTACGCCGCCCTGCAGGAGCAGCCCGACCTGCTGCGCGGCTGGCGCGATCCCGGCAACGCGGCGCTGAACACCACCATGCTGCGCAACCTGCTGGACGCGCTGGGGCCCGCGCCGCTGGAGCACCTCACGCTGATGCAGGGCACCAAGGCCTATGGCGTGCACACCGGCCGGCCGATGCGCGTGCCGGCGCGCGAACAGGACGCGGTGCGCGACCCCACCAACTTCTACTTCCAGCAGGAGGACCTGGTCGCGGCCCGCGCCGCGCAGGCCGGCTTCCGCTGGACGGTGTTCCGGCCGCAGATCGTGCTCGGCGTCGCGGTGGGCAGCGCGATGAACCCGGTGGCGGCGCTCGGCGCCTATGCCGCGATCGCGCGCGAACTCGGCCAGCCGCTGCGCTACCCGGGCCATCCGCACCTGCTGACCGAATGCACCGACGCGCGCCTGATCGCGTCGGCCGTCGAATGGGCCTGGAACGAACCCCGCGCGCACCAGCAGGCGTTCAACGTCGCGAACGGCGACGTGATCGTCTGGAAAACGTTCTTCGAGCGACTGGCTCGCGAGTTCGGCCTGTCGTCCGGCGACCCGGCCGAGCTGGTGATGGCCGAGGAGATGCCTCGGCATGCGGCGCTCTGGCGCCGGATCGCCCGGCGCGAAGGACTGGCGGTGGACGACCTCGAACAGCTCCTGGGCCTGTCGTGGCAGTACGCCGATGCGACGTTCGCCTCGCGCCGGCCGTTCCCGGTCCCGCCGATCGTTTCCACCCTCAAGCTGCGGCAGTTCGGCTTCGCCGACTGCATCGACACCGAGGAGTGCATCGTGCAGCACCTGCGCACGATGCAGGCGCTGCGCTACCTGCCGTCCTGAGCCGGGGGCGCCTGATCCGCGCGGCCCGCGAGCAGGCGCTTGGCCGAGTAGGTCATCACCAGTTCGCCGCGCTGGTTGCGGACCTCGACGTCCGAATCCACGATCGCGCGATTGCCCTTGGACGTGGGCCGGATGCCGGCGACGGTGATGACCGCCTCGATGCTGTCGTTCACCCGCACGGGCGCGTGGATCTTCTGGGTCAGCTCCAGCATCGCCAGGCCCGTGCCCTGGATCATGGTCTGCAGGATGAAGCCCTCGATCAGCGTGTAGGTCAGCGCGCCCGGCACCGGCCGCCCGCCGATGGCACCGGCCGCGCCTTCGCTGTCGATGAAGATCATCTCCAGCATGCCGGTCACGCTGATGAAGTTCACCAAGTCGGTCTCGGTGACGGTGCGCCGGTAGGTGCGGAACCGCTGCCCGACCTGCAGGTCCTCGAAGAAGAAGCCCTGCCCCAGCCGGGGCAGGTCGTCACGCGGGGTGCTCATCCTGTGTCCTTGTCTCCTGGCGCGAAGCCTATCTCCGCCAGCACCTCGGCGGTGTGCTCGCCCAGGCGCGGCGCCATCCGCACCGGCAGCGGCTGCCGGTCGATGCGCACGGGCGGGCCGGGGAAGCGCAGCTCGCCCATCGCCGGATCGTGCAGCGTGCGGAAGAAGCCGGTGGCCTGCAGGTGCGGATCGCTTTCCAGCTCGTCCAGCGCATTCACGCGAGCGGCCGGGATCTCCAGCCGCTCGCAGGCCTCCAGCCATTCGGCCGTGGTCCGCGTCAGCAGCAGGTCGGCCGCCAGGGCGTACAGCTCGCCGATGTGGCGGGTGCGCTCGCCCATGTTGGCGAAGCGCGGGTCGGCCGCGGCGTCCCGCCGTCCGCATTCCTGGAAGAAGCGCCGCCAGTGCAGGTCGGTGTAGGGCATGACGCAGACGAAGCCGTCGCGGGTGCGGTACGGCCGCCGGTGCGCGGCCAGCACGCGCGGATAGCCGCAGTCCGCCAGCGGCGGCGAGAAGTGGTGGCCGTAGAAATACTCGACCAGGTTGAAGGCGGCCATCGCCTCGAACATCGGCACCTCCACGTACGCCCCGCGGCCGGTGCGCTCGCGCGCGAACAGGGCGGCCAGGATGGCGTGCGTGGCCACCAGCGCGCAGGTCTTGTCCGCCGCGATGGTGGGGAAGTAGAGCGGATCGCCCGATTGCCGCTGCATCAGCGCCGCGCCGCCGGCCATGCCCTGGATGATGTCGTCGTAGGCGGGCCTGCCGCCGTACGGCCCATCCTCGCCGAAGCCGTGCAGCCCGACGTAGATCAGCCTCGGATGGCGTGCCGCCAGCGCCTGCGGGTCGAGCCCGATCGCCGCGAGCTTCTGCGGCCGGATGCTGTGCATCAGCACGTCGGCGGTCGCCACCAGCGCATGCAGCGCCTCGCGGTCGCGCGGCTGCTTGAGGTCCAGGACCACGCTGCGCTTGCCGCGGTTGACGCCCAGGAAGATGGCGCCCATGCCCGCCTCGGTGCTGGGCCCGGTGTTGCGCGTCGAGTCGCCCTCGGGCGGCTCGACCTTGATGACGTCGGCGCCGTAGTCCGCCAGGTTCTGGCTGGCGTAGGGCCCCAGCACGATCGCGCTGAGGTCGACGACCCGGATGCCTTCCAGGGGCAGGGCCGCGGGGCCGCCGCTCATTCGATCGTGACTCCGGAGTCCTTCACGACCTTCGCCCAACGCGCCAGTTCCGACTTGACGTAGGCCGCGTACTCGGCCTGCGTGGACCCCAGCGGCTCGGCGCCCTGCACCGCGAGCTTGGCGCGCAGGTCGGGGCTCTGGAGCGCCTTGACGATCTCGGCGTTCAACCGGCCCACCACCGCCTTGGGCGTGCCGGCCGGCGCCATCACGCCCTGCCAGGCACCAGTCTCGAAGCCCGGCATGACGGACTCGGACAGGGTGGGCACGTCGGGGAACAGCGACATGCGCTTGGCCGTGGTGACGGCCAGCAGCTTCATGCGCTTGTCCTTCACGAAACCCATCACCGAGTTGATGGTGTCGGTCATGAACTGGATGTCGCCGCTGGCCAGCGCCAGGTCGGCGGGCGCGCTGCCCTTGAAGGGCGCGTGCACCGCGTCGATGCCGTTGGCCTGCACGAACTGGAAGGCGCCCAGGTGCGTCACGTTGCCGTTGCCGGCCGACCCGTAGGTGAGCTTGCCCGGGTTCGCCTTGGCGTAGGCGATGAATTCCCGGACGTTGCTGGCCGGCACGCTGGGATGCACCACGAGGGCCAGCGGCACCACCGCGGTCAGCGCCACCGGCACGAAGTCCTTCTCGACGTTGTACGAGAGGTTCTTGTACAGCGCCGGGCTGAGCGTGATCGACGAGGTGTTGTAGAGGATGGTGTGGCCGTCGGCCGGCGCCTTGGCGACCGCCATCGCCCCGATGTTGCCGTTGGCGCCGCCCTTGTTGTCCACGACGACGTTCTGCCCGAGCTGTTCGCCGAGCTTCTGCGCCAGCAGGCGCGCGACCAGGTCGGTCGGGCCACCCGGCGGGAACGGCACCACCATCGTGATCGGCTTGGAAGGCCAGGTGCCCTGGGCCATGGCCGGCACGCAGGCGGCGGCCAGCAGGCCGGCGGCGGTGGCGGCGCGCAGCACGCGGCGGCGCTGCAGGTGGGTCTGCTTCATTCTTGTCTCCTGCGGTTCCGGGTTCATTCCTGCTGCACGTTGGCCTTGACCGCCAGGCGCTTCCACTGCTCGATCTCGGCCGCCTGGAACTTGCGCATCTCCTCGGCGCCGCCGTTCATGGTCTCGGCGCCGAGGTTCTCGTAGAAGGTGCGGGTCTCGGGCAGGCGCTCGATCTGCGCCAGCAGGCTGGCCAGCTTGTCGGTCTCGGCCTTGGGCGTCTTGGCGCTCACCATCGCGCCCACCCACACGTAGGCGGAGAAGCCGGGCAGCCCGGCCTCACCCATGTGCGGCACCTGCGGGAGGGCCGCCGCTCGGCGATCGGAGGCGACCGCGAGCGCGCGGATCTTGCCGGCCTTGATCAGCTCGGCCGAGGCCGTGATGTCGGCGAAGGCGAGGTCCACGGTGCCGGAGGCGACGGCCGTCAGAGCCTCGGAGGCGCCCTTGAACGGCACGTTCGTGGTCTCGATGCCGGCTCGCTCCTTGAGCGCTTCGTTCATCAACTGGTAGCCCGCGGAGCCGCCGGCATGGTTCAGCTTCCCGGGCGCGGCCTTGGCCGCGGCGACCAGGTCCGATACCGTCCTGAACGGCGACTGCGGCGGCACCGCCAGCACGGTCGGCGCGCGCATCATCATCGACAGCGGCGCGAAATCGGTCTGCGGGTTGTAGGGCAGGCTGCGGAACAGCGCGACGTTCACCGCCAGCGTGGAGTTGCTGCCCACGAACACCGTGTAGCCGTCGGGCGGCGCGGCCAGCACCTGCTTGACCGCGATGAACCCGTTCGCGCCCGGCTTGTTCTCCACGACCACGGGCTGGCCCGTCATCTCCGTGAGCTTCTTGCCGAAGTAGCGCGCCGAGGTGTCGGTGCCGCTGCCCGGCGGGAACGGCACGACGAACCTGATCGGGCGGTTCGGGAAATCCTGCGCCTGCGCGAGCGCGGAGGCCGCGGGAACGAGGGCCGCGGCCGCGAGCGCGGCGCCGGCCACCAGAAATGCTGTGCGCTTCATCCTGTCTCCTTGTGTTGTCGTTATCGAATCTTCACGCGGCCCGCACGAACTCGGCGAGCGTGGTCTGCGCCGCGAGCACCTGCCGGCCGACGAGTGCGTTCCAGTGGTGCTCCGACCCATGGGCCATGCGCCACTCGTGCAGGCGGCGCGTCAGCAGCTGCAGGTCGTATTCCTCGGTGACGCCGATGGCGCCGTGCAGCGCATGGGCCGTGTTCGCCACCTCCACCGCCGCCTCGCTGGCGCGGGCCTTGGCCATCGCCGCCGGCAGCAGGCGCGGCGCGCGGCCGTCGTGCTGGAACGCCGCTTCGGCGGCGATCGAGACCGCCGCGACCAGCTCCGCCGACACGCTCAGCTGGTGCTGCACCGCCTGGAACTTGCCGAGGCTGCGGCCGAACTGCACGCGGTCGTTGCAGTAGGCGAGCGTCATCTCGAACACGCGGGTCATCGCCCCGGCGAGCAGAGCCGCGTGCAGGGCCGCGGCGAAGGCGGGCAGCGCGGCGGCGTCGCCCTGCAGGGCTTCCGCGCCGCCGCCGTCCTTCCACGTGAGCGTCGCGACCTGCGTGTGGTGCACCTGGACGGCCTGCCGCCGCGCCTGCGCGCAGTCCAGCAG
>JAEWBU010000229.1 GCA_023390985.1 Pseudomonadota bacterium
ACGAGACGCGCGACATGGTCGAGAGCCTGCTGCGCCTGTCGTACTTCTACATGCACGAGTCCTGCGGCCAGTGCACGCCCTGCCGCGAAGGCACGGGCTGGCTGTGGCGCGTGGTCGACCGCATCCAGAACGGCCACGGCAAGCCGGCCGACATCGACCTGCTCAACTCGGTGGCGGACAACATCCAGGGACGCACCATCTGCGCCCTCGGCGACGCGGCGGCGATGCCGGTGCGCGCCATGATCAAGCACTTCCGGCATGAGTTCGAGGCCAAGATCACGCGCCCGAACCCCGTGCCCGACCCGACGCAGCCCGTTCCGGCGGGCGCGCGGGCCTGAAAGAACCTATGGCCGAAATCACTCTAGACGGGCAGAAGGTCGAGATCGCCGACGGCAGCATGGTCATGCATGCGGCCGAAAAGGCGGGCACCTACATCCCGCATTTCTGCTACCACAAGAAGCTCTCCATCGCGGCCAACTGCCGCATGTGCCTGGTGGACGTGGAGAAGGCGCCCAAGCCGATGCCGGCCTGCGCCACGCCCGTCACCAACGGCATGGTGGTCCACACCCGCAGCGACAAGGCCATCAAGGCCCAGCAGTCGGTGATGGAGTTCCTGCTGATCAACCACCCGCTGGACTGCCCCATCTGCGACCAGGGCGGCGAATGCCAGCTGCAGGACCTGGCCGTGGGCTACGGCGGTTCCTCCTCGCGCTACGAGGAAGAAAAGCGCGTGGTGCTGCACAAGGACGTGGGCCCGCTGATCTCGATGGAGGAGATGAGCCGCTGCATCCACTGCACCCGCTGCGTTCGCTTCGGCCAGGAGGTGGCCGGCGTGATGGAGCTGGGCATGGTCCACCGCGGCGAGCACTCCGAGATCACCACGGTGCTGGGCGACACGGTCGACTCCGAAGTCTCCGGCAACATGATCGACCTGTGCCCGGTCGGTGCGCTCACCAGCAAGCCGTTCCGCTACAGCGCCCGCAACTGGGAACTGTCGCGCCGCAAGTCGGTGGCGCCGCACGATTCGTCGGGCGCCAACCTGATCGTGCAGGTCAAGAACAACCGCGTGATGCGGGTCCTGCCGCTGGAGAACGAGGCCGTCAACGAATGCTGGATCGCCGACCGCGACCGCTTCTCGTATGAGGCCCTGAACGGCGACGACCGCCTGACCTCGCCCATGCTCAAGCAGGGCGGCGAGTGGAAGACCGTCGACTGGCAGACCGCGCTCGAGTACGTCGCCAACGGCCTCAAGCAGATCAAGGCCGACCACGGCGCCGGCAGCATCGGCCTGCTGGCCAGCCCGCACAGCACGGTGGAGGAGCTGTTCCTCGCCGGCCAGCTGGTGCGCGGCCTGGGCTCGGAGAACATCGACTACCGCCTGCGCAACGCGCAGTTCACCGCGTCCGAGGGCGTGCGCTGGCTCGGTACGAGCATCGCTTCGCTCTCCGACCTGCAGCGCGTGCTGGTGGTCGGTTCCAACCTGCGCAAGGACCATCCGCTGTTCTCGCTGCGCGTGCGTGCCGCCGCCCGCAAGGGCGCGCAGGTCTCGCGCATCCATGACGTGGCGCACGACTGGGCGATGCCGCTGGCCTCGTCGGTCACCGCGCCGGCCGGCCAGTGGGCCCAGGCCCTGGCCGACGTGGCCACCGCGGTCGCGCAATCCAAGGGCGGTTCCGCGCCCGCGCGAGGCAACGCCACCGAGAGCGCCAAGGCCATCGCCGCCTCGCTGCTGTCCGGCGAGCGCAAGGCCATCCTGCTGGGCAACGCCGCCGCCCACCACGCCAACGCGTCCACGCTGCTGGCGCTGGCGCAGTGGATCGGCGAGGCCACCGGCGCCACCGTCGGCTTCCTCACCGAGGCCGCCAACACGGTCGGCGCGCAGCTGGCGAACGCGATCCCGGGGCAGGGCGGCCTGAACGCCGCGCAGATGCTCTCCGGTTCGCTCAAGGCCGCGATCCTGCTGAACAACGAGCCGGTGCACGACAGCGCCGCGGGCGCCGCCGCCGCGCAGGCGCTGGTCAAGGCCGAGATGGTCGTCACGCTCAGCCCGTTCATGGCCAACATGGAATTCAGCGACGTGCTGCTGCCCATCGCGCCCTGGACCGAGACGCCCGGCACCTTCGTCAACGCCGAAGGCCGCGTGCAGTCGTTCCACGCCGTGGTCAAGCCGCTGGGCGAGACCCGTCCCGCGTGGAAGGTGCTGCGCGTGCTGGGCAACCTCGTCGGCCTGCCGGGCTTCGACTTCGATTCCGCCAGCGAGGTGCTGGCCGCCGCGCGCGGGGCGCAGGACAAGGACCAGCCGATGGTGCAGGGCGCCGCGCTGTCCAACCGGACCGCCGCCGCCGTCGACCTGTCGGCCGCCGCCGGCACGCCGGTCGCCGCCGCGATCTACCAGCTCGACTCGGTCGTGCGCCGCGCCGAATCGCTGCAGATCACCGCCGACGGCCAGGCCGCGCTGCCGCCGTCGCAGCGCGCGGTCCACGAGCGCCGTGAACCGGAGGTGCTCGCATGATCGACACGATCTACGGCTTCGGCAACGGCCTGATCGCCGCGCCCTGGTGGACCGCCGCCGGCTGGCCGGTGGTGTGGACGCTGATCAAGATCATCCTGGTGGTGCTGCCGCTGATGGGCGCCGTCGCGTACCTGACGCTTTGGGAGCGCAAGGCCATCGGCTTCACGCAGATCCGCGTCGGCCCCAACCGCATCGGCCCGCTGGGCCTGCTGCAGCCGATCGCCGACGCGTTCAAGCTGCTGACCAAGGAAATCATCCTTCCCACGGTCGCCAACAAGGGCCTGTTCCTGCTCGGCCCGATCATGACCATCATGCCGGCCCTGGCCGCCTGGGTGGTGATCCCGTTCGGCCCCGAGGTCGCGCTGGCCAACATCAACGCCGGCCTGCTGTTCATCATGGCCATCACCTCGCTGGAGGTGTACGGGGTCATCATCGCCGGCTGGGCGTCCAACTCGAAGTACGCCTTCCTGGGCGCGCTGCGCGCGTCGGCCCAGATGGTGAGCTACGAGATCGCCATGGGCTTCGCGCTGGTGGTGGTGCTGATGGTGACCGGCAGCCTGAACATGACCGACGTGGTGATGTCGCAGGGCCGCGGCTACTTCGCCGACCGCAACATCAACTTCCTGTCCTGGAACTGGCTGCCGCTGCTGCCGATCTTCCTGGTCTACTTCATCTCCGGCCTGGCCGAGACCAACCGCCACCCGTTCGACGTGGTGGAAGGCGAGTCCGAGATCGTCGCGGGGCACATGATCGAGTACTCCGGCATGAGCTTCGCCATGTTCTTCCTGGCCGAGTACGCCAACATGTGGCTGGTCTCGATCCTGGCGGTGATCATGTTCCTGGGCGGCTGGCTGCCCCCGATCGACGCGCCGCTGCTGAACTGGATCCCCGGCTGGATCTGGCTGGGCCTGAAGACCTTCATGGTCGTCACCGTGTTCCTGTGGGTGCGTTCCACGTTCCCGCGCTACCGCTACGACCAGATCATGCGTCTGGGCTGGAAGATCTTCATCCCCGTCACGCTCGTGTGGCTGGTCGTGGTCGGCGCATGGATGCAGACCTCCTACAACATCTGGAAGTAAGCGGATGTCCACCGAAACCCTGAACCGCCCCTCGGCCTTCTCGCTCAAGGACTTCCTCTCCAGCTTCATGCTGGTGGAGCTGTTCAAGGGCCTGCGCATCACGGGCAAGTACTTCTTCGCCCGCAAGATCACGGTGCAGTTCCCGGAAGAGAAGACGCCCTTGTCGCCGCGCTTCCGCGGCCTGCACGCGCTGCGCCGCTACGAGAACGGCGAAGAGCGCTGCATCGCCTGCAAGCTGTGCGAGGCCGTGTGCCCCGCGCTGGCCATCACCATCGAGAGCGACCAGCGCGCCGACGGCACCCGCCGCACCACGCGCTACGACATCGACCTCACCAAGTGCATCTTCTGCGGCTTCTGCGAGGAGAGCTGCCCGGTCGATTCCATCGTCGAGACCCACATCCTCGAGTACCACGGCGAAAAGCGCGGCGACCTGTACTACACGAAGGACATGCTGCTGGCCGTGGGCGACCGCTACGAAGCCGAGATCGCGGAACGCAAGGCCGCCGACGCCAAGTACCGCTGAACGCCGGACGACAAGAACACCATGGACATCAAGACCGGCTTCTTCTATCTCTTCTCGGCGGTGCTGCTGTTCGCCGCCTTCCGCGTCATCACCGCGCGCAACCCGGTGTATGCCGCGCTGTACCTGGTGCTGGCCTTCTTCCAGGCCGCCGCGGTCTGGATGCTGCTCAAGGCCGAGTTCCTGGCCATCTCGCTGGTGCTGGTCTACGTCGGCGCGGTGATGGTGCTGTTCCTCTTCGTCGTGATGATGCTGGACATCAACCTCGACTCGCTGCGCGCCGGCTTCTGGAAGCACTTCCCGATCGCGGGCACGGTGGGCGTGATCATCGCGCTCGAGATGGCGTGGGTGCTGATGGGTGGTTTCCGCACCGTCGAGGAACCGCGCGCGGGCCCGGCCGCCGTGCAGGCCGCCACGCAGGCCGCGACCACCGGCGTGGCCCAGGTCTCCAACACCAAGGAGCTGGGCAAGCTGCTCTACACCGAGTACCTGTACCCGCTGGAGATCGCGGCCGTGCTGCTGCTGGTGGCCATCATCGCCGCCATCGCCCTCACGCTGCGCCAGCGCAAGGACAGCAAGCACATGGACCCGGGCGCGCAGGTGAAGGTGCGCGCGCGCGACCGCCTGCAGGTCATCAAGATGCCGCCCGTGGTGGCGCCGGCGCCGCAGCCGGAACCCGCCGCGGCCGCCGCCGCCGAAGGGAGCAAGGCATGAGCGTCACCCTGGGCCACTTCCTGTCGCTCGGCGCGATCCTGTTCGCGCTGTCCGTGGTCGGCATCTTCCTGAACCGCCGCAACCTGATCGTGCTGCTGATGGCCATCGAGCTGATGCTGCTGGCGGTCAACATGAACTTCGTGGCGTTCTCCTACTACCTGGGCGACATGCACGGCCAGGTGTTCGTGTTCTTCATCCTCACCGTGGCCGCCGCCGAATCGGCGATCGGCCTGGCCATCCTGGTGCTGCTGTTCCGCAACAAGTCGAACATCAACGTCGAAGAACTGAACGCGCTCAAGGGCTGATCTAAAGCCCTGCGCGAAAAAGAAACATGAGTCAGACACTCTCTGCATCGACCCTGCTCGCCGTCCCGCTGGCTCCGCTGGTGGGATCGGTGATCGCGGGCATCTTCGGCACCAGCTTCGGCGGCAACTGGATCGGCCGGCGCCTGTCGCACACCTTCACCATCCTGGGCGTGCTGGTGGCGTTCATCCTGAGCGCCATGACGCTCAAGAGCGTGGCGATCGACGGCGCCCGCTTCAACGAAACCATCTACGAGTGGATGGTGATCGGCGGCCTGAAGATGGAGATCGGCTTCCTGGTCGACGGCCTCACGGCCATGATGATGTGCGTGGTGACCTTCGTGTCGCTGATGGTCCACATCTACACCATCGGCTACATGGAAGAGGACGACGG
>JAEWBU010000245.1 GCA_023390985.1 Pseudomonadota bacterium
GGCCGGCGGCGGAACGACCGATCCCGTGGCGGGCGGCACGGTCGCACCGGCGGGCGGAGGAACCGTCGTCGTGGTTGCAGGCACGGGCGCAGGCGCGGCGGGTGCACTGGCCGGTGCGACAGGCGGCATGGCCGTCGAACCCGCAGGCGCGGTCCCTTCCGTGGATTCGCTGCGGGGCTTGGCACTCACCGGCTTGGCCTTGTTGCCGTTCTTGTCGAAGCGGGCGCCGTCGTTGTCGAACTTGTGGTACTTGTCCTTGCCCTTGCTGGCGTCGTCGTCGTGCGGGCCGGTGCCGCCTCCGGCATTCCCGCCGCCCGCATTCCCGCCGCCGACGTTTCCGCCGCCCGCGTTCCCGCCGCCGGCATTCGTGCCGCCGCCCGTCCCGGTGTTGCCGCCGTTCCCGGTGTTGCCGCCCTCTCCGCCATTCCCACCATTCCCACCATTGCCGGCGTTTCCACCTCCGCCGTTGCCGGCATTGCCACCGCCACCGCCACCGCCACCAGGCCCCGAGTTGAACCCACCGCCGCCCAAGGGCCGCGCGGGCACCACGACCGTCGTTCCCGTGGCGGTGACGCCCGTGTTCGACAACTTGTAGTCGTACACGCTGATGTCGCCGGTGCCCACCACCGGCTCCACGCCGAGCTCGGCGCTCACCAGGTACTCGTCGCCGCGCGCCCAGGGCTCGCCGCAGGCGTCCTTGCGCGTCGCGACATGGTTGATGATCGCGGCCAAGTCGAGCTCGCCCGGAGGGACCGGCAATTGGGCCGGCACGAAGGCGATCAGCTTCCAGCCGGTCTTGCCGTAGGCGCCGCTGAGGCTGCCGAAGTTGTAGCGGCTGCAGCCGTCGCCGTCCTTGGTGATGTAGACGTGGTAGAGCTTGCCGGCGATGGTCGCGTCGTGGTCGTACCAGCCGGGATTGCGGCCGCCGGGCGTGTTGTGCGCGCCGTAGTTCCCCCAGAGGTCCAGCGGGATCATGATCTCGTGCGTGATCGACGAGGCCGTCCAGCCGTTGTCCTGGCGCTCGTTCGACTGCAGCCAGATGTCGAACGTGAGATGGCCCTGCCCCGTGGGCGGCGAGTTGTGCTGGAAGGCGACGTGGGCTTTCACGGGGGTCACGGGCAGCTTCAGCGGGAACAGGGCGGCCGTCGTCGACGCATTCGACGGCGTGAGCCCGGCGCCCTGCAGCAGCGAGGTGGTATAGCCCGCATAGCCCGGCTTGCGGCCGTTCAGCGCGGCCGGGTAGCCCTTCACTTCGGTGTCGCCTTGCGGCCACTGCCACTGCATGCGGAAAGCGATCCTGCCGTCGGCGCTGCTGCCGCCGCCGACGCCCTGCGAGAACGCGCCGTTCGGGATCGAGCCCTGGCCCCAGCGGTTGTCGATCACCCAATAGGGATCGTCCAACGCGCCCGCCAGCAGCCATTGCTCCGCTCGGGACTGGATCTCGATGTAAGGGGCCTGCGCGAAAGCGGGGGCGGCGTTCAATGCCGCGCAGGCGGCGAGCGCGACAGCCGTCGCCGGGAAAGCATGGCTTGTTCGGATCATTCCGGGACTCCTCTGGGGACGCAGTCTCCGGCCCATCCCCGCGCGCCATCCATCCTCTTTTCAGGGTCCCTCGATGGTGCGCACCGGCCACCCCGTCCATTGGGAAGACGCGCCGCATCGTCGGCGCCGGGCACGTCGCGCGAGCGCGCGCACGCGCAGTCACCGAATGCATGGAACGTAATGGATCGCAAGCGCACCGCGGCCGTGGGGCCGGGGCGCGGGTGCGGTCAGGCGCGCAGCGCGGACAGCATCGCGGAGTTGAAGCGGTCGGCTTCCTCGTACTGCACCCAATGGCCGGCCTGTTCGATCGCCGTCGTGCCTCGAAAGCCCGGGTTGGCTTGCAGCGCGGCTTGGACCTGCGGCCAGATGCCGCGCAGCAGCACGTCCTCGGCGCCGTAGATCGCGCTGAAGGGACAGGCGAACCGCGCGACCGCCTCCTGCATCGCGCTCGTGGTGACCAGCCGGCGGCGGCGCATGCGATCGCGCGGAACGTTGGCCGCGTGCAGCGCGAGCGCCAGCTCGTCGATCGATTCGGGCCGGTGCAGCATGAGCGCCGCCAGGTTGTGGCGATGCACCCTCGCGCGTTCCTCCCTGCTCGAGGTGCGGCTCCACGGCTTGAGCTCCACGCCCCGGCCGCGTTGCAGCGGCACCACCGGCGCGCCCACCAATACCAGTCGGGCCACGCGCCCCGGATGCTGCGAGGCGAGCAGCGCGGCCACCAGCGAGCCGAACGAGAACGCCACCACGTCGAGCGGCCGATCGCCGAGCAGCGCGTCCAGTCCTTCGAGCAGCGGCGCAACGACGGCATCGGCATCGCCGCCGCCGGGCGGCTCGGCCGACTCGCCGAAGCCCGGCAGGTCGGGCACGACGGCCATGCGGCCGGCCTCGACCACGGCGGGGATGTTGCGCAGCCAATGCGTCCAGCTGCCGCTGCCGCCGTGCAGCATCAGCACCGGCTCGCCCTCGCCCCAGGTGTGCCACACCAGGTGGCCTTCGCCGCACGGCGTTTTATGGCGGCGCGCGTGTCGCGCCAGGTCGCGCGCCTCGCGCGGGAGTTCCAACTCTTCGTTCATCGGGCGGGATCATAGGAAAGGTGGCTTCGCGCCGAGCTAGGATCAGCGGATGACCCGAGATCCTTCCGGCGCCTGGAGCGTGCTGGCGGTGACGCTGGCGATCCAGGCGCTGGTGTCCATGGCCGTGCTCACGGTTCCGGCCATGGCGCCCGCGATGGCGCAATCGCTGAACGTATCGCCCACCCTCATCGGCCTGTACATCGCGGTCGTCTACGCCGGGGCCATGCTGGCCAGCCTGATGTCCGGTCCGTGGGTGCTGCGCTGGGGCGCGATCCGCGTGAGCCAGCTGGGGCTGCTGGTCTGCGCGGCCGGGCTGGTGCTGCTGGCGGCCGCGCCCGGCGTGGTGTCGGCGGTGGTCGGCGCGTTCCTGATCGGGGTCGGCTATGGACCGATCACGCCGGCCAGTTCGCACCTGCTGGCGCGCACCACGCCGCCGGACCGCGTGTCGCTGGTGTTCTCGATCAAGCAGACCGGCGTGCCGCTGGGCGGCGTGATGGCGGGCGCGCTGGTGCCGGGGCTGCTGGTGTTCGGCGGCACCGATGCGGCGCTGCTGGCGGTGGCGATCGGCAACGTCGTGTGCGCCGTCATCGCGCAGCCGATGCGCGAAGAGCTCGATGCCGATCGCGAGCCCGGCCGCGCGCTCGGCGTCGCCAGCATCACCGGGCCGATCCGGCTGGTGGTGTCACAGCCGCAGCTCGCGCAGCTGACCTCGTTCTCCTTCGTTTTCTCCGCCGTGCAGATGTGCCTGGCCACGTATCTCGTGACCTACCTGCACTCGGCGCTGGGCTACAGCCTGGTGGTGGCGGGCGTGGTGCTCTCCACGGCGCAGGTGGGCGGCGTCGTGGGTCGCGTGCTCTGGGGTTACCTGGCCGACCGCTGGCTGGGGCCGCGGCGCATGCTGGCGGCGCTGGCCGTGCTCATGGCGCTGTGCTGCGCGATCACGGCGGCGCTGCAAGTTGGCGGCCCGCTGCTGCTGGTGCTCGTGCTGATGGCGGCTTTCGGCGCGTCGGCCACCGGCTGGAATGGCGTGTTCCTGGCGGAGGTGGCGCGGCTCGCGCCGACGGGCCAGGCCAGCGCCGCGACGGGCGGCGCGCTGTCGGTGACCTTCCTGGGGGTGGTGCTCGGCCCGGTGCTGTTCGGCATGCTGTCGGGCGCGTTCGACAGCTATCGGGCCGGCTACCTGGCGCTGGCGCTGCCCGCGGCGGCTTGCGCGTGGCAACTGCTGCGCGGGTCGCGCACTACGGCAGGCGCGTGATGGCGATCTGCCCCGCGGCGTTGACGGAGGCGGACAACAGGCCGTCCTGACCGACCGGGACCGCGGCCAGCACGGTGCCGTCCGGCTGGGCGATCTGGTACTGCCCTGGCGCCAGGCCCGAGACCAGCAACGCTTCGCTCGCGCCTCCGGCGACCGTGAAGGTCAACGCCAGCATCGCGGCGCCTGTCGCGTCATTGCGGAGCAGGACGATCAGCGCCGCGCCGTCGTGCACGACCCGTGTTCCGATGAAGCCCGCGGCGGAGTTGATCGACTCCACCGCGGGCAGCGCGTCCGAGGTCCGGTCGGTAAAGCCCATCGCGTTCAGCAACACGATGGCCGGCCCCGCCGTCTCGAGATGGAGTCCGAAACCATCGATGGCTGGACTTTCACGTCCCGTGTAGCCCTCCTGAGGGAGCAAGTCCGGATTCACCGGAACCACCGTGGTGTGGACCATGCGCCCGCCCTGCATGGCGTGGACGCAGCCCGCGCCGGCGAACATGCTGTCCCCGCACGGAGAGGCCGTGACATAGGTTCGCGGATCGACCGTGGCCCGGAAGTCGCCCCGGCTGTGAACTGCGTAGGTGATCCGGTCCGTCGGATTCACGGTAACAACGGAATCGCCCACCACGACCATGTTGCGGTAGTGCACCAGCAGGCGATCGAAGCGCCGAAGGGTGAGCCGGACCGCGCGGCCGAAGTCCTCGGGCTCGCCGTAGGCCGCGGCCGCGTCGCCAATGACCGCGCGCAGGCCCGGGACCGCCGTCGACGCATGGACTGCGGCGATGCGGCCATAGCCAGGATCGTTGGCGGCGAATCGCGGGTCGAGGATCGGCGTGCGCTGCCCCCGGCCGTTCAACAACAGCGTGTTGTGGATGGCGGTATCGTCAGCCAGCCCGCTGCCGCTCCAGCTGTTGAGATCGGCGGCCTGCCAGCCCTTGTGCCAGACCACGAAGCTGTTCTGGTCACGATGCTGGTGGCTGGTGATCTGCGGACCGCTCGCGCTGAAAAAACTGACGGCAGTGGCATCGGCCGACCAGTCGCTGCGCGAATGGAACCAGTTCGCGGAAGCGGTGAACGTCGGGAGGACGTCTCCGGATCGGTAGTCCTGCGCCGCCCTGGAAGGATCATCGAACAGGAATTCGTGGACGAGCGCGCGGGGCGTGCGGTGCACTCCGCCCGACCACTCGCGCAACCAGTGCTGCGCCACCGCGCCCATCGGTTGGCCCGACAGGCCGTCGGCCAGCATCGTCATCAGCGCAGCGTCAGCGGCCGTCACCGGCCCCTGGGCATTGCTTGCGAGGTCTCCGACCTGCACCAGCGTTGGGGGATTGTTGGCAGCGTCGTAGGGCGTACCCCGGTAACCCAGCGTTCCACGCTTGGCGTAGACGTCTGGCTGCATGGCGTAGATCTGGTAGCGCACCAGTTCATCCGGGTAGGAGAAACCGGGCGAGTTGAAGAGGTCGAGCTTGCGGTCGACTGACGCATCGCGCAGCCAGAGCAGGATCTCGACCAGATCCTGCTTGGACTTGCGGCCGTAGTGGGTTCCCTCATGCCAGTAGCCGCCGCTGCCGCTGCCCTTGAGGTAGCTGAAGATAGCGGGCCATTTCCTTTCGACGAGGAAGTTCCAGTTCTGGACCGCGCTCGCGTCTTCACCCCACGTGGCCAGAACCTGGAGCAGCGTCGCCGAGATGTAGCCGTAGTGGTAGTTGTTGGCGGGATCGTCCAACGCCCAGGCGGTGTCGCCGCGGTCGTTCCAGATGCGATCCACCGCCGTCCTCATGTAGGCGCGATAACCTTCCCTTTGTTCGGGGGTGAGCCGCTGATGAAGCCAGTCGTACACCAAGGCGACATTCTTCACGTAGTAGTGCGCGTAAAGGAACTTTCCGGCGGAGAGGCAGCGGCCTGGGTTGGCGAAGTCGGTATCGGGAAGACCCGCCGGATAGCGCGCGATGCACGGAGGCGAGCCAGGCGATCCATCGACCGGGTCGTCCGTTCGCGCAGCGACGAAGCGGTCGGCGAAATCGATGGCCCGCAGCGCGAAGACCTCCTCGCCCGTGACCAGGTAGGCCAGTGCGAAGTGCCAGGCCTCGACGCCGTAGTCGAAGTCGCTGGTCAGCTCGGCCTGAGCCTTCAGGCGGTGGTAGATCGCGCCCCACTCGTCGTTCCCGGCCCTGGACTGCAGCGAACTGAGCCTGGTGGAATCCATCGCGACTCGAGGATGATCGGCGCGAAACGCCGCCTCGCACCATCCGTCGGCGTCCGCGTGGACCAGCGGCAAGGCGCCTTCCACCACCGAGCAAGAAGATGGTCCGGCGCTCTGGGAAGAAGAGTCGCCACTGCAACCCACCAGCGAGAGAGATGCCCACAGGCCTGCGACGATGCAGGCGGACCTGATCACGAATTTCATCTGCACGACCCCGCTCACTGGGTGAACGTCATCCGTCCAACCATCAGGCTGCGGCGATCGGTTGCGGGACTGGTAGCCGTGTAGTAGGTGGAGCCGGACGACAAGCTCCAGGTATAGCCCGTGATCTGCCCTGTGGACGCATCTGCATAGAGGCGCATGGTTCCGAGGCCGGCGCCGTCCTGGTCGCTGCCGTTGGAACCCGTGCCTGTTCGCGTGTCCCTGCCGTGCAGCGACGACGTGGAATCGATGACCGTCAGTTCGTACTGCAAGGTGTTGTCGATGATCGGCTCGGTCGAGGAGCGAAGAACGGGGACACTTGCCGCGATCATGGTGTGGCCGGTGCCCCCGCTAGCCTTGTCCAGATACTTCATCGCCAGGATGTCACCTCGACGGACATCAGGCGCACGCTGGATCCTATAAAAGTTGTTCTGGAAGAGGATGTTGTCGTGGTACCGCGCGGATGACGGGTTCTTGCTCCCCATCCATGCGTCGATGTCTCCACGCCCGAATTCAAAGGCCTTCAGCAGGGAGAGGGTTACGAAACCAGAGCAATCCGCGCGGCTGGAATAGATGCCTCCCAAGGCATCTGGCCAACTGAGCGCGTCGTCCTCCTTCGCGTACGTGTTGTTCTCGTCCAGAACATTCATTGCGAGGCTCTCGGGCCAGACCACCCAAGAATCTCCGGTGCCCCCGCCCACGCGAGGGGCGACCACGATGAAAACTGAAGGAACAAGGCTCCTGTCAGCGAAATTCAGGTCTTCCGGGGGGATATCTTCGAAAGCAACGCCTTCTGCGACGGCCCGAGTGTCCGGACCGCTGCCCCCGCCTCCTCCACACCCGTAGGCGATGCTGACGAGGAAAGAGATCAGGAGGAGTTTCAGCAGAGGTCTTTGCATGGTGCTTCGCTGTGATGAAAGGAACACGAAGCTATGTGAACTGCTCCGCAGCAGGCAGTCCTTATGTCACCTCATCATCGGCTGCGTGGGGCTGAAGTCGGGCCGAGCATCGCGGTCGTCGAATTGAGTCTCGCGCTCCGCGTCCAGCAATGCTTCGCGATCTATGGTCTTGGGGGTGGGAGCGGGCTTGGTCGCGGGCTTGGGAGCCTGCGCGGCGGCGCCTGCCGCTGGTTCCGCGAAGCGCCAGCTGATGTCGACCACCCACAGATGACACATCGCGTCCAGCAGCTTCATGCGCCGGAACAGCCCCCGCTCCAGCTCGACGACTCCTTGCACGAGCCAGCCATCCCATCGACGCAAGGCGAGCCGGACATGCACCTTGGGCGTCACGCGATCCGCCGCAGGCATCAGCTCGAACCCCACCCAGTCGGGAGGAATCCTGGCCCGGGCAAGCGTGTCGCGCAGAGCGAGCCTGACCACTTCGTTGCGAACGGCGCGGGTCCGCTCCGCCGCGACTTGCCGCGCCCGGATCGACGGCACCACGGGCGCCGCCGCCGACTTGAAGAACTTGAGCAGCTTCATGCCTGACATGCCCCTGATTTCGAGACGTGCGCCCGTCCGAGGATGGAGAGGCAGACCGCCCGTTCGAAGGATCCGCGCGACAACGACGCCGCGAGGTGAACCTCGAGAGTGCTGGAGGGTCCGGTGATGGGGCCGACAGGATTGAAGGTAATGGATACGGCCCGCGCGGGCCTTTCCGACACCGCGTCGACATTCACGGCCGCTCGACCCTTGGAAATCACCTTGTCGGCGGCGTCGATCATCCCGATGGTGCCGTTGTCCTCGAAGACGACCCAGCCTTCAGGCCACTCGGCGGCGCTTTCGGCGCATTGGGGATGCTCGTCGCGGGTGTTCGCCGACTTGCAGATCGTCACCTGCGCATTGCGGGCGAGCGCCTCCATGCGGGCGAGATGAAAGGCTTCGAGAAGCGCGTCGGCAGCATTCGCGACGGAGGTCCGCGCCGCGAAGTCCGTGGCGACCGGGAGACCGAATGCGAGGGAGACGCCCAGGAGCGCCAACGCAACCAGCCATTTCGCGATCCGGCCCGCGAAGCGCCGGACGGACGTTGTGCTCGCTGCCACGCAGGGGCCGGTCAAGCCGCGAGGACTCGCCAATACACCGCCCTGACCCTGATGGCATAGCGGTCGAGCCGGCGGTGGAGGTATTTCTCGAGCGTCGACATCGCGTCGACGATCTCGCCCGTCTTCAAGGTGAGCGCGACGCAGAGGATCCACTCCTCCGGGCCCGACAGATCCTCGAAGCTCTCACCGCTCGGGCACATCAGGAGCCGCAGCCTGTAGCAGGGGCGCTGGATGCCGTATTTCTCCAGGGCGTCCTCGACTTCATCACGGATGACCTCTTCGCTGTCGATGATGCTGGTCATCCGTTCGTCGTCGTAGCGGGAGCGGAATCGTCCCAGAAACCACTCCCAAGGCTTGCTCCTGCTGAAACTTTCCTGCTGCCACATGGCCCCTCCTGACGAGACACGACGGATGCTTATGAAGCGACTCTGAGGCTGCCGAACCATCCGTTCTTAGGGCCAAGGTCATCCGAGCGTCGGGCCTCCTGGATGGACGCCAGCTTCTCGAGCAGGTACCTCGGATCGACCGGCTTCGTGAGGTGCATCGCGAATCCGGCCGCGTTCGTCGCCCTGCGGGCCTCGTCCGAGCCGTACCCGGTCACGGCGATGTAGGTCGTCCGCGTCAGTCCGGCGCCGCGCAGCGCCCTCGCGAGTTCATGACCGCTCATGCCGGGAAGGCCGATGTCCAGCAGGCACACGTCCGGCGCGAAGCCCGGCGCGAGCTCCAATGCTTCGTCCGGATGCAGGCAGGTCAGAACGCGATGGCCGTGCATGTCCAGGAGCACGCCGAGCGACTCGGCCCCGTCTGCGTTGTCGTCGACCACCAGCACGCGCAACGCGCCCGCGGTGGACGAAAGCTGGGCACGGTACTCACTCATCGACTGCTCCTGCGTCTGGCTGCGAAGCGGTCATCGTTCAACCTGCGCGCACGCCTGCGACCTGCCATCGGTCATCGCGCCCGGTAAGTGCAAGTAAACGGCCGGCGACATGACTTCCTGCCTGGCGACGCGCGTCGATCCGCTCAATGGTCCGGCTCCCTTCACGACCATCACGAGGAACCATGATCACCGACAACACCCGCAAGTACGCCCGCGTCATCGAGGCATCGCAACGCGTTCGCTGGGAGATCGAGAGGGACGTCATCTGCGGTCGCTCGTTCGACTACGCCCGCACCTTCCTTCCGGCCGGCCTGTCCCTGGTCGACGAGGTCGCGTTCCTCGGCGAGGCCGACCGCCGTTTCCTCTCCCAGGTGCAGGGCCGCACCTATGCCTTCATGTTCGGCCTGGTGGAGCGCTTCATCGGCGCCAAGGCCCTCGAAGTCGGCCGCGACCATTGGCTCGGCGACCAGGTCGCGCTCGAGGCCCTGGTGCGCATGACCGACGAGGAACTGAAGCACCAGGCGCTGTTCCGCCGGCTCGAGGAAATGATGAGCCGCGGCATGCCCGCCGGCTATCGCCAGGTGGCGCACCCCAACGACGTGGGCCGCGTGGTGCTCGGCAAGAGCACCTGGGCCGTGCTCGCACTGACGCTGGACATCGAGCTGTTCACGCAGGCGCACTTTCGCGCCAGCATCGAGCACGGCGAGGACATCTGCCCGCTGTGGAAAGACGTGTTCCTCTTCCATTGGCGCGAAGAATCGCAGCACGCGGTACTCGACGAACTGGAGCTGCTCCGGGCCGACGCCGGCCTCACGCCCGCCCAGCGCGAGAACGCCGTCGACGAACTCATCGAACTGGTCGGCGCCATCGACGGCATCCTCCAGATGCAGGCCACTTCGGACGTCGAGTACTTCGTGACCCACGCCGCCGGCCGCTTCACCCAGCTCGAGAAGGACCAGCTGCGCGAATCCGTGCTGAAGGCCTACCGCTGGCAGTACATCACTTCCGGCGTGAGCGAGCCGCGCTTCACCCGGGTGCTGTTCAGCATGGTTTCCGAGCCCTCGGCCGCGCGCCTGCGCAACGCGCTCCAGCCGTTCGCCTACGCGCGGCCTGCCCACTGAGCCGCGTCAGGGGATGTGAAGCCTCGTGGAGTGCTTCACCTCCTCCATCACCGCGTAGGTCCGCGTTTCGCGCACCCCGGGCAGGCGCCACAGCACGTTCCCCGCGAAGTTGCGATAGGCGTCCATGTCCGCCACGCGCGTCTTGACCAGGTAGTCGAAGCCGCCCGCGACCATGTGGCACTCCAGGATCTCCGGACGCACCTGCACCGCGGCCCGGAACTCATCGAAGACATGCGGCGTCGTGCGGTCCAGCAGCACCTCCACGAACACCAGCATTCCCGCCCCCAGCAGCCTGGGATTGAGCCTCGCCTCGTAGCCCTCGATGTAGCCGTCGCGCGTGAGGCGCTGCACGCGCGCCAGCACGGCCGTCGGGGAAAGTGACACCGCCTCCGCCAGCTTCAGGTTGGAAATCCGCCCGTCCTCCTGCAGCCGCTGCAGGATGCGGCGGTCCATTCCGTCCAACTCGCCAAGACCAGTCATATCGATAGGGATTAATTCAGCGAACAACCCGAAAAACCGAACAACATCCTAACGATAACGCGGAACATAGGGCTCACAGATGAACCCGCCCGCCCCTTTCTCCGAACCGTCCGCGCCGGCGCAATCCCCCCTCCGGCGAGCCATCACCGCCGCCTGTCGCGTCCCCGAACCGCAGGCCGTCCAGCACATCCTCGAGGCCGCGCGGCTCCCGCCGGACGTCGCGCGCAGCACCCAGTCGCTCGCCCGCCGCATCGCCGCCAACCTGCGCCAGCGCAAGGCCTCGGCAGGCCGCGCCGGCATCGTGCAGAACCTGCTGCAGGAGTACGCGCTGTCGTCCCAGGAAGGCATCGCCCTCATGTGCCTGGCTGAAGCCCTGCTGCGGGTGCCCGACGCCGCGACACGCGACCGCCTGATCCGCGACAAGATCTCGCGCGGCCAGTGGCAGTCGCACCTGGGCAAGAGCCCTTTCCTCTTCGTGAACGCGGCCACCTGGGGCCTGCTGATCACCGGCAAGCTGGTGGCTACCCACAGCGAGTCGGGCCTTTCGTCCGCGCTCGCGCGGCTGGTCGGCCTGGGCGGCGAACCGCTGATCCGCAAGGGCGTCGACATGGCCATGCGGATGATGGGCGAGCAGTTCGTGACCGGCGAAACCATCGAGGAGGCGCTGCGCAACGCCCGCGAACGCGAGGCGCAAGGATTCCGCTACTCGTTCGACATGCTCGGCGAAGCGGCGATGACCGCCCACGACGCGCAGCGCTACCTGCGCGACTACGAGGCCGCGATCCTCGCCATCGGCAAGGCGTCCGCCGGCCGCGGCGTCCACGAAGGCCCCGGCATCTCGATCAAGCTCTCGGCCCTGCATCCGCGCTACAGCCGCGCTCAGCGCGAGCGCGTGATGGAGGAGCTCTACCCCACGCTGGTGCAGCTGTGCGCGCTGTGCAAGCACTGCGACATCGGCCTGAACATCGACGCTGAGGAATCCGAGCGGCTGGAGCTCTCGCTCGATCTGCTGGAGCAGCTCGCCTTCGAGCCGCGCCTGCAAGGCTGGAACGGCCTCGGCTTCGTGATCCAGGCCTACCAGAAGCGCTGCCCGTTCGTGATCGACCACGTCACCGACCTGGCGCGGCGCAGCGGCCGCCGCCTGATGATCCGCCTGGTCAAGGGCGCGTACTGGGATTCGGAGATCAAGCGTGCCCAGGTCGACGGCCAGGACGGCTACCCGGTCTACACGCGCAAGCCCTACACCGACGCGGCCTACATCGCGTGCGCGCGCAAGCTGCTGGCGGCGCCCGACGCCATCTATCCGCAGTTCGCCACGCACAACGCCCACACGCTGGCCGCCATCCACGAACTGGCCGACCCGCAGCGCTACGCGCCCGGGCAGTACGAGTTCCAGTGCCTGCACGGCATGGGCGAGCCGCTGTACGAGCAGGTGGTCGGCGATCCGGCCCAGGGCAAGCTCGGGCGGCCGTGCCGCATCTACGCGCCGGTCGGCACGCACGAGACCCTGCTCGCCTACCTCGTGCGGAGGCTGCTGGAGAACGGGGCCAACACCTCGTTCGTGCACCGCATCGCCGACTCGACGATCCCGCTCGAGGAACTGGTGCGCGACCCCGCCGAGGTGATCGACGGGTACGCGCGCCAGGAAGGCGCGATCGGCCTGCCCCATCCCGCGATCCCGCTTCCGCGGGACATCTACGGCCCGACGCGACGGAATTCCCGCGGCCTGGACCTGAACGACGAGCACCAGCTGCAAAGCCTCTCGCGGACCTTCGGCGCCGCCCACCAGGAAGCCTGGGACGCCCGTCCGCTGCTCGCGGAATCCACGAGCCCCGGCGGGCGCAAGCCCGTGCCGAATCCGGCGGATCGGTCGGACGTCGTCGGCTCCGTCCATGAAGCCACCGCGGACGACGTCGACATCGCCCTGACCTCCGCCGCCCGGCGCGCCGGCGAATGGGCCGCCACGCCGCCCGCGCGCCGGGCGGAGTTCCTCGAAGCCGCCGCCGACCGGCTCGAGAGCGACATGCCGCGCCTGATGGCGCTGCTGATCCGCGAAGCCGGCAAGACCGCCTCCAACGCCATCGCCGAAGTTCGCGAAGCCGTGGACTTCCTGCGCTACTACGCCCGCGAGGTGCGCGAGCACTTCGACAACGGCACGCACCGGCCGCTCGGCCCGGTGGCCTGCATCAGCCCGTGGAACTTCCCGCTGGCGATCTTCATGGGCCAGGTCAGCGCGGCGCTCGCGGCGGGCAATGTCGTGCTCGCCAAGCCGGCGGAACAGACGCCGCTGATCGCGGCCGAAGCGGTGCGCGCACTGTGGGCCGCCGGCGTGCCGCGCTTCGCCGTCCAGCTGCTGCCCGGCGGAGGCGCGGTCGTCGGCGCCCGGCTGGTCGGCGACGCGCGCGTGCAGGGCGTGCTCTTCACCGGTTCCACCGAAGTGGCGCGGATCCTCCAGCGAAGCATCGCCGGCCGGGTGGATGCCGGCGGCCGCCCCATCCCGCTGATCGCCGAGACCGGCGGCCAGAACGCCATGATCGTGGACTCCTCCGCGCTGGCGGAGCAGGTGGTCGCCGACGTGCTGGTCTCCGCCTTCGACAGCGCCGGCCAGCGCTGCTCCGCGCTGCGCGTGCTCTGCGTGCAGGAGGAGGCCGCCGATCGTCTGCTGCGGATGCTCCTGGGCGCGATGGCGGAGCTGCGGATGGGCAATCCGCTGCACCTCGCCACCGACGTCGGGCCCGTCATCGACGACGAAGCCCGCGCCCAGATCGAGCGGCACATCGACGCCATGCGCGCCAAGGGCCGGCGCGTCCACCAGCTCACCCCGCCCGGCCGCGGCACCTTCGTTGCGCCCACCGTCATCGAGATCGACGGCATCGCCGAACTCCAGCGCGAGGTCTTCGGCCCCGTCCTGCACTTCTTGCGCTTCCGGCGCGACGAGCTCGACGGCCTGCTCGGCCAGATCAACGCCACCGGCTACGGCCTGACGCTGGGCCTGCACACGCGCATCGACGAGACCATCGCGCGCGTGGTCGAGACCGCGCACGCGGGCAACGTCTACGTGAATCGCAACATGGTCGGCGCGGTGGTCGGCGTGCAGCCGTTCGGCGGCGAAGGCCTGTCGGGCACCGGCCCCAAGGCGGGCGGGCCGCTGTACCTGTACCGGCTGCTCTCGCAGCGGCCGGCCGACGTGCTGGCGCGCGCGACCCAAGCCGACGTGCTGCCCGGCCCGACCGGCGAGCGCAACGTCTACCGCCTGGTGCCGCGTTCCGCCGTGCTCTGCCTCGCATCGAGCGACGAGGACCGGCTCACCCAGCTCGCCGCGGTGCGTTCCGTCGGCAGCCGCGCGATCTGGCCCGCCGAGGCGCGTGCCCTCCTCGATCGCCTGCCGCCGGACGAGCGCGCCGACGTCGCGCTGACGAGCGACTGGACCGCCCCGGGCGTCTCCTTCGACGCCGTGCTGCTGCATGGCTCCGTCGACGAGCTCGTCGAAGTGCAGCGCCGTCTGGCGGAGCGCGAAGGCCCGGTCATCGGCGTGGAACGCCTCGAGCCGGGCGACACCGCTATCCCGCTGGAGCGCCTCGTGACCGAGCGTGCGCTCAGCATCAACACGGCCGCGGCCGGCGGCAATGCTTCGCTGATGGCGATCGGCTAGAACCGCACGAGTCTCAGTGCGTCGGCGGCTCCTCTTCGTCCACGCTCATCGCACCCGACTGCACGGCCCGGTACAGGCCGCCGATCAGGTTGGCCGCGGCGGCGGGCGTGAAGCGCAGGAGCATGGTGACCATGCGGGAGCGGTCCTCGTCGAGCCGGTAGCAGGTGATGTTCAGGCCACCGTCGGGCATGGCCTCGATGCGCACCGGCGAGTCGGCGCGGATGTCGAGCTCGATGGCTTCCGCCGGCGCGCGGGGAGCACCGTTCTCGGCCGGGTCGGTCTCGTCATGCAAGGGCCGCTCCGGTGCGTTCTGGAACCAGGGCAAGGTGGTCATTTCGGGGCCATTCCCGGGTCAGGGGAGCGTGAACCCGGGCGGGAACGGCGGCTTCAGCCGCGAAGCGTCCGGCACGGGGAACGGGAATCCCAGCACCACCGCGCCGCCGCGCACCCGGTTCTGGGCCTGGCAGTCCTGCACGCAGTCGGTCGCCGGCGGCGCCACCTCGACGCCGTCCTCTCCCGTCACCATGCCCATCCGGCCGCCGCTGGCCACGTCCCACACCGAGACGCGGCCGCAATGCCGCACGTCCACCAGCGCGCCGAAGCGGTTGCGGATCTTGTTGGTGCACCCCTCCGGAGGCGGCGCGTCGGGCGTCGGCAACACGCGCGTGGCCACCTGCGGGCTGTCGCGGCCGACGAACTCGGGGGAGACGTCGTTGGCCCAGTTGATGCGCGGCGCGATGGTGACGGTCGTGGCACGGGTCGGGTCGCTCGGCGTGAACGGCACCACCTCGCCTTCGCGCGCGCGGAAGTTCGGGTTGTCGAAGTAGAAGACGCCCTCGGCCAGCACGTGCGTGATGCGCGTGCGCTGGCCATCGGCACGCTCGGGCTCCATCTGGAACAGCCCGCCCTGCGTGCAGTCCTTGGCCTGGATCTTCATGCTGATGCCGTTGCCCGAACGTCCCAGCTCGATGTTCTCGTCCTTGAACTCCACCTCGGCCGAGCTGGTCAGCCGCGCGCCCTTGTGGTCGGGAATCTTGCTGGCGAACACCGGCGCGTCCGCGCCCGCCGTCTGCGTACCAGGAGCGTTGGAGGCCAGGAACTTGTAGTTGCGGATGCCGAAGGTCACGGAGTCGACGTCGAACTGGACGTAGCGTCCGCGCACGGTGAACGAACTGCCGAGCGAAGCGGCCGCGAGGGTGACATCACCGTCGGCGCGGACCGTCGCGCCGTTGGACAGCACGATGGTGAATCCGCCGCCCTCGCAGAACTTGGACGAGGCGGCGTGGGCGGGAAGCGCCGCCATCCCGAGCGCGCAAGCGGCGGCCAGCAGACTGCCGCGCAGGACCGGGCGGGAAGGTTGCAGAGGGGAATGGGACATCGAGAGGCTCCTTTGGGAGCCCACGCGGGTGCATGGCCCATGCCAGCATGGTGCGCGCACCGCGCTCGATGCCGCAGGCTGGCCGCCAACGGCCCCTGCCCGGTTGAGCATGGTCGCCCGAGCGGGAACATTGGGTCAAATGCCCCAGCGACAGGGGCAAATGCCCCGATCGCTCACCGCGGCGCGGGCGGCGGCTTGAGCTCCAGCTTCTCGATGCGGTAGCGCAGCGTGTCGCGCGACAGGCCCAGCAGCTTGGCCGCGCGCGTCACGTTCCACTGCGTGCGCGCCAGGGCCTGCAGCATCAGCGTGCCCTCGATCTCCCCCAGCACCAGGCCCTGTTCGGGCAGCACGGCGGGCGCCTCGCCGGCCGGATTCAGCCCGAGCGCCGTCACCGGCGACAGCAGCAGACGGTCCGGCCCGATCTCCTCGCCCGGCGCCATCAGCACCGCCTGCTCGAGGCAGTTGCGCAACTCGCGCACGTTGCCCGGCCAGGCATAGCGCACCAGCTGCTGCTCGCTGCCGGACGAAAGCCGCATGCCGGGTTTGCCGTAGCGCTGGCCGTGCAGCCGCACGAAGTGCCGCGCGAGCAGCAGGACGTCGTCGCCGCGCTCGCGCAGCGGCGGCACGCGGATCAGCACGATGCGCAGGCGGAAGAACAGGTCGCCGCGGAAGCGGCCGGCGGCCACGAGGCGCTCGAGGTCCTGGTTGGTCGCGGCGACGATGCGCACGTTGCTTCGCTGCTCACGCACGCCGCCCAGGCGCCGGGTGACGCGGTCTTCGATCAGCTTGAGCAGCTTGGACTGGGCCGGCAGGTCGAGCTCGCCGATCTCGTCGAGGAACAGCGTGCCCTCCTCGGCCAGCTCGACCAGGCCGCGCTTGCGCTCGCGCGCGTCGGTGAATGCGCCCCGCTCGAAGCCGAACAGCTCCGACTCCACCAGCGAGGCGGGAATGGACGCGCAGTTCAGCTCGATGAACGGCCCTTCGCGCCGCGGCCCGCCATCGTGGATGGCGCGGGCCACCAGCTCCTTGCCGGTGCCCGTCTCGCCGGTGATCAGCACGGCGGGCCGGTCGCGGTCGCGCAGCGCGTGCTCGGCTTCCAGCAGCCGCCGCAGCAGCTCCTTCATCGCGTGCATGGGCGGCGACTCGCCGAGCAGCTTGTCCAGCGCCGCCTCGCTGCTCGGCGCCGGCGGCACGTTCCCGCGCACCGACGATTGGCCGCGCACGGCCTTTTCGATCGTCACGCGCAGGTCGCTCAGCGCGATCGGCTTGGACAGGTAGTCGCAGGCGCCGGACTTCATCGCCTCGACCGCGATGTCGACGCTGCCATGGCCGGTGATCATGATCGACTTCACGTCGGGGTGGCCGCTGCGCAGCCGGCGCAGGAGCTCCAGGCCGTCCATCCCCGGCAGGCTGTAGTCGACCAGCACCACGTCGGGCTGCGCCCGGCCGATCTGGTCCAGCGCCTCGCCGGCCTGCGCGGCCGTGCGCGTCTCCCACCCGTGCTGGCGCAGGTAGGTGGCCATGTTCTTGGCCAGCGTCGCGTTGTCCTCGACGATGACGACCGATCGGCTCACCGGGCGATCGGGAGATCGACGTTCACCGTCGCCCCGCCCGTGCTGCGGCTCACCAGCTCGATCGTGCCGCCGAAGCGCTCGACGATGCGGCGCGTGAGCGGAAGACCCAGACCGAGCCCAGTGCGCTTGGTCGACTTGCGCGGGATGAACGCGTTCTGCAGGCCGGCCGGCGAGAAGCCGATGCCCGTGTCGCTGATGCTCACGCGCAGCCGCCCCGGCCCCGAAAGCGAAGTCGACAGCTTCACCTCGCCCCCGTGCGGCATCGCCTCCATCGCGTTGGTCAGGAGGCAGTTGAACGCCTGGGCCAGCAGGGCCTGGTCGGCGCGCACGAAGGTGGCGGCGTCCTCGGCCTGCGCCGACACCCGGATGTCGCGCTTGGCGAACACCCGCGCGAAGCCTTCGATGGTGTCGTCCAGCACCTCCGACACCCGCACGTTCTCCGGCTCGCCGGCCTCGGGCACCGCATAGGCCAGCAGGTCGCGCACCCAGCGCTCCAGCCGGTCCACCTCGTCGACGATGTCCTCGCTGGCCTCGCGGACCGCGTCCGACGCGTTCTCCAGGTTGAGCTCGGCGCTCGAGCGGATCGACGCCAGCGGATTGCGGATGCCGTGCGCCACGGCCGAGGCCATGGCGCCCAGCGCCGCCAGCGTCTCGTTCTGCACCAGCCGCGCCTGCTGCGCCTTGATGATGCGCTCGGCCCGCTGCACCGCCCACAGCAGCACGCCGTAGAGGAACAGGCCGCCGCCGATGCCCGCCACCCAGATCAGCCGCAGGCCCTTGTCGATCGCCTGCGACAGCGCCTGCGAGCTCTTGTAGACCTCGACCACGCCGATCACCTCGCCCCGGCTTCGCACCGGCAGGTAGTTCTCGATGACCGCCTTCTTGCGGTCACCGTCGAGCGACACGTGCTCGGCCTTGTCGCGCAACTCGCTGCGCGAGACGTGCAGCTCGCCGGCCAGGGCGGCCTCCAGCTCCGGGTTGTCGTCGAAATGGCGGCCGATCAGGTCGGGGTCGCTCGACCAGATGATGGTGCGCTCGGTCGAGAACACGTTGGTGCGGATCACGTTCGGCATCGACGCGATGCGGTTGAAGAAGTCGACCACGTGCGTGTCGGCCGAGTAGGGCCCGGTGAAGTAGTCGCGTGCCCGCTGCAGCTCGACCACGCTCTGCACGAACTCCATGCTCACGGCGGCGTCCTGCTTGAGCAGGGTGCGCACCATGAAGCGGGAGAACGCGAACGAGCATCCCACGCTGACCAGGGCCGTCAGCAGCAGGCCGAGGATCGCGAACCGGCGCGTGAGCTCGAACGGGTTCTGCATGGACACGGGCCTCCTCGCCTGAGCCAGGTCCCAATATGCCCGCGCGAGGCGGCGCCGGACAACCGGTTGTTTGTACCGGCGCCGCTGCAATTGTTACGAACGAAGAGGCTGCTCGGCGGTTGGGCCCTCATCCTGAAACGCCTTGTGGCAGTAGCGGGCGGCCATGAGAGCGCCTGTCTAGGATGCGCGGTTCACCGAAGGAATTTCCATGAAAACTCGCGCCGCCGTCGCCTGGCAGGCCGGCCAGCCGCTGACCATCGAAGAACTGGACCTCGACGGCCCCCGCGCCGGCGAGGTGCTGGTCGAGATCAAGGCCACCGGCATCTGCCACACCGACTACTACACGCTGTCCGGCGCCGACCCGGAAGGACTGTTTCCCGCCGTTCTCGGCCATGAAGGCGCGGGCGTGGTGGTCGAGGTCGGCCCCGGCGTCACCTCGCTCAAGCCGGGCGACCACGTGATCCCGCTGTACACACCCGAATGCCGGCAGTGCAAGTTCTGCCTCTCGCGCAAGACCAACCTGTGCCAGCAGATCCGCGGCACCCAGGGCAAGGGCCTGATGCCCGACGGCAGCTCGCGCTTCTCGCTCAAGGGCAAGCCGGTGCTGCACTACATGGGCTGCTCCACGTTCAGCAACCACATCGTCGCGCCCGAGATCGCGATGGCGAAGATCCGCCCCGACGCCCCGTTCGACAAGGTCTGCTACATCGGCTGCGGCGTCACCACCGGCGTGGGCGCGGTGATCTACACCGCCAAGGTCGAGCCGGGCGCCAACGTGGTGGTGTTCGGCCTCGGCGGCATCGGCCTGAACGTGATCCAGGGAGCCCGCATGGTCGGGGCCGACAAGATCATCGGCATCGACCTCAATCCGGCACGCGAGGCGATGGCGCGCAAGTTCGGCATGACGCGTTTCCTCAACCCCAAGGACCATCCGAACATCGTCGACGCCATCGTGCAGCTGACCGACGGCGGCGCCGACTACAGCTTCGAGTGCATAGGCAACACCACCACCATGCGCCAGGCGCTGGAGTGCTGCCACAAGGGATGGGGCCAGAGCGTGATCATCGGCGTGGCCGAAGCCGGCAAGGAGATCGCGACCCGGCCCTTCCAGCTGGTGACCGGACGCGTGTGGAAGGGCTCGGCCTTCGGCGGTGCGCGCGGGCGCACCGACGTGCCGAAGATCGTCGACTGGTACATGGAAGGGAAGATCAACATCGACGACCTGATCACCCACCAGCTCGAGCTCGCCGACATCAACAAGGGCTTCGACCTGATGAAATCCGGCGAGTCGATCCGCTCGGTCGTGGTGTACTGACATGGAGGGCGTCACGACGCTCGAGGAGCACCGCGCGTTCGACGGCGTGCAGGGCTTCCACGAGCACGCGTCGCAGGCTGTCGGCTTGCCGATGCGGTTCGGCGTGTACCTGCCGCCGCAGGCGCGCCAGGGCCGCTGCCCCGTCGTGCTGTGCCTCGCCGGCCTGACCTGCAACGAGCAGACCTTCGCGATCAAGGCGGGCGCGCAGCAGCATGCGGCGCGGCTCGGGCTGGTGCTGGTCACGCCGGACACGAGTCCGCGCAACACGGGCATCGCGGCCGCCGACGAGCACTGGGATTTCGGCACCGCGGCCGGCTTCTACCTGGACGCGACGCGCGAGCCTTATGCGCGGCACTGGCGCATGGAGAGCTGGCTCACGACCGAGCTGCCGGCGCTCCTCGAGCGGAATTTTCCGGTGCAGATGGACCGCTGCGGCATCCTGGGCCACTCGATGGGCGGCCACGGCGCGCTCACGCTGGCGCTGCGGCATCCGGGGCGGTACCGCAGCGTGTCGGCCTTCGCGCCGATCGTCGCGCCGTCGGAGGTGCCGTGGGGTCGCAAGGCCTTCACCGGCTACCTGGGCGAGGACACCGCCGAATGGGCGCGGCACGACGCGGTGCGGTTGATCGCGAGCGGCGCGCGAGCGCCGCACCTGCTGGTCGACCAGGGCATGCAGGACCCGTTCCTCAAGGAGCAGCTGCAGCCGGAACGCCTGGAGCAGGCCTGCGCGGCGGCGGGCCAGCCGCTCACGCTGCGCCGGCACGAGGGCTACGACCACGGCTACTTCTTCATCATGACGTTCGTGGGCGAGCACCTGGAGCATCACGCACGGACGCTCTGAAGGGACATGCCCGGCCGTCCAGGCAGGGCCGGCGGCCCGCCGCCAGAATTCCGGGATGACTCCGCTTTCCGTTCTCGATCTCTCGCCCATCCCCGAAGGCGCCACCGCCGCCCAGTCCTTCCGCAACAGCCTCTCGCTGGCGCAGCACGCCGAGCGACTGGGCTATCGACGCTACTGGCTGGCCGAACACCACGGCATGCCCGGCATCGCGAGCGCGGCCACGTCGGTGCTGATCGGGCACGTGGCCGGCGGCACGAAGAGCATCCGGGTCGGCGCCGGCGGGATCATGCTGCCCAACCACTCGCCGCTGGTGATCGCGGAGCAGTTCGGAACGCTGGAGTCGCTCCATCCCGGGCGCATCGACCTGGGCCTGGGCCGCGCGCCGGGCTCGGACCCGACCACCGCGCGCGCCCTGCGCCGCAGCCTGCATTCGGACCCGGACGAGTTCCCCCGCGACGTGGTGGAACTGATGGACTACCTGTCCGACCGCCCGCGCGGCCCGGTGCGTGCCGTGCCGGGCACGGGGCTCAAGGTGCCCGTGTGGATCCTGGGCTCCAGCCTCTTCGGCGCGCAGCTGGCTGCGATGCTGGGCCTGCCCTACGCCTTCGCCTCGCACTTCGCGCCCGGCCAGCTGATGCAGGCGATCGAGGTCTATCGCGACAACTTCAAGCCGTCGGAACAGCTGGACCGGCCGTACGTGATGCTGGGCTTCAACGTGGTCGCGGCCGACACCGATGCGGAGGCCGCCGTGCTCGCCACCTCGCTGCAGCAGGCCTTCGTCAACCTGCGCAGCGGCCGTCCCACCAAGCTGCCGCCGCCCATGCCGGGCTACGTCGACCACCTCGGCCCGGCCGAGCGCGCCCTGCTCGACAGCGTGCTCTCCTGCACCGCCATCGGCTCGCCGGAGACGGTGAAGCGATCGCTGCTCGCCTTCATCGAACGCACGGGCGCCGACGAGCTGATGATCGCCGGGCAGATCTTCGACCACACCGCGAGACTGCGGTCGTTCGAGATCGTGGCGGGCCTGGGGTTGATGGGTTGAATCCCCTGACGGCCGAGCCGGTATTTGATCCACGTCATGGAGTTCGGCCGGATCACTTCCTAGAGTGGAAGCACGAGGTTCTCGTGGTTCACCGGAGGAGCCCCCATGTCCGACTTCAAACGCATCCTGGTGCCGTGCGACGGCAGCGAGGTGTCCACCCGGGCCCTGGTCTCGGCCCTGCAGATCGCGCGTGACGGCGGCGGCCGGGTACGGGTGCTGCACGTGCTCGACCAGGTCGACTACCTCGCGGGCGGCTTCGAATACGCCGGCCCGTCAGTACTGGAAGAGCTGCAGCGGCAGTCGCGCAAGGTGCTCGAGGACGCCGCGGCGGTCTGCCAGTCCGCGGGCGTCCCTTATGACACGCTCCTCGTCGACGAGCCGGGCAGCCGGCTCGGCGACAAGGTGGCCGACCAGGCGCTCGCGTGGGACGCCGATCTGGTGGTCGTGGGCACGCACGGGCGCAAGGGCCTCAGCCGCGCCATGCTGGGCAGCGGCGCCGAGCAGATCGTCCGGTTCGCGCCGGTGCCGGTGCTCGTGGTGCGCGAGAAGCAGCGCTGAGACGAGGCGGGCGTGATCGGCAGGCGATCGCTCCTCGCCGCGCTGCTCGTCACCGGCGCGGGCACCCAGGCTCAGACGGTTTCCGAGAGGGACCGCTTCGGCGACGCCGTGCGCATCGGACTGCCGCTCGCCACGGCGGGCTACAGCCTGTGGCGGCAGGACTTCGAGGGGCTGCAGCAGTTCGCCCTGGGGTGGGGCACCGCGGAACTGGCGACGGAAGCGCTCAAGCGGACCATCCACGATCCGCGACCGACCGGCAGCGGCCATGGCGCGGTTTCCGCGCACGCCGCGGCCACCTTCGCCGCCGCGGGCTACCTGCATCGCCGCTATGGCGTGGAGACCGCCGCCCCGGCCTACGCGCTCGCCGCGGCCACCGCGTACTCGCGAGTGCACACCCACCACCACTTCGCGCGCCAGGCGCTCGCCGGGGCCGCGGTCGGTGTCGCTTCGGGCTACCTGTTCGCGCGTCCGCTGGCCGGCGGCTCGGCCGTGCTGATCCCGCAGCCGGGCGGCATCGCCTTCGCGTACGCGACGCGGTGGTGAAGCGTCAGGGCAGCCGGCACTCCAGCTCGGAGCGATCCCACCGGCCGAGCCCGGCGGCCGCCTCGTAGGTGGACTGCAGGAACTCCAGCAGCGTCGCGTCCGGATCGGACGACGTGCGCACCGCTTCGTAAGGCAGCACGAACTCGCGCAAGGTCTCGCTGTAGAACGCCGAAGACGGCCGCACCTGGGCCGCCGCGAAGCCCTCCGGCTCCGGGTACGCGTACGAATAGAAGGCCGGCTCGCCCAGGCCGGGGCCGGCCCAGAAACCGCAACTGCTGACCTCGTGCGAGTACGCCTCGCGCACCACCCAGTCCGCGAGGAACGGCACGCCGCCCGGATGCTGCGGCGCCTCGCGGCCGGAGAAGCGCGTGACGGCGAGGTCCATCGCGCCCCAGAAGAAGTGCACCGGGCTGGCCTTGCCGCGGAAGCGCGAGCGGAAGATGCGCAGCACGCGGTCGGCCTGCAGCAGGATGCGCCAGTGCCGCTGCGCCGCCCCGGCGTCGTACGGCCGCCGGGCCGTGTCGCTCTCGAAGGGCACGGCGCCCGGGATCTCGCAAGGCATGGTGTCGATGTCCATCGGGATGCCGAGCGAGGCCAGCGCGTCCTTCACCGCCGCGTGGAATTGCGCCACCGACTGGGGCTTGAGCGCGACCGTGGCGGTGCCGCCGTCGCTGCTCGCGAACTTCAGCTGGTGGTCCAGGAAGTCGAACTCGGCCTGCCAGAACTTGCCGTCGCATGGCAGCAGCCCGGTGGCGATGCCGCGCGCGGTGAGTGGCAGCGTCACGTGCCAGGAGTGGTTGGTCCACGGCGTGCAGGCCAGCCTCAGCTTGCCGATGACCTGCATCCACAAGTGCAGCGCGGCCCGCGTGTCCTCCCATTCGGACAGCGGCAGGGGCGGCCAGGCCGGGGAAGGCGTGCGTTCCATGATGGGCTCCGTTATACGCATGCCGGCGACGCGCGTACCGGCCCGATGGAGCCATGGCTCGACCGCGCACGGCGGCGTAGGGGCGGTCCAGAATGGAAGCACTGTTCAGGGCCGAGGTCGGCCCTTCACGGAGGGAGCGAGATGAACCTGCAGCCGGCCCGTTCCGCCTGCTGCCGCCTGTGCGGGGCGGCGCTGCGGCACACCTTCACCGACCTGGGCATGTCCCCGCCCTGCGAGGCCTACGTTCCGGCGGACCAGCTGGCGAGCGTCGAAGCCTTCTATCCCCTGCACGTGTTCGTCTGCGAGCAGTGCCTGCTGGTGCAGCTGCCCGAGCATGTGAGCCCGCAGGAGATCTTCACCGAGTACGCGTACTTCTCCTCCTACTCCGACAGCTGGCTGGCGCATGCGAAGGCCTACGCGGCGAAGATGTTCGACCGCTTCCGCCTGGGCCCGGACAAGCTGGTGGTCGAGCTGGCCAGCAACGACGGCTACCTGCTGCAGTACTTCCAGGCCCTGGGCGTGCCCGTGCTGGGCGTGGAGCCGGCCGCCAACGTCGCGAAGGAGGCGGTGCGCAAGGGCATCCCGACGCGCGTGGAGTTCTTCGGCCGGGAATGCGCGGCGAAGATGGTCGGGGAAGGCATCCGCGCCGACCTCATCGCGGCCAACAACGTGTTCGCGCACATCCCCGACGTCCGCAGCTTCACCCAGGGCATGAAGACGCTGCTCAAGCCCGGCGGCGTGATCACCATCGAGATCCCGCACCTGATGCGGCTGATGGAGCAGAACCAGTTCGACACCATCTACCACGAGCATTTCCAGTACTGGTCGTTCATCACCGCGATCCGCATGCTCGGCGACTTCGGGCTCACGGTGTTCGACGTCGACGAGCTGTCCACGCACGGCGGTTCGATGCGCATCTACGCGCGGCATGCCGACGACGCGTCGCATCCGGTGACCGATCGCGTGAACGACCTGGTTCGCCGCGAGGAGGAGGCCGGGTTCCGGCGGCTCGAGACCTACTTCTCGTTCGACGAGAAGGTCAAGCGCACCAAGCGGAACATCCTGTCGTTCCTGATCGAGGCCAAGCGCGCCGGCAAGGCCATCGCCGGCTACGGCGCCCCCGGCAAGGGCAACACGCTGCTCAACTACTGCGGCATCCGCACCGATTTCCTGGACTACACGGTGGACCGCAACCCGTACAAGCACGGCCGCTTCCTGCCGGGCACGCGGATCCCGATCCATCCGCCGGAGAAGATCGCGCAGACGCGGCCCGACTACGTCTTCATCCTGCCCTGGAACCTGAAGGACGAGATCCGCCAGCAGCTGGCCTATGTGCGCGACTGGGGCGGCAAGCTGGTCGTGCCGATCCCCGACATCGAGGTGCTGGAGTGAACGACGCGCCGTCGCCCGGCGCGGCGATGCATGCGCTGGTCCGGGAGCTCTACCCGATCTGCCGCAGCATCACCGGCGACGGGCTGCGGCGCACGCTGGCGCGGCTGGGCCGCGATATTCCGCTGGTGCTGCACGAGGTGCCGACCGGCACCCGCGTGTTCGACTGGACCGTTCCGCGCGAATGGAACATCCGCGACGCGTACGTGAAGAACGCCGCCGGTGAGCGGGTGATCGACTTCCGCGCGCACAACCTGCACGTGGTGAACTACAGCGTGCCGGTGCACCGGAAGATGACGCTGGCCGAGCTGCGGCCGCACCTCCACTCGCTGCCCGACCGGCCCGACCTCATCCCCTACCGAACCTCGTACTACAAGGAGTCCTGGGGCTTCTGCCTGCCGCATCGCCGGCTGGAACAGCTCGAGCGGCAGCCCGAGGCCGAGTACGAGGTATGCATCGACGCCACGCTGGCCGATGGCGCCCTCACCTACGGCGAGTTCCTGCTGGAGGGGCGCACGAGCGAGGAGGTGCTGGTCTCCTGCCACGCCTGCCATCCCTCGCTGGCGGACGACAACCTGTCCGGCCTGGTGGTCGCGACCTTCCTCGCAAAGCACCTGTCGCAACAAGCATCGCGGCGGTATTCGTACCGTTTCGTGTTCGCGCCGGGCACCATCGGCGCGATCACCTGGCTGAGCCGCAACGAGGAGCGCGCGCGGAACATCCGCCACGGGCTGGTGCTCACCTGCGTCGGCGACCGCGCGAGCTTCACCTACAAGCGCAGCCGGCACGATGACGCCACCATCGACCGCGCGGTGCGGCACGTGCTCTCGCACGCCGATCCCGGCTACAGCACGGTGCCGTTCTCGCCCTACGGCTACGACGAGCGGCAGTACGGCTCGCCCGGCTTCAACCTGCCCGTGGGCTGCCTGATGCGAAGCCACCACGGGCAGTTCCCGGAGTACCACACCTCGGCCGACAACCCGGACTTCGTGGCGCCCGAGTCGCTGGCGGGCGCGTTTGACACGCTGCTCGCGGTCTTCGACGTGCTGGAGCACGAGGGCCGCTACCTGAACCTGAATCCGAAGTGCGAGCCGCAGCTCGGCCAGCGCGGGCTGTACGGCGCGACGGGCGGCGCCGGGCCGCGGCAGGTCGAGATGGCGATGCTGTGGGTGCTCAACCTCTCCGACGGCCAGGCCGGTTTGCTGGACATCGCCCAGCGCTCCGGCCTGCCCTTCGCCGCCGTGCGCGACGCGGCCGCGCTGCTGGAGCGCAACGACCTGCTGGCGCCGGCGCCATGAAGCCGCTCCAGGGCCAGGTCGCCGTCGTCACCGGCGCGAGCCGCGGCATCGGCCGGGCGATCGCGCTGGCGCTCGCGGATGCCGGTGCGCGGCTTTGCATCGTCGGGCGCGACGCGCAGACGCTGCGCGCCGTCGCGAACGGCGCGCATTGCTATGCGGCCGATCTCGGCGCCGACGAGGACCTGGATCGCGTTGCATCGGCCATCGCGGCCGACCTGCCCGCCATCCATGTGCTCGTCCACGCCGCCGGCATCCTGGACCGCGCCCCCTTCGACAGCGCCACCGCGGAGCAGCTGGACCGCCAGTACCGCACCAACGTGCGTGCGCCCTACGTGCTCACGCAGCGACTGCTGCCGGCGCTGAAGGCGGCGCAGGGCCAGCTGGTGTTCATCAATTCGAGCGCAGGCGTTTCGGCGAAGGCGACCGTCGGGGCGTACGCGGCCACCAAGCATGCGCTCAAGGCCGTCGCGGACAGCCTGCGGGAAGAGGTCAACGTGGCCGGCGTGCGCGTGACCAGCCTCTACGTCGGTCGCACCGCCACGCGCATGCAGGCCGAGCTGCATGCGCAGGAGGGCAAGGCCTACGATCCTTCCGGGCTCATCCAGCCGGAAGACGTCGCGTCCCTGACGCTCCATGCGCTCTCGTTGCCGCGCACGGTGGAGGTCACCGACGTGTTCCTGCGGCCGATGCGCAAGCCCTCGGCCTGATCCTGCGGGATCTCCTCCCCGGCGACGGCGCGCCAGGGTTCCACGCGCACCAGCTCGCGCAGCACCTCGAGGCGCACCGGCGCGGCCGGATCGTCGGGGAACTTGCGCGCGAAGAAGGCCGGCGATGCGCGCAGCAGATCGACGTCGGCCGGCGTGAAGTCGCCCACGTGCGCCTCGTCGTAGCGCTGGATCAGGTGGTTCATCGGCCCCTTGGTCGCGACCAGCTGCATCAGCAGCGAGCCGAAGAGGAATTCGTCGGCGATGCGCAGCCTGCTGAACCAGCCGCGGATCTCGGGACGTTCGAACTGCTCGACCAGGGCCTTGACCACGTGGCGCCGCGCGCCGAACCAGGAAGAGCCGTAGTACGGACGCAGCGCGGCGCCGAAGGGATGGCCGCCCACGCGCGGATCCGAGAAAGCCTCCACCGCCATTCGCGCCGCCCACGGCAACGGGCCGCGGCGCTCGCCGCTGCGCAGCCAGATGCCCGCCTCGTCGCGGCGGCCGTGCGCGCCGCGGAAGTACCAGCCCGACAGCCGCCGCAGCACGCGGTGCCGCATCGACCCCTCCGGCGTGAACGCGCGATAGCCCACCGACATCAGCGCGTCGTGGTCGCGCATCAGGTCGATGCAGTCGAAGTGGGCCTCGGCCTCGCCCGACACGTGCTCCTCGAATTGCGCCATCGACTTGATGGGCAGGCAGGTCGGGCTGAGCGTCTGCAGGTAATCGAAGTCGAAGTGGTCCAGCGCGTAGCGCAGTGAATGGAACACGCCTTCGGTGAAGCCGAACACGGCCCAGCCCGTGCGACGCGGCTCGGGGACGAAGCGCGCGTTGGGCGCCGCCATCGGGAAGTTCGGCGTCTGCGAGAAGTCGTGGTGCACCAGCACGGTGTGCGGCGCCAGCGAACGCGCCAGCTGCTCGACCGTCCCCGGGCGGGTCACGGCCGACATCACGATGAAGACGATCTTCGGCGCCCTGTCTCCCATGCTACGCACCCGTGCCCAGCACGAACTTGCGGCAATGGAACGCTTCCGCGCGCTTCTCGGGCGCGGCGCACTCCAGGCCGCGCAGCCGCATCAGCGCCTCGAACGTGTCCGTCTCCAGCCAGCTCTTGTCGGCCTGGCTGCGGAACACCTCGCAGATCAGCGCCGCCTTGCGTGCGCAGACGTCGCGCGTCAGCGGCATGAAGCAGTTGGGCGCGCCCAGGTCGCCGTCGTACTTGGGGATCTCGTACTCGAGCACCACGTGCCGCCGCCAGCTGTTCCAGGTCAGGTCGCTGATGGTGCGATGGTCCTGGTGGCGGTCGTGGCGGTAGTGCGTGAAGACGATGTGGGGATCGGTCTCCCGCTTGATGCCTTCCATCACTTCCTTGATCTCGGCGCCCTGCCAGGGGAAGTAGCCGTCGCGGAACTTCTGCGTGATCACGCGGCGCCCCGCCGCGCCCTCGAGGAAGTGCTGCGCGCCGGCCTGGGCCTCGCGCTCGCGTTCGCCCGCGGCGCTGAACACCACCCAGGTGACGTGCACGTTGGGCCGGTCGGCCAGCAGCTGCAGGACGGTGCCGCCGCAGCCGATCTCGATGTCGTCCGCGTGCGCACCCAGGCAGAGCACGTTCAGCGGCGCCCGGCGATCGACCGGAAGCGTCAACGGGAGCATGCACCCTCCGGGTACCTGCGCCACAGCTCCCAGGGCGCGCCGCTGCCGGACTGCAGGCGTTCGAGCTGCTGCCGGTCCTTGAAGGTGTCCATGCTCGCCCAGAAGCCGTCGTACTGGTAGCCGATCAGCTGCTGCTGCTGCAGGAGGCGGTGGAACGGCTGCTCGACGAGCTCCTCGCCCTCGCCCAGGTACTCGAAGATCTCCTTGCGGAACACGAAATACCCGCCATTGACGCGGATGTCGCCGTTGTCGATCGGGTGGATGTCGCTCACCAGGCTGCTGCCCGGCTGCGTGGTCACCACGTGGTAACTGAGGTTCGGCCGCACGGCGAGGAAACTCGCCACCTTGCCCTGGCTGCGGATGTCGTCGATCTGCTGCGGGAGGGGCAGGTCCGAGAGGCCGTCGCTGTAGTTGGCGAGGAACATCTCCTCGTCTTCCACGTACTTGCGCGCGGCCCGCAGGCGTTCGCCGATGTTCGAGGAGATGCCGGTGTCGGCGAAGGTGATGCGCCAGTCGTGGATGTCGCTGCCGAACAGCTGCACGTTCTTGCCGCCGCCGGACAGCACGAAATCATTCGACAGGCACTCGTCGTACTGCAGGAAGTAGTTCTTGATGACTTCCGCGCGGTACCCGAGGCACAGCACGAAGTCCTTGTGCCCGAAGTGCGCGTAGTACTTCATCACATGCCAAAGCAGGGGCCGCGAACCGATATGCACCATCGGCTTGGGCAGGTTCTCCGCGTCTCGCATGCGCAGGCCCTGACCCCCGCAGAACAGAACGACCTTCATGACATCGTGCCTCCCGCTGGTCACGAGCCACCGCATCCGTGACTCGTGAGAGCGGAATCGATTCTGCTTGTGAAGGCGCCCGCTGAGGCGCAACAAAACGCAATCCGTCCAACGTGGCGACCACTCGATCGGGCTAGTCTGGGGAGCTAATCGGCCCTTCCTGCCCGGCCGTGGTGCGACGCACGGTGCGTCAGCTCACGTAGTCGCCGCTGGCCTCAGGCTGGAACAGCACCGCGCGCACCGTGGCGCTCTTGGTGCCGGCGGGCGTGTGCCATTGCGCGGTATCGCCCGGACGCAGGCCGATGAGGCTGCAGCCCAGCGGCGAGAGCACCGAGATCGATCCGTCCGACGGATGCGCGTCGTCGGGATAGCTCAGCGTCAGGACACGGCGCTCGCCGGTGTCCAGCTCCTCGAGCTCGAACCGCGTGTTCATGGTGAGCACGCTCGCGTCGATCTGCGATCCGGGGATCACCTCGGCGTTGGCCAGCACGTCGGCCAGCTCGCGCGTGCCGTTGGTGGCGTTGAGTTTCTTCAGGCGGACGTAGTCGAGCTCGGTGAGTTCGCGCTCGAGGGAATGGATTTCAGCTTGCATGTTGCGCTCCTTCGAATGCGCCGGAAGCGGGCCCGGCGGAGAAGTTGGCGCGTCAGAAGAAGAGGAAGGCAGGAGGCCGCCGGGCCGTTTGAAGTGCGGCATCGAGCCGCCGCGCGCGCGCTCGCGCGGCGACGGTGGCATGGGGGTGCAGGTTGAGGAACGGCACGAGGACAGTATGCACTCGCGAGGACGAGCGCGCCGGATTCCGGCAAAGGCCGAGGGGCCTTTGCTTCAGCGTCAGGCAGCCTTTTCCGCCTGGCCCACGAGCCGCTGCACCAGCGGGTGCTGGATGCGTCGTTCGGCGGAGATCAGGTAGAAGTGCTCGGCCAGCTCGGGCGTCTCGCCGAGCAGCCGGATGCCCGGCTCGGCCAGCAACTCCTTTCGCGACCATTGCGAGGCCGGGAAAGCGCCCATCCCCGCGCGGCCGAACGCGGCCAGCAGCGCGCTGTCCTCGAACTCGCCGGCCACGCGCGGGCGCACGCCCAGGTGTTCGAACCAGCGGTCCAGCCGCGCGCGCACGGCCGCGTGGCCGGTGGGCAGCAGCACCGGCATCTCGGCGAGGGAGGCGGGAAAGGGCTTCCTGCAGCGCGACGCGAGCTTGACCGGCGCGAACCACGCGAGCGGCGCATCGCCGAGCGCATGGCTGTAGAGACGCAGGTTGGGGTTGGCGGGCGCGGGCCGGTCCGACAGCACCGCGTCCAGCCGGTGCAGCGCCAGGTCGCCGAGCAGGCCGTCGAACTCGTCCTCGTGGCAAAGCAGGCGCACGCGGTCGTCGGCCAGCGCCGGACGCAGCAGATGGTGGACGACCAGCTTGGGCAGCCCGTCGGAGATGCCCACGGCAAGACGGCTGCCCTGGCCGGTCGCGGCCTCCTCGACCGCCAGGCGCAGCTGTTCACCGAGCGAGAAGATCTGGTCGGCATGCGCCATCGCGGCGATGCCGGCCTCCGTCAACGCGAGTCCGCGGCCCGCGGGCCGGAACAGCGCGTGGCCCAGCGACCGCTCGAGCGCACGCACCTGCGCGCTCACCGTCTGCACCGCCATGTCGAGCCGGTCGGCGGCGCGCGCCATGCCGCCCTCCTTGGCCACGACCCAGAAGTAGTAGAGGTGGTGGTAGTTGAGCGGTGCGGCCATCGCGGCAGTGTGCCTGCTCAGCCGGCCAGGAGCGCCGCCGAGGTCGCGGCC